>CAXTTL010000108.1:0-15698 GCA_964247135.1 uncultured Deinococcales bacterium | reverse complement strand
AAAAGCTGCTTGAAAATGAAGCTCAAGCCTTGTTGCCAACAAAGGCGATGACCTGGATTCATGGGAGGGCGGCTGGGAATCCACTGTTTACCGTAGAGTTTTTCAGGTTTCTGGCAAGGCAGGGGTTTGTTTGGAGCGACGGTAAACAATGGCGATGGCGCAAACCAGAATTTGAGCTGATGCCAGTCACCGTTGAAGCGCTGCTCGAGCAGACTTTGAAAGATGCGGCGAATACCCCGGAACTCGAGGCGGTTTTGGGCGCGAAAGCCGTGTTGGGTTTGGATTGCACACCAGAACTGTGGTCTGAGGTCGCAAAGCTCGAGCTTCAAGATTTTCAAAAAGCCAAGCGGGTATTGGAGCGCAACGGCATTTTGTTCCAATCCGAATTTGCGCATCCCTTGTACCGTGAAGTGGGCTTCAAAAACATTTCAAAAACACGACTGACCAAACTTGCCCGCGCAGCCATCAAAGCGCTGCAAGACACGCCTGAAAAAACCCATCAATTGATCGAAATCGCAAACCTCGAGCCTACACAAGCTTTAAGCATTCTGAAAAGTGCCGCATTGAGACTTGAAATCCAAGGTGATGTTGTGGCTGCCGCACACGTTCGCGTTCAAGCTTTAAAGTACACGACGGGCGAAACCAGAAACGAACTTGCTTTAGAGGCAGCTCGAGGTTTAAGTAGCAGTTCGGACAGCCAGCAGGTTTTTGCGCTTTTAGAAGAGTTGGCTTTGAGTCTGAACCCGACAGTCAAAAACCAGGCACTCGTGCTGATGGCGAAATGCCATTCCAGCGCTGGTCAGAGGGCAGCCATGTATGTTGCGATTGAACGGCTGCCAAAAGCGTACCGCGACGGGCTTGCTTGGGACAGTGAACATCTCGAGGGTTGGCGGGTTCAGTGATGCGGTGGGTTTGACTGCGGTGAACGTGCCGACAGGCATCACCGCGACCTTTTCGAGCGTCACCGCCACCCAAGCAACCCTGAGTGTCGCGGTCGGTTCAAGCGTGACCAACGGTCTTTACAGCTTCACCGTGCGCGGCACCGCCGGCGCCAAGACCCACCATGCCACCCTGAGCTTGAACGTACAAGCGCCCGCGACGATCCAAGGCACGGTCGTGCTGGCTTGTTTCTACGCGACCGATGCGTGCGACGCGACCAAAAGCCAGCTCGTAACTGTCGGCAGCGGCACCCAGAGCGCCGCGTTCAGCGCCACCAAACTCGAGGATGGTCAGTACGCCCTGATCGCCTGGCAGGACGTGAACGGCAACAAAAAAGTGGACGATGGCGATCTGATCGGCTTGTATACGGAAAACGACGTTCTTGCCGTCGTGCGACCACCGAAGGCGAGCCTCAAGCTGAGCGTGACGGTTCTGAGCACCGCCCCAACTTCGGCTCAACTGCTCGAGGCGAAGCTGATGGGCGATTGGCTGGCTTTAACCAAGCGTTGAGGGCAGGCGCCCGAAACCTTGCAGTGCCGACACGGGTCCGCGCCTCGAGAAACGTCGCAGCCGTCTTCCCAGCCTAGCGATGACCGGGCAGCTCACCGACGCTTCTGGCACGCCGGTCGTGCGCGAGCGGAACTGGGTCATGTTCCAGCCTGGCGAGGTCCATGTTTGGATTTCGTACCACGGGCTGAACGAGAGAGATCAGGCGGGGCGGGCGGTTCCGACCAACTTCCCGAAGGTGCCCGTGGAAGTGCTCGAGCGCTGGAAGACGCTGCCGAAATGAACTTCCGGACGCTGCGCTCAAGTTGGCATCAGTGGTAAAGCGGCGTGCGAAGTTTGAGAAGCCAGGTGCTGAGTGTTACTCGTTCGGGTCGCATGTCTCGAGTTCGCCGCGATCCAATCAGACGTTTTTGCATTCTGGGCAGATATCGATCATGACGCCAAATTTGTTGAATTTAAGAAATCGTGCTTTATCAATGGGGCAAATTCTTATCAAACTCCTTTCAATTTTGGCTTGAGCTTTTTTTATGCTTTCTCGAGAACCTTGCGCGTGTTTGGGGTTTTCAGGATGCTGGCAATGACGCTGATGGCGAGTACCGAGATCACCACGACAAGCGAGATGGCTGTCGGGATTTTAAAAATGTCCAGCAACAATAATTTTGCGCCGATAAAGACCAAAATGATCGACAAGCCCGTTTTTAAATAGACAAACCGATCCACAAAACCCTCGAGCAGCACGTACAAACTGCGAAGTCCAAGAATTGCCATGACGTTACTGGTAAAAACAATAAACGGCTCTCGAGTGACCGCAAAAACGGCGGGAATGCTGTCCACGGCAAAAACCAAATCGGTCAATTCGATCACGATCAAAACCAAAAACAGCGGCGTCGCCGTGCGCATTCCGTTTTGCACGGTGAAAAATTTTTGTCCGTCGTATTGTGGTGAAATCTTGATCAACCGCCGTGCCAGTTTGACGAATTCGTAGTGCTCGAGATCGCTCGCTTGCTCTTTTTTACTGAACATCATGCTGTAACCCGCAAGCAAAAGTATCCCGCCAAAGACGTATAAAATCCAGTGAAATTGTTCGAGCAATGCCGCGCCGAGGGCAATCATCGCGCCGCGCATGACCAATGCGCCGATAATGCCCCAAAACAGTACGCGCCGTCTGTGGGCGACGGGGACGGCAAATGCGCTGAACACGAGCACAAAGACAAAAATATTGTCGACCGCCAGGCTGTACTCGATCAAGTAACCGGTGATCCATTCCAGACCGCGTTGCGGACCTTGCCAAAAAAACATCAAACCGGCAAAACAAAGTGACAGCATGACCCAAACCGCCGACCAAATCGCCGCCTGTTTGCTCGAGACGACACTCGACTTGCGGTTGAAAACGCCCAAATCGAGTGCCAACATCACCAACACGCCAAATAAAAATGCGAGCCAAGCCCAAATCGGGATATCCATCATTCCTCCGATTTGAGTCTCGCCATCAGGTTTAAAACCGAAGTCTTAAAAACTGTGCCCGAGACGGAAAGCCGATGACTTTCGTATTGACGACCTCGAGCGCCAAAAGGTGGCTACTCCCTCAAGTTGTCATGTGACTGTAGCAAGTTTGAACAAGGCTTTCAAGGGGTCTAACCCAAACTTATTGCTGCTTTTTGGTCAACCACAAGCCCACGCCGAGCAACGCCACGCCGCCCGCCAGCATCAGCAGGTCGAGGAAATTTGCGCTTTTTAATTCCTGGCTGCGTTCAAAAAACTTGACCACCAGCAGCATGACAATCACCGTGGCGAGTTTGCCTTTGAGATCGTCGAGCGATTCGATCACCAACACCCGCCTGAAAGGATGGTCTTCTGGTACAACAATGGGCGCGATAAACAACTCGTACAAACCGAGGGCAAAAATCAGCAAGACCGCCGCCAAAAGGCTCGAGTCCACGGCTTGAATCAAGTACAAAGCACTTTTCTGGGTTGATTCGGCGGTGAAGCCCTTTATCGTCTCGAGTGCGGTGAGGTAAGCAAAATAACCCGATCCAAAAATGAGGGAAAAGACCGGCGCGATCATCAGCCAACGCGAGGCGAGCAAAACCGAATTGAGAACGTTCATGGGATATTTTATGCAGTTTTAAGAAGCTTTTGGTCAGACGTAAAGACCCTCGAGTCTGGCGACTCGAGAAGAAAATGACGATTTTCAGTGATGGGTAGACTGTTTAAATCCCTCACGCCCGAGCAAAGCAATCAACACACCGATGAGCATCAAACTGGCTGTGATTGCAAACACACCCGCACCAAACCTGCCGAACACAAACCCACCCACAGGACTGGTCAGCAGCGGGGCAATTCCATAAGTCAAACCGTTACGGATTGATTGCATGGTGATTGAACGCCCAATTTCTGTGCGCCGATCAACAATTTGCACTGTGCCAATAAAAAACGACGCAAAGCCCACACCCTCGAGCGCCCCTGAAACAATGAACCAGTTCGGATCACGAACCGCAGCAATGACGCCATAGTTCACTGCCATGCAGGCACAGCCGAGCGCCAACATGCCTGCCTCACCAATAATTTGCACCCCGCGTCCCTGGAGCCTCATTGCTTGGCTACTGACGATTGCGGCTACCGCGTACAACACGCCAATCTGGGTGGCGTTGCCACCCAAAATTTCGATGTAAACCCCGAGAAATGGTGTGGACAAGCCCCATCCCAATCCAACCACCAACGACACCAGCAGCGCCGTTTGCATTCCTGGATCGCGCAATGCTTGGGACAACCGAAAACGCTGATCCAATGGCGCGGCATTGCCCTCCTCGAGCAATCTCGCACTTGGAGCAAACAGCAAGAACAGCGTTCCGCACGCCAGAAATATTGGTGCGTAGCCAAATTTAGTCCACAACAAACCCGAAAGCGATGAGATCGCCGCAAACCCCAACCCACCCCACAAACGCATCCTTCCATACTCGAGTTGGTGACTGGCTGCCATGCGGGCAATCAAACCGTCAGCGGCGGGTTGTACCGTGCTGGTGAAGGCGACCAAAACGAAGTAAACCCCCAGGACAACCGCGAACCCTCGAGCAAAAAATAGGGTTAGCAAAGAGAACCCAATTCCAATCAAGGCAATTCGTACCAGATCAACCCGTGCCGATTGCCGGTCTGCCCATCACGCCAACCAGGGGGCAAGTGTGATGGCGAGCAATGGACCGAGGGCGCTCAGGACACCGATTTGACCGACACTTAGGTTGATTTCGTGGAAGAACACGTTGAGGAAATTGAGGTAAGCTCCGGTGATGCCCCAATACCCCAGGCAGTACCAAGAACCTCGCACAAATGGACTCGAGGTACGCAGTGAGCCAAGCCGTAAACCATCACCTTGGGGCTTTTGGCTGTCTGGATGATCTTGCATTTTCGCCTCTCGATCTTTTACCAGTTAAACTAATTTAGATGGTAAAATTCTACAAAAAATCTGATTACCTGTCAAATTGCTTTTGGTGGTAAACTACAGATATGCTGCCCGACTTAGAAACACCCAAACCATCTTCGAGCGTGGGTGGGACGCTGTGCCTGGATTTCATCAACGCCAACCCTGCGAGCCGCGGCACAACACTTGACGACCCCGCTCCTTACGCTGACCTGACAGACTGGGGTCTCGAGATGGGTTTGCTTTCAAAGGGTCAAGCAAGACAACTCGAGCAACTCGCCCAACGTAACCCTAAACTCGCCAGCGACTCGATAAAACGCGCTCACAAGCTGCGCGAAGTTCTCAAACGCGTGTTTTCGAGTCTGGCGGCACAGGTCACTCCCGCCCAAGGCGATCTTCAAAAAGTGCTCAAGGCGCACACCAGAGCAATCGCCAGCGCCAAACTTGTGCACACCGAAGTACGTACAGACCACGTTGGGCGATCAGCAACGAGACCGAAGTCATTCTTCATCCGATCTCGCACGACGCAATTCGCCTGCTCGGTGATGCGACCCTCGAGCGGCTTAAGGCTTGCCCAGACTGCGGCTGGTTGTTTGTAGACTCAAGCAAAAACGGAAGTCGGCGATGGTGCAGCATGGATACCTGCGGCGCTCGAGACAAGATGCGCCGTTACCACCAGCGCAAGCGCTGAGTCTTCAACAACCGTTTCACTGTTGGTCTGAAGATTTTAATGCCGATTCTTTGGCATTATTCCAAGTTTCAACAGTGCGTCATCGAGCTGCCTTAAAAGTTTCAACCCGTCACCAGCATTCTCGAGCGTCAGGGCGGCGCGAAGTCGTTTTTCACTGGCTGGCATTTGCGCCGCGTCACGAGCCAGAAAGTCTTCACGCGCAATGCCGTCTCGAGCCAAGACCCGTTTCAGTCGAGTCTCGAGTGGCGCATCGACCAAGATCACGGCGTCAAATAAACCCTCGAGTTTG
Organism: uncultured Deinococcales bacterium; assembly: GCA_964247135.1. Taxonomy (GTDB): domain Bacteria; phylum Deinococcota; class Deinococci; order Deinococcales; family JAAFIG01; genus JANXTZ01. Next base: position 9,857 of record CAXTTL010000108.1, on the reverse strand, counting down.
CTTTCAAACAACAATGGAATATCCTGAACCACGGCGGCGACTCCAGTTTTTTCGAGATCGAGTTGCAATCGGTTCATTTCAATACGAACCTTTGGGTGAATGATCGCGTTCAGTTGCGCCCGAGCCTCGGGTTTGGCAAAAACCAGTTCCGCCAGTTTTGGGCGGTTTAAACCGTGTTCGAGCACATATTCGGCGCCGAAGCTTTCTCGAACAGCGTCTCGAACCTCGAGCGAATTTGAAATCTCTCGAGCCACGGCATCGGCGTCGAGTACCGGAATGCCCTTTTCGCGTAACATTTTAGCCACCGTGCTTTTGCCCGCGCCAATACTGCCGGTTAAACCAATGCGTTTCATGGCTCGTCCGTGGCGTGTTTGACTTGCTGTTTGATGATTTCACGCTCCAGGTAGCCAAAAAACCCCAAGATCAAAACCAACAAAACCGTGCTGCCAACTGCCAGAACATAGCGCTCGAGTCCGCACGCCATGCCCACACCCGCAGAACCCAAGATGCTGGCGGCGGTGGTCAAACCGTGTTTGCGCCCTGCGGGACTCATGAAAATGGTGCCCGCGCCCAAGAAACTGATGCCCGAAATCGTCGCCCCGATGATCGCAATCGGGTCGAGTTTCAGCGCCGCATAGCCTCGAGCGCTCTCCCTCGCCATGACGATCTCGCCCAAAACCACAAACATTGCCGATGCAAAGCCGACGAGCATGTGCGTGCGCAAACCCGCCGATTTTCCTCGAGCCTCGCGTTCAAAGCCGATCAAGCCGCACAGGACCATCGCCGCCAGCAAACGCAACAACATTTCGAGGTCTGGGTTCACCAATGCAGTTTAAGTCATGGTCGTGCATTTGGCGTTTGAATGCTCGAGTCAGTGAACCCTCGAGCATCCACATTATTTTATCCTCGAGATGTTGAACAAGGACACGAAAAAACCAGTTAATCTTTCAATCGTTTGGCGGCGGCGGTCAGCGCCGGCAGAATCAAGTTGAGGTCGCCGATGATCCCGTAATCGGCAACCTTAAAAATCGGTGCTTCGACATCTTTGTTGATGGCGACAATGTATTTGCTTTTGCCCATGCCAGACAGGTGCTGCACCGCGCCCGACACCCCGGCGCAAATATAGGCGTTGGGCTGTACCGTTTTTCCGGTTTGTCCGACCTGTTCGGCGTAGGGTCGCCAACCCGCGTCCACCGCCGCTCGGGTCGCGCCGACGCCCGCCCCGAGCACATCGGCAAGGTCTTCGATCAGTTTAAAATTCTCAGGGCTGCCCATGCCGCGCCCGCCGGTCACGACCAGGCTGGCTTCGGTCAGGGCAACCCGAGCGGTCTTCTCTTGGGTGCGACCCAAAACACGGACACTCGAGGCGTCCAGTTCGAGTTCGACCTCAAAAATTTCTCCCTGCTGCGGGTTTGATTCGGCGGCGGGATGCGTGTTTGGTTTGACGGTGGCGACGATCACGGCAGCCGTCGCCTCGAGCGTCTCGGTGACCCGAGCCAAAAATGCATAGTGCGAAATTCGCAAGCCGCCATCGATGCCCTCAAGTTTGACGGCATCTTCGAGGTAGGGCGCATCCAAGCGTACCGCAAGTCGCGGCGCGAGTTCACGCCCGGCTCGGGTCCCCGCAATCAAGACCACGCTCGCCTCAGCCTGCTCAGCGATCTGTTGCAAGGCTTGGCTGTAGACTCGAGCGTCATACGTTTCGAGTTTGGGGTCTTCAACCACCAAGACTTGCCCCACGTATTTTGCGGCTTCCTCCGCCACATTGCCCGCGCCCGCGCCCAAAAGGGCAACCGTGATTTCTGGATGGACACCTCGAGCCGCCCAAACCATCTCGAGCGAGGTTTTTTTGAGTTTAACGCCATCGTGCTCTGCCAGAATCAAAATCATTCAAATCACCTTCGCTTCGTTGTGCAAGAGTTTGACCAGCTCTTCGGCGGCAGCCGTGGCATCTTTGCCGTCGATCAGTTTGTTCAAGCGTTTCTTCTCCTGAATCTCTTGACTGACCACCCGCACTTTGCCGCCCGTAACGCCGTAATCCGCCAAACTCGCCTTGCGAATCTCTTTTTTCTTGGCTTTCATGATGTTCGGCAAGGTTGGATAGCGCGGCTCGTTCAAGCCCTGTTGGGTGGTGATGACCAAAGGCAACCCAAGCTCGAGTTGTTCCTTGCCGTCGTCGACATCATGCGTGGCTTTGACGCTCGGGTTGTCAATATCCAGCGCCGTCGTCCAGGTGATTTGATTCCAATTTAATGCCTGCGCCAGCGCCGCCCCCAAAGCCTGCGAGTCGGTGTCGGCGTGTTGTCCGCCACAAAAAACGATGTCCGGCTGTTCGTCAAGTACGATTCTAGCCAGGATTTTGGCTTGCGTCACCACATCCAGGTATTCGCTCGATTCGACGTGAATCGCTCGCTCGAGTCCCATTGCCAGCGCCCGACGGATCGCGTCCTCAAATCGTGCGCCGCCCAGGGCGACCGCCACGGTGTTCGCGCCGTCGCTGTTGATTCGCAGCGCCTGTTCGACCCCGTACTCGTCCATGCCGTCCAGCGCCAGGGTTGCCCCCTCGAGATCGACCCGACCGTTTTGCGCTTTGACTCGGGCTTCGGCGTCAGGGACTTGCCTGATTAAACATAGAATTTTCATGGATGTAAACCTCGCCAAATATTATACCAAGTTTAAGAATTTGCGAACCAGGGGCAACCGAACTGGTATTCTAAACCATGAGCGCCTCCATTGCCGAACGTTATATTCGCGCCGCACACGGTGTCAACTTTCACAAGCCTGGTTTTATCGATGCCTATTTCGGCAATCTTGAATGGACTCAGCCGTTCTCGAGCGATTTAAACGACCTGGCACAGGAACTCGAGCTACTCCAAACCGAAATTGCCAATCTCGGGTCTTCGGAACGGCGCGATTATTTGAGTGTGCAAATCAGAGCCATGCAAACCCTTGTCAAACTCAAATCTGGAAATTCGATCTCGTTTCTCGAGGAAGTCAAAGGCTTGCACGACATCGAGCCAACTCGTAAACCAGAGGGTTTGTTTGAAGCTGCCCACCAAAAACTCGAAGCACTGCTGCCAGGTATCGGCTCGTTGAATGATCGCAGACAAACCTTCAGAGACAAATTCATCATCCAACCCAATCGAATTCAAGCTGTGATGGACGCAATTTCGCTCGAGTTGCGAGAACGCAGCAAAAAATTATTTGGCTTGCCCGAACCCGAATCGTGTCAATACGACTTGGTGCAAAATAAACCCTGGGGCGGTTACAACTGGTATTTGGGAAATGGTCGCTCGAGAATCGAGGTCAACACCGATTTGCCGCAATTTATCACCGATCTGCCAGATTTGGTCGCCCACGAATCTTACCCAGGTCATCACACCGAACACGTCTTAAAAGAACAAAACCTGGTGCAGGGGAACGACTGGCAAGAATTTGGGATTCAACTGCTCGATTCGCCCGAATGTGTTCTCGCCGAAGGGATTGCCACCAGTGCGCTGGGTGTTGTCATGGACCAATCCGAGTTGGCTGTTTGGATCACCGATGAACTCTGCAACGTTGCGGGATTAAACCTCAACTTGGAAGAAGTACAAACCGAACTTCACATTCAACAGGCTCGAGCAGACCTGAATTATGCCGCCTGCAATGGCGCGCTGATGCTGTTTGAGGAGTTTCAAACACCGTCAGCCGTGCTCGAGTATTTGCAGCATTATCAACTCTTGACACCAACCCAAGCCGACAAGAGACTCGAGTTTATTCACCATGCCAGAGCCTACATTTACACCTACACCACGGGTTATGACCTGCTCGAGCCGCTGCTGGCTGGCAATGACAAATTGGCTTGGTTTCAACGCCTGCTCGAGCAGCCTGTGACCCCCAGCCAGCTTAAAGCCTGGGCTTTGGAATCTCGAGCGCCAAAGCCTTAAAATTTGTTTATGACTTCATTGCAAGGACGCATTCTGACGCCCAACGGTTGGCAAGTCGGCAAGATTGATTTTGATGCTTCGATAACAACGATCAGCCACGCCTCAGTGCCTCAAAACGCGCCGTGTATCGTGCCTGGTTTTATCGATGTTCACGTTCATGGCGGCGGCGGTTTTGACACGATGGACGGGCTTGCTGGAATTCGCGGTATGGCAAATTTCCACGCCAAACACGGTACGACTGGTTTGCTCGCCACGACCATCACCAATCCCTGGAATAGCGTCATGACCGCCCTGGCGAACGCCAAACAATTCATGCTCGAGCCGAGTTCTGGCGCCCGAGTGTTGGGTGTTCACCTCGAGGGTCCGTTTGTCAGTCCGCATCGATTGGGCGCTCAACCCAATTTTGTGGTCGAACCCACCACGGACCGCGTTCAAGAGGTTCTGGACTTTGAGGTGATTCGGGTCGTCACCATCGCCCCCGAACAACCCCAGGCACTCGAGGCTTGCGCCGTGTTCGCTCGAGCAGGGGTGAGGGTCAGCATCGGGCACAGCGTCGCCGGCACCGACCAAGTTGAGTCAGCGTTTCGCATCGTTGAAAATGCTGGTGGTTTCGCCAGCGGCACGCACCTGTTCAACGCGATGGGCGGACTCGAGGGGCGCAATCCTGGCATCGTCGGCGCGATCCTTGCCAACCCCGACGTCTGGGCTGAATTGATTCTCGACGGGCATCATGTGCATTTCTCGAGTTTTAAAGCCGCCCTCAACGCCAAACCAGACCGCCTGATGCTGATCACCGACGCCATGCGGGCTGCCGGAATGCCAAACGGCAGTTACGACCTCGGCGGGCAAATGGCGCATGTCGAGGACGGCGCGGCGCGGCTCGAGAACGGGTCGCTGGCGGGCAGCCTGCTGACGATGGACCAAGCCGTGCGAAATGCGGTTGGTGCTGGACTCAAGCTTGAAACGGCAGTTCAACTTGCCGTCAGCCACCCCGCACGCTATTTGGGACTGAAAAAAAAGGGCAGACTCGAGCCTGGCTGCGACGCCGATATGGTGGTGCTTGATGATCGGCTCGAGGTTCAAGCCGTTTTTGTGGCTGGGATTCGGGTTGCTTGAGCGGCAAAGTTGTTTGAAATTTAGACTTTCGCACCGATTTTGAAACGTAGCCGAACGTACTTTTTCGATCTTTTGCTTCAGTAAGAATGGATGCACAACATAAAATTCATTTGTGCTGTTGTTTACATGATTTGACCAGATGATTGTTTCGCTTTTTTAGCGGAATCGACATTTCAATATGACCCTTTTAAGATCGGTAATGTTTGGCGAACCTGCCAGATCAGGAACGAACTTTTGCCCAATTGGCAAGACACGAAATGTAGGTGCAGATATTTACTCGGCAGGTCAGCAGGAGAAAGGATTGTCATGGATCATCCCCAAAAATCGAGTCGTTTTTTTGATCTTTTTGTCCGAAACGCCGTAAGTTCGCCCTTGGCTTGGTTGAGCGGTTTGATCGTGGTTCTCGGCGCTTGCGGTCAACAAACAATTCCAGCGGACCTCGCCGCAAGCAACCTCGAGCAGACTGGCGTTTCGTCTGACCTGAAATCTCGAAAGGTTGATTTTGGACCCAACGTGAAAATCTTTGATCCAAGTATGCCGCTCAGTCAAATTCAGGCGACGGTTGACGCCATCGCCAACCAGCAAGTTGACAACGAGATGGGCGCGCAGCGTTACAGCCTTTTGTTCAAACCTGGCGTTTACGGCAGCGACGCGAACCCGCTGGTCTTTCAGGTCGGGTATTACACCGAGGTGGCTGGACTCGGTGCATTGCCCACAGATGTCATGATCAACGGTCACGTTGACGTTTACAACCGCTGTTTGAGTGCCAACAACTGTATCGCGCTCGACAATTTTTGGCGTTCACTCTCGAACTTGACCGTCAACGTCAAGGGTCTGGCAGATTGTCGTTCCTCGGGCAATTTTTGGGCGGTGTCTCAAGCCGCGCCGCTGCGCAGGGTCAATATCACCGGCGGCAACTTGACGCTGATGGATTACTGCACCGCCGGTCCGCAGTTTGCCAGCGGTGGCTTTATCTCCGACTCGCAGACCGGTTTTATCATCAACGGTTCTCAGCAGCAATTTCTGGTGCGCGACAGCAGCATCGGCGGTTGGTCCAACGGGGTTTGGAATCAGGTTTTCTCTGGCGTGATTGGCGCTCCCGCCCAATCCTTCTCGAGCACAGCCTATGATCCTGCGCCCTACACCACCTTGGCAACAAGCCCTGTGACCCGCGAGAAACCGTTTCTATACGTTGATTCGGCTGGTCTTTACAAGGTCTTCGTTCCCGATTTGCGCCGCGATTCGCTTGGTACAACTTGGAGCGGTGGTTCAGCGGCTGGTCAATCGATCCCGATCAATCGATTTTTTGTCGCCAAACCATCCGACTCCGAGGAGGAAATCAATGACGCCCTGGCTCGAGGTCAAAACTTAATTTTCACCCCAGGGATTTATCATCTCGAGGACACCATTCAGGTCAAACGAGCCGACACGGTCGTGCTTGGTCTGGGTTTTCCGACCCTGATTCCCGATGACGGTATCGTGGCAATGAAAGTGAGCGACGTGAAAGGCGTGAAGCTTGCCGGTTTGATGTTTGACGCTGGCACCAAAAACTCGCCCAACCTGCTTCAAGTTGGCAATCGCCGCGCCCACAGGAGTGACCCCAACGACCCGAGTTCGCTTCAAGATGTTTTCTTTAGAATCGGCGGCGCAACGCTTGGCAAAGCCACGACCAGTTTGGTGATCAACAGCGACAATGTTTTATTGGACGACCTTTGGGTTTGGCGAGCCGATCACGGCAACGGCGTCGGCTGGACGCTGAACACCGCCGACACTGGGGTGCTGGTCAATGGCGATGATGTCACGGCATACGGTCTGTTTGTCGAACATTTTCAGAAAACCCAAGTCATCTGGAACGGCGAGCGCGGTCGGACGATCATGTTCCAAAACGAGATGCCTTACGATCCGCCGAATCAAGCCGCCTGGAGTCACGATGGCATCAATGGTTACCCTGCCTACAAGGTCGCGGATTCTGTCAAAACGCACGAGGCTTGGGGTCTGGGAAGCTACTGTTTTTTTAATGTTGACCCTACGATTCACGCGGCGCGTGGCTTCGAGGTTCCAGTCACGGCGGGGGTTAAATTACACGACCTGTTGACCGTCTCACTTGGTGGCAATGGTGTCATAGACCATGTGGTTAACGACACTGGTGGACCGGCGCAAGGTGTGGCAACAAATCCAGTAAATATCGTTGGTTTTCCCTAAATCTTAAACTTAAGAGGATTGACCCTGACCAGTGAGACGGCTGGTCAGGGTTTCTTTTCACCGAGTTAAAGAAGGTAAAAATAGAATAATTAATTCACAAGCAAAAAATAATCGTGAATTAATTCACATAACGAACTCCACTTGGGGTTGCCGGTCAATTTTGAACCTTTAGCCTGATCAGTAACTTATCGATCCAAATGTTGATTGGACGAATTTGCTTTTCCATGACCTCAGCATCCAAACCATTGCTTTGATCGTTCAGATAGGTATAAGCCAACCTCAAACCTTGCGGCAATTCTGCATAACCGCTCAACATCAGCATTCGCCATCCACTGCCAGCCTTTGCCGCTCGATAAACCGAATGCAAAGGAGAATTCTTTGAAAAACAGCAGCCTGATATCATGATCTGACGAAAGACTTTGCGTGTTTGCGGCTTTAAATCATTTGCCAGTATTACGTTCACCAACAAATCTGTAAACGCTCGTGCAGTCGTGGTGTTTTGCAACCATAACTCGAGTACTGGGGTGTAGCTTGCGCTGTGAAAATATCGATCAATGGCACGTTCAACTGCGGAGGCTTTCACCTTTTGAGCGGCGGCATTTAAGCGCGAAGCGACCAAAAGTCGTTGCTCAAACGGCAGTGTGGCATAACGCTGAGCGCCAGCCTGCAAGTCTTTTCCAAGCACACCCGAGGACAACCCGCCCTGCGCCGCCCAGTACGCCTTGCTGGTCAGTAAAATCGTGGTACAAGGGCTAATCGATTTAATATCTCGAGCCAGAGATGCTGTACCAACCGCCGTGTGAAGTATATCGCTCGCTGTATTGTCACTCTTGGCAATCGCGCGTTTTGCCAATTCGATCAGGCTGTTTGAACCCTTCGGGTAGGTTTCGATACTTTGATTGGCTGACGTGGTTTTGAATTTTTGCTCAAGCCGCAATGTTCCAGCATCCACCGCTCGCATGGCGGCGTGAACCACAAAAGTCTTGTGCATACTTTCCATCGGATACACAGCGCTTGGATCACCTACGGCGACAGCAGTATTGGGTATCAAGACACCGTTTCGGTACGCCGCCGCATAAAACGCAACCCTGCCCGAAACCACAGCGGGCAACTTTAACAATGGCGTTGAGGTTTCAGGCGTTGACCCACAGATTGATTGCGTTTCTATGGCTCGAGTTTGAACCAAAAGTAGGAATGCCACAACACAAAGCAACAACCAAAAGATTCGTGACATGTCTCACCTTGGCGATTGCCCGAGTTCAAGCTGTACTTTTCTCGCTCAGTTTGATGTGCAAATCCTCGAGTTGTTTGGCATCCACCGCACTTGGCGCGTCCGCCATGATATCTGCACCTCGAGCATTTTTCGGGAAGGCGATCACGTCACGGATGCTGTCCGCACCTGCCATGACCGCCACCATGCGGTCAATTCCCCAAGCGATGCCGCCGTGGGGCGGCGTGCCGTACTCGAGGGCGTCCATGAAAAATCCAAATCGCGCCCGAGCCTCCTGGGTGCTAAAGCCAATCGCGTTGAACATTTTTTCTTGGACTTCGGGTTGATGAATCCTGATGCTGCCGCCGCCAACTTCAAAGCCGTTCAGCACAAGATCATAGGCTCGAGCCTTCATGCTGCCCATCTCGGGGGTGCCAAATTTTGGTAAATCCTCGAGCGTCGGGCTGGTGAAGGGGTGGTGCATAAACGTGTAAGCGTTTCTTTCGGCATCAAACTCGAGCAGTGGAAAGTCCACCACCCAAGAAAAGTGAAAGCGCGGCGATTCGGCGGTGATGAGTTTAAGTTCGTCTCGGAGCGCCACACGAACCGCGCCCAAGGCTCTGACGGCAGTGTCCCAGGTGTCCGCCCCAAAGAGCAAGGTGCTGCCAGCCTGTGCCCTTGTGACCTCGAGCAAGCCAGTAACTTCGGCAGGGGAGAGGAACTTCGAGATTCCACCCTCGAGCGACCCAGCCACCACTTTTGCCCACGCCAGCCCTTTTGCCCCGTATTGTTTGGCTTGAAACTCGAGTGCCTCGATTTGCCTGCGCGACAATTCGGCTGGCGCGGTCAAGACCTTCACCGCGCCTCCAGACTCGAGCGCAGCTTTAAACACTCCAAAACCAGAATCTTTAAGAATACCTGAGACATCGTTAAATTCGAGTCCAAAGCGCTGGTCGGGTTTGTCAGAGCCAAAACGGTTCATGGCGTCCTTGTAGGGGAGACGTGGAAAAGGGATTGGAATATCCACATCCAGGGCTTTTTTGAAAACATCTTGAATCAAGCGTTCATTCAACTCGAGCACGTCGTCCACATCGACGAAGCTCATTTCAATATCGAGTTGCGTAAAATCGGGTTGGCGGTCTGCCCGCAAGTCCTCGTCGCGGAAGCAACGCGCGATCTGAAAATACTTGTCAAAATTGGCGATCATCAAGAGTTGCTTGAAAAGTTGCGGCGATTGGGGCAGCGCGTAAAACTCGCCAGGGTTGGTGCGGGACGGCACGAGATAATCCCTGGCGCCCTCGGGCGTGGACTTTGTCAGCATCGGCGTTTCGACGCCAATGAAACCCTCAGAATCCAAAAAATTATAAATGCTCGAGACAACCTTGTGGCGCAATTTCAATGCC
>CAXTTL010000107.1:0-15863 GCA_964247135.1 uncultured Deinococcales bacterium | reverse complement strand
TCTGGTGATCGTTCACCAGGGTCAGCGACATCCAACTTGAAACCAGAAAAAAAAGTCCAGAGGAAACTGCGACCAAGATCAAGCCAGAACTGAAACGGGCAGGTTTGAAATTTAAATTCACAACCTGCCCAGAGCCAAGATCATGTGCTGGAGGAACTTGATTCAAAACATCGTCTCGAGTATTTTTACGCGCAAGGACCACGTTCAGCAAGTTCGTAAAAGCCCTTGTTGTCCCCGTCCGAAATCAATTCTTTGGGCTTTCCACCCGTCAAATTCGCCGTCTCGAGCGCCATCCAGTTGAGCCAATCGCGGTTAAAACCCGAGTAGCCTTTAATAATTTTGCCGTCTTGCCCGATCAAGTACATGGTCGGCAGAAATTTGGCGTCAAACAATTTTGCCACGGCGCAATTGTCTTGCACCACGGGCATCTCGAGGTATTTCTTGTCACCTTCGCCCACGTATTTTTTGGTTTCCGCGTCTGTGCCTTCAGAAAAAATCCAGATCGGTAAGTTCGGCGCAATTTCCGCCATGCGGCGCAAGTACCCGACCACCAACCTCGAGGCGTTGATGACCGGATGCGTGAACACGACCAGCACAGGACTTGTTGCCAAGGCTTTTTGCAGGTCGAGCGTTTTCTCGTTCAAATCCGTGGCAGTAAAAACAGGTGCGGGACTTCCATTTTCTAAAACTTGCATTCAGCCTCCAAAGGAATCTCGAGCGTCTGCCCGAACGAATCAACTTCCTTTATCATATCAAGTTCTGAGGGTTCTGGCTTGGGCGTTAAAGCTCGAGCATCAAAACGCACGCTGTACAGTGCAACACGGCGTTCGGGTTTCGGGTTAGAATTCCCGCTCAAGATGACCGCAGATTCAAACGCCATTGTGATTCAGAACATTGGAATGGTGTTTGGTTCTGGCGACGGGGCGGTGACAGCACTCGAGGATGTGAGTCTCGAGATTGGCTCAAACGAATTTTTCACGCTGCTTGGACCTTCGGGCTGCGGCAAAACCACTTTGCTGCGTTTGATTGCGGGTTTCGAGCAACCGACCACAGGTTCGATCAGCTTGTACGGGCAGCATCTCGAGGGTTTAATGCCGTTCGAGCGTCCGGTCAACACGGTTTTTCAAAGCTATGCGCTGTTTCCGCACATGAGCGTGGCGCAAAACATTGGGTTCGGTCTGGAAATGCAGCATAAACCCAAGCTCGAGGTTCAAAAAATTGTGGCTAACATGCTCGAGTTGGTGCGGTTGACGGGGTTTGAATCCCGTAAACCCGCCCAGCTTTCTGGCGGTCAGCAACAACGTGTGGCGTTGGCGAGGGCGCTGGCAAACCGTCCCAAAGTTTTGCTGCTCGACGAATCCCTCTCGGCGCTCGACGCGAAACTGCGCAAGGAAATGCAGCTCGAGTTAAAACGCTTGCAACTCGAGACGGGCATTACGTTCGTGTTTGTCACCCACGATCAAGAAGAGGCGCTCACGATGTCTGACCGCATTGCGGTGATGAAAAACGGCAAGCTCGAGCAGATCGGCACGCCCACCGAAATTTATGATTTTCCGCGCAGCCGCTATGTTGCGGATTTTATTGGCGAGACCAACTTTTTAACGGGCGCGTCCGAAGCAAACGGTTTGCGCCTGCCCGACACACAATGGCTCGAGGTGACGCATTCCAGACCGCTCGGCTCGAGCGTCGATGTTGCCGTGCGTCCCGAACGCGCCCAGATCGCGCGAGACGGCGCGGGTTTGAATGCTGTGGTTCGTGAGGTTGTTTACGTTGGCACAGACACCGTGGTTTATCTCGAGGTTGCCAAAGAAGTGTTTCGGGTGCGAATGCAGAATCATGGCGGCGCAGCCAAAATCGTCAGCGTTGGCGAGCAAGTCAAACTTATTATTCCACCCGATGCCGTGCGGATTCTCGAGGCGGAATCATGAAACGTGATCCTTTGCTCGGACGGTACGCGCTGATTTCACCTGCGGCAATATTGATTTTTGTGTTTATGCTGTTGCCGATGCTCTTGATGGCGCTGATGTCATGGCTCGAGGCTGGACAATTTGGCGGCGTGAAATGGGGCAGCTACACGCCCGAAGCCTATCTCAAATTCTTGTTTGACCGCGACCTTAGCGATCATTTGGTGTTCAACAGCGATTACCTTTCGATTTTCTCGAGGTCGTTTCAGTTGGCAGCTATCACCACGGTTTTAACGCTGTTGGTGGCGTTTCCAGTGGCGTTTTACATTTCCCTGCAAACCCCCAAGCACCGCACCTGGCTAATGCTCTTAATCACCATTCCATTCTGGACGAACCTGCTGGTGCGCACTTACGCCTGGATTTTACTGCTCAGAAACGGCGGTCTGATCGACTCGAGCCTCCACAGCCTCGGCATCATGAGCACCCCAATCAACCTGATGTACACGCCCATCGCCGTGCAAATCGGGCTGGTTTACGCCTTCTTGCCCTTCATGGTCTTACCGATTTACACCAGCCTCGAGAAATTTGACTGGCGCTTGCTCGAGGCGGCATACGATTTGTACGCCAATCGCTGGCAGACGTTGCGGCGCATCGTGATTCCTCTTGCCATGCCTGGTATGGTCGCAGGCTGCATATTGGTGTTTGTCCCAGCGCTCGGCACGTTTTTTATTCCAGAATTGCTGGGCGGCGCAAAAACCCTGATGATCGGCAATTTGATTCAACAACAATTTGGCATCTCGAGAAACTGGCCATTCGGCGCGGCGCTCTCTTTTGCTCTACTGGCGGTGGTCTTGATTTTCATGCTGATTTACGCCCTGCGCTTTCGAGGCAAAGGCAGCCTGACATGATCAACCCGCACAATCCACTCTGGCGTTACTCGAGCCTTGGCGTTTTGATGGTCGTGTTTTTCGCGTTTTTGTACATTCCGATCATTGTGCTGATTGTCCTCAGTTTTAACCAAAACCAGACCGCCACCATCTGGACGGGTTTCAGCTTTGACTGGTACAAAACCGTGCTCGAGAATCCCAATATTCTGCGTGCCGCCCAGAACTCGTTGATTGTGGCGCTGGTTGCCACGGTTGCCTCCACCGTTTTTGCCACGATGGCGGCGGTGGGCATGGCAGGCAAAACCTTCAGAGCACAGAACGCCTTCAACGGCTTGGTCGGTTTGCCCTTGCTCGTACCTGAAATTGTCACCGCCGTCGCCAGCCTGCTGTTTTTCCTCGCCATCGGACTCGAGCTTGGTCTGATTACCGTCATCATCGCGCATGTCGTGTTCTGCATCCCGTTTGCTTACCTGCCCATTCGCGCCCGACTCGAGGGTTTGGACCCCAAATTGCTCGAGGCAGCCTCGGATTTGTACGCCCGTCCCTGGCAGGCGTTCGCTCGAGTCACCCTGCCGTTGTTGCTGCCCGGAATTGTTTCTGGCGCGATGCTGGCGTTTATCACCAGCATGGACGATTTTGTGATTACGTTTTTTGTCGCTGGCGCTGGTGCGACCACACTTCCAGTTTATATTTTCGGTATGATTCGCACGGGAATCTCGCCCGAGGTCAACGCCATCTCCACGCTTTTGTTCGCGGCTTCGCTTGCCATTGTGATGGTCTCGTTTTTCATCAGCCAGAAAAAATAGGTTTTGCCTGTTGTCAATGGAGGTTGTATGAATAAGTCTCTGCTCAAAGCCCTCGGAATTCTGACCCTGCCCGCGCTGGCTGCGATTGGTTACGCGCAAGCGCCCAAAGCCACCATCAACCTGTACAACTGGTCAAATTACATTCCACCAGATTTGCTCAAAAAATACGAAAAAGAAACGGGTGTGCGGGTTAACCTCGATGTCTACGACTCGAACGAATCGCTGCTGGCAAAACTCAAAGCGGGCGCGACGGGTTACGACGTGATCGTGCCCTCCGATTACATGGTCAAAATCATGATTGACGAAGGCATCCTCGAGAAAATTGGTGCGTCAAAACTCGCCAATTTCAAAAACGTGCAAAGCTTCTCAATCAAACCACCCTTCGACGCGACCCGAGATTATTCCGCGCCGTACATGTGGGGCGTGACGGGCTTCACCTACGATTCCGCTCGAGTTCCAGGCGGCAAACTCGAGGATTCCTGGAAGTCCTTTTTTGAACCGCCCGAGGTTTTAAAAGGTCAGATTGTTGCGCTCAACGACCCGCTCGAGATGTGGAACGCCGCCTCGTTTTACCTCGGCACGGACACTTGCACCACCGATGCCAAAGTCGGTGAGAAGATTCTGGCGCTCTTGGAGAAGCAAAAACCGTACTTGGCGGCGTACAATTCCGACGGCACGATTGAAAGAATGCAAGCAGGCGAGGTCATCATGCACCACCAATGGAACGGCGCGGCGCACCGCACCAAAGAAAAACTCAAAACCGCCGTGTTCGTTTACCCCAAAGAGGGCATGAGTTTCTGGAACGACAATTTTGCTGTGCCAAAAACCGCCAAGAACAAAGTCGAAGCCGTCAAGTTCATCAACTGGATGATGAGTCCAGCCGCCATCGCCGTCGCCAGCAATTTCACAGGCTACAACAACAGCATCAAAGGCTCGAGCAAATTCTTTGACGCCTCATTGAACGCTGACCCCGCCGTGAACACGCCAGCCAACCTGACCAGCCGCTTCCGTCCCAACAAAATTTGTTCCAACGCCTCAATCGCGCTGCGTGACAAGGTTTGGACGAGGTTGAAAAGGTAACTCGAGCCGCGCAGAAAATTCTTTGTCTGTGCAAGAAAATGGGTTATCCCTCACCTGAAGCCCTCATCCGGCTCGTTCCTCGCCACCTTCTCCCGCAGGGAGAAGGACAAAACCTCGAGCTACACGTGTAGAGAACCCAAACTCCCTTCTCCCTGTGGGAGAAGGGTCGGGGATGAGGGTGGACTGACCAGTTATTCATCTCAAATTTAAAAATAAAAATGCCGTTGCTCGAGCTTAATTTAAGATTAGAAATCAAAAAATCTTATGAAAACCATTTACTCCGAAAACCACAAACTCCAACACGGCGATTTTGAACTGGTCGCGGACGGTCTCGTTCCTGTTTTTGAAATGCCGCGCCGTGCCGAAATCATTCACGCTCGAGTTCAGGCGGTCAATCTGGGCGAAATTCTCGCGCCAAAAGACTTTGGTCTCGAGCCGATCAAACGCATTCACACCGCGCCTTACGTGGAGTTTCTCGAGGGTGCTTGGGCACAGTGGACAGCGGCGGGTCATGCCAAGCACGCGCTGCCGTACACCTGGGCGGTGCGCCAGATGAATCAAACTCGAGTTCCTGTGGCGATTGAAGCCAAGCTTGGGTTTTACAGTTTGGATGCGGCAGCGCCGATCACACCCACCACCTGGCAGGCGATCACCAGCAGCGTGAACGTGGCGTTGACGGGCGCGGAACTGGTCAAGAACGGCTCGAGCAGCGTGTTTTCACTGTGTCGCCCGCCAGGGCATCATGCGGCAGCCGATTACATGGGCGGCTACTGTTTTTTCAACAACGTGGCGGTTGCGGCGCAGTATTTTCTGGATCAAGGCGCGGCTCGAGTTGCGATTCTTGACATTGATTACCACCACGGCAACGGCACGCAAGCCATTTTTGATGACCGCGCCGATGTGATGCTGATTAATCTACACGGCGACCCGAGCGTGGAATACCCGTACTTTCTGGGCTATGCCGATGAAACTGGCAGTGGCGCTGGCGAAGGCTTCAACATCAATTACCCCATGCCTCACGGCACAAATTTTGAAACTTGGAACGCCAACCTCGAGCTAGCCTGCCAACAACTCGAGCGGTACGCGCCAGATGTGCTGCTGGTTTCGCTCGGGGTGGACACGTTCAAACACGATCCAATCTCGAAGTTTTTGCTCGAGACGCCCGATTACCTGAAAATTGGCGCTCGAATTGCGAAGCTCGAGAAACCCACGCTTTTTGTGATGGAAGGCGGTTATGCCGTCGAAGAAATTGGTGTCAACGCCGTGAATGTGCTGTTGGGTTTTGAAGACCGTTGAAGGTGGCTCGAGCAATTGCGTCAAGTTCAAGAAAACCTCGAGCCACAACAATTTGGTTATACTCATCCGTGCTTTCTCGTAATGCAACCATCGGTGGTTTTGTCGCCTTCACCTGCATCGGTGCAATCCAAGCCATGTACGGACCGGCGTACCTGATGTTCACCAAACGCTTTGAACTCTCGAGCGGCATGGGTTTTCTGGGCAATCCTGGCACGGTGGTCAGTGCGCATTTTGCGGGTTCGGTGCTGGGAATTTTGGCGCAAACCCAACTCGAGCAATGGCTTGGGACAAGATTGCGACTCAGCCTCTCGAGTTTATTTTTGGTGCTGGGTTGCCTGGGTGTGGCGTTTGCGCCGTCCTGGATTCTGGTGTTGCTGGCGGCGTTTGTCATGGGTTTGGGTTTTGGTGGAATCGATGTCAGCATCAACAACCTCTTCTCGAGCGGCTTTGGCGAACGTGGCGCCGCCATGAGCAACATCGTGAATGCCTTGTTTGGGGTCGGCGCGATTCTTGGACCGCTCTTGATCGGTTTAACGCCAGGGAATTACAGCATCCCGTTTCTGATCGCGTTTGTAGGGAGTTTGTTGGTGTTGTTTTTGTTCTTCTCGAGCCGTGAACTCGATGCCTTGAATGCCAAAAACGAAAGCTCGAGCGTTAAAAAAGCCGTGCCACTCAACCTTCCAATCTTGGGTGCTTTTTTGTTGTTGTTTTGGACGTATGTGCTGGTTGAAGTCGGCGCGGCTTCGTCTGAAACCTCGCATTTGGTCAAAGTCTTTTCTTGGTCTGAACAAAATGCCGCGTTTGTCAATTCCTTGTTCTGGGGCGGATTGGCGCTCGGTCGGGTTTTGATCGCGCCGTTCACCACAAGGTTTTCACCCTCGAGCATTGTTCTGGCTAGTGCGATCTTGGTGGCATTGTGTTTGTCGTTCACGGGCGTCGCGGCAATCGCGCCAGTGGCGTACACCTTGGCGGGCATCGCGTGCGGTCCAATTTTCCCAACGGGTTTTGTTTGGATGAGCAAAGCCTTGGGTGGTGGTTTAACCAATGCCAGCATCTTGATTGCCAGCGCCAATTTTGGCGGTGTGGCAACACCTTTGGTGATTGAATTCCTGTCAGGCAGAAGCTTGCAAGGCTTGCCAGTCGCGTATGTCATTGTCTCGGTGTTAATGGTCTTTTCGGTTTTCTTGATTCAACGCCTCTCGAGCGCCAAAAAACGGGTGAATTCATGATTGATTTTAAAGCGGTTTTGTTCGACATGGACGGCACACTCGCCGAAAATGCACATTTGCACCATCAGGCTTGGGAGGTCTGCCTGCTCGAGCGTTACGGTTACACGCTTTCGCCAACCGAATCCAAAGTGCACGGCGGTAAAACCAAAGCCATCGTCGAGAGTCTGCTTGGCAACGTGTTTCCCGACGATGCCAGTGCGGATGAGTTTCACGAGTACAAAGAAGAAAAGTACAGGAAAATTGCCAAGGGGAAAATCGTGCCAGTCGCGGGCTTGCTCGAGTTTCTGGACTATTTGGAGGCTCGAGAAATCAAAATGGCGCTGGTGACCAGTGCCGATATTAAAAACACCAAATTTGTTTTGGCTGATTTAAACCTCGAGTCTCGATTTCCGATTCGGGTCATGGGTGAAGATGTCAAACGTGGTAAGCCCGACCCCGAACCGTTTTTGCTGGGGGCGAGCAAATTGGGTGTCCCTGCCGAGGATTGCTTGGTGTTTGAAGATTCCTTGATTGGCGTGAAGTCGGGGGTCAGCGCGGGCGCTCGGGTGGTGGGTGTTGCCACCATGCAATCCAAAGCCGCGCTGCTCGAGGCTGGGGCGACTTGGGCGGTATCGGATTATGTTGAAAGTCTGGCGCTTTTCAAGAATTCTTAAACTCGAGATTTCTTGCATTTTTCAGAGCAGTAAATGACATTCTGCCAATCCCTCGCCCATTTTTTGCGCCAGGCAAAAGGTTTCTGACAGACAGGGCAGATTTTGCTGGCGCGATCTGAAGGTTTTTTGCCGCCGCCAAAAGTCTTGGTTTTCATGCCTCCCAAACCTCGCGCTCGACTTGCTTCCAGAAGGTGCTAAAGCGCTTCACCCGCCCCGAATAACTGGTCAGCCGCTCGAGGTGATGCAGCACCACTTTTAAACCAGCATTCTCGAGTGCGGCAATGGTGTGCTCCAATTCTGGGCTGGCAACAAACGTCACATGAATTTCGGTACAGTTGCTCGAGTGGGCGAACCGAACAATCTCTTCGCTTTGCACGCCAACGCACACCCGATGCTCGCGTGCTTCAAGGCATTCGATCAGGCTTTCAAAGATAAATTGCAAACGCCCAAAACCGATACGGGTCTGCTCGAGGAATGGTTTGTCAAAGACAAAAATGACTGGCGCGTTCGGGTTCGCCAGCAATGCAGGGTCGGTGCTCGAGAGGCTAGCGCCGTGCAGCCACACCAGCGCACTCATGACGACCAACCGGCATCTTGACCGAACAATTCGCGCTCGAGGTCGGGATACGATTTTCTAAAAGGACAAACCGCGCGGCAACTCGAGCAGTACGCGTCAGAAGAATATTTTTCGATGTTTTGCTGGTTCATAAAATATGGTTTGGAACTGAACGTGCTTGCCACCCACTGCCAGGACAAGGCGTTGCTGGCAATGTCACCGTCGAGCAGGTGCTCACGAAAAAAGTCATATCCCGCCTTCCAATGGGTTTTGCGCCAGTGCGTGACGTAAGCCGCGAACCACAACCGCTCATGGTTGTGCAAATATCCAGTGTCGATCAATTTTTGAACCCAAGCATTGACACAGGGTAAACCTGTCTGTGCCTCGAGAATGTCTTCGGGCATTTCGGCTTGCCACTTTGCGGCGTATTTTGGCGCTTCAAGGTCTTCGAGCACCGCCGCGCCCTCTTGTTCCAAAACCAACGAGAAGAATTCGTGCCAGCAAAGCTGCTTTAAAAACTCGAGCTTTTCACGCCCGCTGGCATGTGCCCTGATGTGTTCCGCGACCTCGGCAATCGACAGCACGCCGTGACGCAAGTACGCCGAGAGTCTAGAGGTGAACGACCCGACAAAGTTGCGTTTGCCGTAGCCGTGTGCTTTAAATTGCTCGAGTTGCGCCAGTGCCGCACGCCGACCACCAAACATTTCGTTTGGGATGGCTTCGCCCGAGTACAAACCCTTGAGTTGCTCTGCCAGGTAATCCGTCATTTCTTTGCGGCTCGAGAATTCGGTTTTTAGTTCCATGCTCGTATTCTGTCTCAGGTTTCAAATGTTAACTTGATGCCCGTTCACTGTTTCTTGAACCATTCGTTTCTCCCTGCCTTTGCCCGTGCGGGCTTCAGGTTTGTGGCGTAAACTTTGAGGCATGAAACGATTTCTGATCTTTCTAACCTTATTCACTGCCTTTGGCGCGAATGCCAGAGCCACCGAACTCGAGGTCACTTTTGGTACGGGAACGTTCCCAGGGGCGTTTCCATTCACCGCGCAAATCGCGCTTTCCAACCTCAGCGTGCTCGAGAATCCTGACCTCAACCTCGGTTTTGCCCTCAGCACCGAACGGGCTGGCGTTTTGATCGGCGCGGGTTTTGACTTTGGACCTCTGGGTCGCGCCTCGACGGACACCAGTTTTGAGCTGGTGTTTGCTGGCGGCGTGCGCTTCCGCACCAACCTTCGCGGCACACTCGGACCCATCGCTTTGGAACTTAACGGCGGATTCTGGACTGCCTCGGGTTTTGCCGCCAACCGCTTCAGCATCTTCGAGCGCAACCCCGAACCTGCCAGCAACAACAGTTTCCTGATTGGTGCAAATGCCCAGTATCGGCTCTCGAGAAACGTGACCGTCAAATTTGGCGGGCGTTACGTGCCAGAAAGCTCCAGAATCATGCTCGGACTCGAGACGCGTTCCGATGCCTTCACCTTGGCTGGCGCTGCCTTGCTCGCCCCGCAAGCCGGTGGTTTGACCTTTGGGGCGACGCTGAGCGTCAAATTTGTTCCCGAAGATGCCCCGTACCGTCTGGGCGCAGAAATCTTGCTCGGCGGCAACCCAAACGGTTTTACCTATGGTCTTGGCTTGGATGCCAGTTACGACTTCTTAAATGTTGACGAAGAAAAAATTGGCAATTTGACCGTCTTTTTTGCCTTTGAACCCTGGCGCGAAGATGTCGCCTTGCCGCTTCGTTTTGGCACCAACCTCGAGTTCAACCTTGGACCTGGCGCCTTGCTGGCACGAGGTTTTGGCGGCTCGAGCGCGGCTGGACAATTCTCTTACGGTTTCCAAATTGGCTACCGTTTGAACATCGAAAGTTTGTTCCCACAACCTTAAATTTTGTTTAGCTCGAGGGTCTTGGCTTCTCACATCAGACGCCGATACTCGAGTCAGTTGGATTGTCTTTAAAAAATTTCGGAGGAAACCATGAAATTCAAACCCGTTCTGACCAGTTTTATCATCATCTCGAGCATCGCCACCCTCGCCCTCGCCCAAACCTTAAGCGCCAGCGACGTGCTGACCAAACTCGAGGGTGTTCAAAAAAACCTCAAAGATTACAAAGCCAAAGCCGTTGGCACGATCAGCGACGATACCCAGAAAATCAAGCTCGATCTGGATGTCCAAGCCATCCCAGGCTTGAAACTGACCCGTTTGACCTTCAACGCGCCCGACACCCTGGCGGACAACGTTTCGATCATCGACAATGACAATTTTTACAATTACTTGTTCCTCACCAACCAGGTCACGATCACCAAAATCGCCAAAGCCCAAGTCGGCGGCGTCAGCTTTGGCGGTATCGAATCGTTCGGCGACCTGCAATCGAGTATCCCGAAAGAAAAACTCGATTTCAAACCCGTCACGATGGACGACACGCCAAACGGCAAAGCTTACGTGATCGATGCCACCCCGAAAAAAGGCAGCAACCTCGAGTTTGGACGGGTGAAGGTCTGGGCGCTCGATAAAAGCTTTAATTTGTACCGCGTGCAGTATTTTAATGACAAAGGCGTGATGCAAGCCGACCTGACGATTCCAGAGTTTAAGGGCAACGTCGGGTTAAAAGCCAAAGATTTATGCAAGCTGCCCAGCGATGTCGAAAAAATCGTCAAGGACAAACTCAAAAAATTCTCCTGCGAAGTGAAGTAGGGGCGCTGCTTGCTGCGCCCTTGAGCAATGCTTGCAAAGTGAGATGGATTTTGACACCCCAGATTCTCTATCACGGCTCAAGCCAAAAGCTCGATCATCTCGAGCCTCACCAAGCTACGGGTGTCGGTGAGGCTCGAGATCAACAGCACGCGGTTTATGCCACACACCACCGAATGCTGTCTATCGCTTTTGCCATGCGGGGCATTCCCGATTCGCAGGGCAACCTCGAGTGGGAACTCAAAACCGACACCGCCCCGCCGCAAATCATTTACAGCGCTGGCACACCAAGGATTGGTAAAACTGGATTTTTATACCAATTCTCGAGCAGTGGTTTTGAGGCG
The DNA here is from genome assembly GCA_964247135.1 of uncultured Deinococcales bacterium. Taxonomy (GTDB): domain Bacteria; phylum Deinococcota; class Deinococci; order Deinococcales; family JAAFIG01; genus JANXTZ01. Next base: position 4,423 of record CAXTTL010000107.1, on the reverse strand, counting down.
CTTGATGACTGGCAGTGGGTTTCAAAAGAAACGGTTTTGCCAATTGCCGTTGAAGAATTTTTGATCGATGATTACTTGCATTGGGTAAGTTATGCTCCGAATTTAAACCCCGCGCCAAACGGGTAACTCGAGCGTAAACCGACTGCCCTGGTCGCTGATGCTTTCGGCACGAACATTGCCGCCCATGCCCTCGACGTATTCGCGCACCAGCGACAAGCCAAGACCGCTGCCGCCAGTGGTGCGGGTTCGGGCTGGGTCGGTGCGGTAAAACGGCTCGAAAACATGCTCGAGTTCTTCTGGGCTGATGCCGATGCCGGTGTCTTCTATCGTAAACCAAATCTCGCGCCGCACCAGTTTCGCCTCGAGTTTCACCAGTCCGCCTTCGGGCGTGTAACGCAGGGCATTTTGCAGTAAATTCATCAAGACTTGGCTCAAGCGTTTCTGGTCGGCTTTGACGTTTGGCAGGTTTTCTGGCACGGCGTTGATGAGGATAATCTGCCCCTGCCTTGCCATCGGCTCGAGCGCCTTGACGCTGCGCGTCACACTCTCGAAGACGTTGACACTCTCGAGTTTGGTTTCGAGCTGCCCGAGTTCGGCGCGTGAGAGCGCAAACAAATCCTCGACCAAACCTTCCAGGCGCAAGACCTCGTTTTGCAAAACTTTGGTTTGCTCGCTCGACAAACTCTCGTTGCGCATTTCGGCACTCTCCAGGTGCGCCCGCATGACGGCAAGCGGTGTGCGCAACTCGTGGCTGGCGCTGGCGGTCAGGGCACGGTTGGCTTTGAGCAAAGTCTCAACGGTGGATTTTTCACGCTCGAGTTCAGAAACATTCTGCTCGAGTTTGCTCGCCATCGCGTTAAACCCCTCGCTGAGCCTGGCGACTTCATCTTGAGATTCCAGCGGCACGCGCACGTTTAACTGACCCGCCTCGAGCGCTTTGGAACCCGCCAGCAGTCGCTCGAGCGGCGTGGTGAGGCGTCTTGCCGCAAGATAGCCAATCAGCCCGAGGCTCAAAAAGAACGGCAACAAACCTTGGGAGAGGGTGTCCAGAACCCGTGTGAAATCGTGGGTGATTTTGGCGGCGACATCAGAAAACGAAACGCTGGCGGTGTCAATCGGGCGCACGATTGCCGCGATCAAAACGGTGGTTTCAAAACCGCCGCTGTCTTGTTGCACCGGACAGCCCGAAAGCATTTCAGTCCCGACATTGATGGCGCGGCAACGTCCGGTGGCGTTAAAAGCCCGAATTTCGTTCCAAGATTCGGTATTCGGGTCAGAAATCCATTGACCGATTGGAAAGCGTTCACGGCGGCTCGAGGCGATCACCCGACCATCGGCGCTGAGAATCAACGAAATGCGGTTGGCTGGTCGGCGGTGCGTTTCAGTCTCGCCCTCAAGCGCAATCAAGCGCATTTTGTTCGCATCGCGCTCGAGGTAATCGAGCACATTTTGCAACTGTTGATGGTCTGGGTTGACCAAACCAAACGGTTGAAACGACAATGACAACTCTCGAGCCTCGGTCAGTGCTGTACCCGAAGCGGCTTGGCTGGGATTGCGAATCAAATCGATCAAACCAGGAATGACCGTAATCATGGCGCTGGCAAAGACACCTGCCCCCAGCGTTAATGCCGTCAAACGCCAACGCAAATACTGGCGCCCCTCGAGCCAGGTCGCCCGCAGCGCATAAGCGAACACAAAACGCAAGCTGGTGTTCAGCGCCAGCAACTCCAATCCCGCCTTGGATAAATCGGGTGCGGTCAACGCCTGAAACTCAAAAAAAGCCCGAGTCGGTTTTAAAAGCGGTGTGATCTCATGACCGAGCAAGCCAAACAAGCCGCCAGCCAACGCCCCAAACAACGGGATTCGGATGGCTCGCCACCAAACATCCGCTTTGAAACTCTCGAGTCTTAACACGCCCAACACCCACAAGCTGTGCTCGGCAAACCAAGCCAGCAATTCTGGCACCGGCGGCGCGTAAAACCTGGTCAACCACAACGCCAGCGATTGCAGCGCCAACGCCGTAAACAAAACCTCCAAGAGCGCCATTGGAAACGATCTCGAGAATGGTTTGAACAACCAACGCAATGCCGCGATTGGCAATTGCCACCCTCGAGCTGATTGTGAGGCTCGAGGGAGTTTGCTGGTTTGGACGCTCATGAAGGTATTTTAGCCGAGTCTTGTGGCAAAAGTATTTTTAAGGCATGAAGAACTTAATCGCTCCTGGCAACACCGAAGCCTCAAAAACCGTTCCCATCTCGAGCAACTCGCCGTCCACGTGCGCGGCAACTGGTTTTTGCCATTCGATTCTGACCTCTTTTGCCCGAACCACTTTGACTTCAGGATGTCCAAGATGGGCACCTTTTTGCAACTTGGGCAAGATTCCCAGCACGCCCATTTTGCCAAACCTTCCCGCCATAACCACCTCGAGCCAGCCGTCCTTGGGGTCGGAATTGGGTGCGATTTTTAGACCGCCGCCGTAACCGATCAAATTCATGACCGCAATCAGCAACGCCGCCCCGTCATGCACCACCACGCCATCCGCCATCACTTTGGCGGGTCGAGGACTGAGCTTAGAGAGTTCTGCCAGAATCGCCCACAAATAACGCATTGAACCTGGAAGAAACTTGGGCGCATTGCGTACCTCCCTGGCGATCAGCGCGTCAAAACCGCTGCCAAAACCATTGATGAACGCCTTAGAGCCAATCCGTCCCGCGTCCAAAACCTCGAGCTTGCCGCTCGCAATGATGTTCACCGCCGCCTCAAGGTTGTTTAACGGAATTTTCGCCCCCCTGGCAAAATCATCACCCGTCCCGAGCGGAATCACGCCCACCGCACGGTCTGAATGGTTGGTCTGCTCGAGCAAACTGGCGATCACCTCATGCAGCGTGCCGTCGCCCCCGACCACCACAATTGGATCATTGCCAGGTAAATTTCTTGTAAAATCTCGAGCCGCCCCAGCCTTGTCGGTCAAAAACAGGTTGTACTCGAGTTTTTTCGCCTCGAGCGCCGTTTGCAGCGCGGGAATGGCACGGCTGGCACGCCCACCGCCGGCGGTGGGATTGAGAATGACTTGAAGCATTTGGTTAGTCTAACGCGTAAAATTGCGCCATGACCCTAATTGAAGCCGCGAAGCACATTCAAACAGGGGAGACTTCAAGCCTCCAACTCGTCAATCAAGCTTTAGCCATCAACGAAACTCGAGCTGACCTGAACATTTTTGCGTTTCTGGCAAGCGACCAAGCTCGAGAAACCGCCGAAGTTTTAGATCAGGAAACCAAAGCGGGCACTTCTCGAGGAAGGCTGCACGGTGTTCCAATCACGGTCAAAGATTTGTTCAACGTTTTTCAAATGCCAACCAAAGCAGGAACAAACGCCATTTTGCCACTCGAGTTCCAAGCTGTTCAAAGCGACTCGGGCGCGGTCAAAAGACTTCGTGACGCTGGCGCAGTGATTCTTGGTAAAACCAACATGCACGAAATTGCGCTCGGTGTGACGGGCGAAAACCCAAATACTGGCGACGTGAAAAACGCCCTCGACCCAAGTTTGCAAGCCGGCGGCTCGAGCAGCGGAAGTGCCTCCAGCGTCGCGGCAGGAATCGGCTTTGCCAGTTTGGGTTCGGACACGGGCGGGTCAATTCGGATTCCAGCCAGTTTTAATGGCGTGGTCGGGTTTAAGCCAACTTTTGGTGTTGTGCCGCTCGAGGGTGCTTTGCATCTGTCCATGACTTGCGATCACGCTGGACCAATTACGCAAAACGTAAGCGACGCCCACGCCGTGCTCGAGGTTTTGGCGGCTCGAGATTTCCCAATTCAAAACCTCGAATCTCCCAAAAACCTGACATTTGGTGTGCCTCGAGTTTGGCTCGAAGGTCGTTTGGGCGTTGAAGTGCGCCGTGGTTTTGAAAGTTTACTCGAGCAACTTCGCCACGCTGGCGCAAGTGTGGTTGACCTGAATCCAATTGACCTCGAGTTGGCGTCATCCAGTTACACGCCCATCGTTCGCGCCGAAGCCGCATATGTTCACCGTGAAGCCTTGAAAGCTGGCGGTCAAGGATTTTCCGAAGGCGTTCTTCCACCACTTCAAGCAGGCTCCAGCATTTGTGCCAGCGAATATTTGGAAGCTCGCCAACTGCGCCGCCAAGTTCGGGCTGGACTCGAGGCAACCCTGAACGCCTGTGATGCCCTGATTCAGCCTACCGCGCCACTTCCAGCACCAAAACGCGGCACAACCCATGTCACCCTCGAGAGTGGCACTGTAACCCACAGAAACGCCTTCCTCGAGTTGACCGCACCGTTTAGTTTGGTTGGGCTGCCCACACTTTCAATGCCATTTACAAAAGTTGCCGGTTTACCCGTTGGACTGCAAATCGTTGGCGCTCGAGCTTCGGATGCGCACGTGCTTGAGATTGGTTTGATGCTCGAGA
>CAXTTL010000106.1:0-16134 GCA_964247135.1 uncultured Deinococcales bacterium | reverse complement strand
TGGTCAGGCGTTCCATCGCGCGGGTGATCGCCACGTAAAACAGACGGCGTTCCTCCTCCAGCCCCGCCATGCCCTCGGCGATGCTCGAGGTTTGATGGTGCGGGCGAGGCGACGTTCTTCCCGTACTTGGACGATGATGCCGTTCCAGTCGAAGTCAAGCGCGGCAGCATCGCGTTCTTTAACGGTTATTTGCTGCACCACACAGCCTGCCCAATTACGCGCCGAACGGTTTCAGGCGGTCTTTGGTCAACCACTACATGAGCGCCGAATCGTTGCTGCCCTGGTTTGGCGCAGAACAGCAGCAACATTTTGCCGCCGCCGATTGCCGCAACATCGTGATGGTCACAGGTCATGACCCCTACCAGTGGAAGGGACTCGAGGAACGCGCCGCGCCGCACGTGCGCCCCAGCGGTGAGGGCGGTTGCGGCAGCATCGAACGCAACCTCGAGGCGCTGAAATTGTGCAATCAGGTCTTGCTCGAGGATGATCATGACCATTGATCGTTGGTGCGTACCTCGAATTTGTCAGCCAAGACCCGAACACTTTTCTCGAGAATCAGGTACACTTTTTGGTGCAGCCCCAATTCATTGGAAGCGATTCCAGGTTTAATCTCGAGGAGGTTTTATGAAGCGTTTTTTGCTGGCATTCAGCTTGGTCTTTCTCGCCCTGCTCTCAATTCGCCCCAATCTGATTCAGGCGCAATCAAGTCGTGTGGTGCGTTTACCAGGCTCGATCCAAGAAGCCCTCGGCGCGAAAGCCTGGGACCCAGCAAGTGATGTCACCAAAATGGAGGAGACCACCCCCGACCATTACGAATTTGTCGCCGCGTTTCCCAAGGGCAATTACGAGTACAAAGTCGCCATCAACGGCACCTGGGACGAAAATTACGGCAAAAAAGGCGAGAAGGGCGGCGCGAACATTTCACTTGTGGTCACAGCCGACAAACAAATTGTCAAATTTGTGTTTGAATATACCAAGAAAACGATTGTGGACAGTGTGAATAACCCAGACCTAGTCAGCGCCCCCGAAACCGTACCAACTCGAGCCGCACCCGTTGTGGCAGCCGAAGTTGCCCCCGAAGGCAGCACGCGCTTGGTGCTCCATTACAGACGCCCTCGAGCCGATTTTGAGACTTGGAACGTTTGGGTATGGGGATCAAAACCCAAAGCCACCGACGGCAAAGCCTACAATTTTGACGGCGGTGACGATTTTGGCAAGACCGCCACCATCGACATTCCAGGCAAACACAGCGAACTCGGTTTTATCTTGCGCCGAGGCAACTGGGAAGCCAAAGACGGCGACTCGGACCGGTTTGTGACCGTGGGTGCCTCGGGCATCGCCGAAATCTGGGTCTTCCAAGGGCGCAAAGAATTTGAAGTTTCACGCGCCGCCGCCGATGCCTACCAAGCCAAAGCCGCCCCACCGCGCGGCGAACCCGCCTTTTTGGACAGCAGCGACACGATTCGGGCATGGCTGCCCAAAGCCAGCGACCTCAAATCGCTCGAGGGAAAAATTAACCTTACCCTGGGCGGCAAACCTTTGAAGATTGCCAAACTCGAGGCTGGGGGCGCTCCTGTGGCGGTCAGTACCGATTCGGTTGATCCCACCAAGGTCGTGTTGCCAGGCACAATTCAAGCCGCGCTCGGCGGCACCGACTGGAATCCGAACGGCGACATCACCCGCATGGGTGAAATCTCGAGCGGCGTGTTTGAGTTTGTTGCGGCGTTCCCCAAAGGTGATTTCGAGTACAAGGTCGCCAAAGGTGGCACTTGGACCGAAAATTACGGCGCAGATTTCGCCCCTGGCGGCAGCAACATTGCGCTCAGTATCCCCAAAGACGGCACCATCGTTAAGTTTGTTGTGGATTTCAACAAAAAAACCGTGCGCGACAGCATCAACAACCCCAAAGAAGTTCAAGCGCCAAGCACCGTTCCGCCCCGAGAAAAACCTGTCGCCGCCGCGCCCACGGGTCCAGTCCAAGTGCTCGCCATCAAGCTCGAGAAACCGCTGGGCATTGATGATCTGGGCAAATTTATCGAACTCAAAATTGGCGACGACTTCGCCCGCACGGTCTATGTGCGTGAAGCGCTCGATGACAAGCAATACCAATATTCTGGCGAGGACCTCGGCAGTCGTTACAGTAAAACCGCCACCAGCTTTAAAGTCTGGAGTCCGGTCAGCTCGAGCGCCGAACTGTTTATTTTTGACGACGCGACCAGCGGACCCGATCAGATCATCGACATGAAACGCGACCAGCACGGCGTTTGGAGCGCCAATGTCAACGGCGATTTGAACGGGCATTATTACCAATACCGCTTCAAGTCATACAACGAAACTCGGGTCACCGCCGACATCAACTGTTACGCCGCCAGCCTGGATGGCAAACGCAGCATGGTGGTCGATTTGAGCAAAACCAACCCCGCCAACTTCACGCGTCCCAAAAGTTCGAGCCGCCCAATGACCGAATCGGTGCTCTACGAAATGCACATCCGCGACTTCACGGTTGACCCCTCGAGCGGCGTCAAACCCGCCCTGCGCGGCAAATACTTGGGTGTGGCACAAACGGGAACCACCGTGCCAAACTCGAGCCAGAAAACTGGGCTTGATTACCTGCGCGACCTTGGTGTGACCGATGTTCATATATTGCCATTTCAAAAGATCAATCCTGCCAACAACGGCGTTTACAACTGGGGTTACGAAACCAACCTCTTCAACGTGCCCGAGGGACAGTACAGCACCAACCCAAATCAACCCGCCGTGGCGATACTCGAGGTCAAAACCATGATCGCCGCGCTGCACAAGGCTGGCTTACGAGCGGTCTTGGATGTGGTGTACAACCACAGCGTTCCCGCCCGTGGCGAGGACAGCGCCTTCTGGCAGACCGTGCCTTATTATTACTTCCGCACCAACGACGAGGGACAGGTCTTAAACGAATCCGGTGTCGGCAATGCCCTGCACGACGAACGCCCAATGGTTCGCAAGTACATCCGCGACAGCCTCAAATACTGGATGCTCGAGTACGGCATCGACGGTTTCAGATTCGATCTGATCGGCATGTTCAGCAAATCCACCGTCGAAAACCTGACGCTCGAGTTGCACAAATTACGCGCCGATGTGGTCTTGTACGGCGAACCCTGGACGGGCGGCGGACCGCTGCGTTTCGGCAAGGGTTCACAGCGTGGCATGAATTTCGCGGTCTTCAACGACAATTACCGCAACGCCCTGCGCGGCGACCTGGACGGCAGCAAACCAGGATTTATCAATGGCGCGATCACCTCGAGCACCAGCCTGAAACGTGGCATCGTTGGCTCAATCAATTACGACCCGAGCATCTCAGATTTTGCCGACCAACCCGTTGAGAGCATCAATTACGTCTCGGCGCACGACAACCTGGCACTCTGGGACAAACTCGAGAAGGTCATGCCGAACGCGGACCTGCGGGCGAAATCCGCCAACCTTGCCGCCGCGATGGTCTTGCTGGCGCAGGGCGTGCCGTTCCTCGAGGGCGGCGTCGAAATTGGGCGCACCAAAGGCGGCAACGGCAACAGCTACAACGCTGGCGATGTGGTCAACAAATTCGATTGGACCCGGGCTGCAAAGTTTAACGGCGCGTTCAATTACATGAAAGGCTTGATCGCCATTCGCAAAGCCTTCCCAGCGTTCAGACTCTCGAGCGCGGACGCGGTGCGCAAAACCTTGAAATTCTTGCCTGACTCGAGCCTGCCCGTCGCCACGATTGGGTTCACGCTCGAGGCTGCAAAAAAGATTTTGGTGGTGTTTCACGGCAGCACGAGCACGGACAACATGCAACTGCCAGCAGGCACTTGGACGCTGCACGCCGACGGTACAAAAGCAGGATTGACCGCGCTCGGAACAGTGTCAGGGAATTTAAAACTCGAGCCGCTCTCGGGTTACGTGCTGGTTCAAAAGTAAATTGAATTGTTAGAGGTATCTCGAGTCGTCAAGGCTCGAGATATTTTTTTGTAGCAATAGAACGTATTTCAACTTGGGTTTGCTTGATTGTGTAGACTTAACGTCAATGACCATCATTTCGCAAAACTCTAATCGGAGATGCTAAAATTTAGTGGAACGTTTTCTAAATTTAATGTGGGTCACTGAAAAGCCCTCATATACCTGCGCGATGGTCATATACAGTTAGGGGGATTTAGGATGGGGAAAGTAGTCACACACCGAAACAAAGATGGAAAACAAGGAGAAGAATTTGTTTTTAATAGTTTTAATTATTTTAATGAAATAATTCGGGATAAGACTTGTCCTCATTATGTTTTTAGGGGTGCACAAAATTATAATTTTGATTTAAAACCACGTATCGCACGTAAGCTTAAAATCCCTACAAATGAAGAAGAAAAAATACAATTCTATCAAGACGAAAAAATTTTGCTAGAAATATTTAAATCTAAAGTTTTTATTCATGAGCCATATACTTCACATAATGACTGGCATTGGCTTACCCTAGCCCAACATTATGGAATGGCAACACGATTTCTTGATTGGACTGAAAATCCCTTAGTAGCACTTTATTTTGCTTCAATTCATATTGTTGATTCTGATGGAAAACCAAAAGATATTAATGAAGATGGCGTAATTTACTTTATGCACCCAGATTCAAAAGTTTACACTGCTAATGCTGATACATCACCTTTTGATAATAACTGCAATGGTTTATTTTTTGCACCACATTTAGAACAAAGAATGGTTGCTCAAGCCGCACTTTTTTCCATCCATCCTGAACCTTGGAAAGAATTCAATACTGATGAAGAAGATATAGTTAAATTCAGAGTAACCGCAAATTTCAAAAAAGAACTACAGAAAATCTTACCCAAATATGGTTTTTCTCGACGAATTCTTTACGCTGACTTAGATTCCTTTTCAAGTGAAATCATGAATTATCTTGATTCGACTCAGTGTAGACGAAAGCTTCGTATCTTCGTTGATTGATAATTCACTTTTGGAAATCCCTTAAGAAAGTTTTGCTTGTCTTTGTGTTCTATCTTGAAGTCATAAAATAGGTTTATTAGCATTGGTTCGGGAGACTTGTTTTACTTGAATTCATCTTGGATCTTGAAGTGCTCAAGTAGTTTGTACGGTTTTGACCCTGCGCCGAACCCACGAAGCCGTGTTTGGAGTTTTAGCGCTCGAGAGTGAACCTGTAGACATGCAGTTGTAACTCGAGCCTTGTTGGTTTAAATGGATCAAGCACTGCTCGACTCTTCACTCATTGCCCCAAGTATCGCTTCAGGATTGGCAGATTCCTGCATTCTCTCGGCAACCTGATCGTGACGGTTGCTGACATTTGGCAGATCACGTCGCAGTTCCTCGAGCAGCGCAATCAATTTGGTGATTTTTTGTTCTGCCAGCAAATTGAGTTGCAAGTCCAGATGCGCCCGTTGTCCCTCGAGAATCGCTTCACGGTTTTGTCCGATCAGCACAATCAAACTGGTCATCAGGGCGCTTAAACCAATCAATCCTTGAAGGATGACAAAAGGAAATGGGTCAAAAGCTTTCACGCCGACCTTTTCGGATAACAAGTTGATGAGAATCCAGACGATGATTCCTGCGATCACGGCAGTCAAAAAATTGGGTCGCCCAATTCGAGTTGCCAACCCATTAAACCGCAATGTGGCAGGGTCAAGTCCTCGATCCACCCGACGCTCGAGTTCACGGACGGCTTCAATATTTTGGTCGATCTGTTCGTTTAAAGTCATGAACCATAAATAGCATTTAAAGCTAAAGCCAAGCTGTTGATTTAATTTTTGTGCTTTTCAATCGCGTAAAACGCAATGATCGCCACCAGCGTGCCGATCCAACCTGGCGTACCTGAAAGCTCGAGTTCAAAAGTCTGCCCTTTGATGCCGCCGAGCCGCCCGCGCAAGCTATCGCCGTTTTGGTTGGAAATAAAATCCACGCCGTTCATGGCGCTGCCCAGACGACCAGTGACCTGATCGACGCCGCGCAAATGAAGGGCTTCGAGTCCAACAAAACCGGTCAGTTCGCCCGCTTTTAACTCGAGGTTGACTTCAAAACCGTTTTTACCGCCGACATGCCCAGAAACGCCTTTTTCAGAAACCTCGAGGTTGAGTTCTTTTGCCATCAACGCACCGCCGACACGACCGAGGATGCGGTCTTGCTCGAGGCGTGCTCTGAGTTCGATGCTGGGGTTTGTGCCCAGGCTGCCAGTGATTTGGTTTTGAAGGGTTTTCATGCCCAGAGAGTATAACGTTTTTACCTGCGGCGACCACCCGAAAGGATGCTGACGTAATAGAGCAAGGTCATGAGCGCCCCGATGGCGCCAGCCACGTAGGTCATGGCGGCGGCGGTCAGCACACTTTTTGCGCCAGCGTTCTCTTCGCGGGTCAGGTAACCGTTGCCCTCGAGAATCTTGATGGCTCTGGCGCTGGCGTCAAATTCGACGGGCAGGGTCACGGCATGAAAGACCAATGTACCGACCAAACCCAGCACGCCAATCCAGGCGATGGTTGGAATGCGAATAAACAAACCCAACATAATCAGCAGCGGTCCAAACTGCGAACCGATGTTGACCACCGGAATAATCGCGGCACGCAAGTTTAACAGGGCATAACCTTGCTTGTGTTGCAGCGCATGACCGCATTCGTGGGCGGCGACCGCCAAAGCCGCCAAGCTCGGCGAGGCGTAATTGGGTTCGGACAGGCGCACGGTGCGGGTTCTGGGGTCGTAATGGTCGGTCAATTGACCGGCAATAGGTTCGACTTGAACGTCCTGCAAACCGTTTGAGTCCAGAATGTCACGCGCCACCTCAGCGCCAGTCAAATTGCGGGCGTTGCGCAGCTTGCTGAACCGTCCAAAGGTGCTCGAGAGATACCACTGCGCCCCATACGAAATTGCCAGGATAAAGACCATCAAAAGGATGTAGCTCGAGTTGTAATACATGTTTCTCCCGTTGGACGCTGAAAGAACGTCCCAATGCGTGCAGTATAGCGAAAACCCGAGCAAAACCGTGTCACATAAGACACGTTGCTCGAGCCAAAACGCTTATCGATGTTAAATCTCTAACCCATCAGGCTTAAGTTGATTCGTCCTCGAGATGGGGTACGACGGGCACCACAGGCGCACCGGCGAGTTTAAATGAATGCACCACGAATTTCATGGCGGTGCGTTCCTCGTTCTCGAGTTCGAGTTTGACAAAAGCAGGCACGCAATTTAAGTCCAGGCTGTCGATGCTGATGTAACTTCTGGCAATCGCAATGCTTTTGACCGCCTGATTGACCGCCACCGCTCCGATGGCTTGAACCTCGACCTCGCCGTTCAAGCGCAGCAGTGCGGCAATTGCGCCCGCCACCGAGTTTGGGCGGGATTGACCTGAGACGCGCACCGTTTCCATCACAACCTCCTTGTACAGCGTCATGCTCTTTGATGGGTTTACGCTGGAACCGCGACACAAACTCAAGCTCGAGCGAGACGATGAAGCAGGTGAACTCGAGAAGATTGGCTATATTTTAGGTTTTTTGGCGTGGCTGTCAACTCTATTGCTACTCAATTGCATGGTTTATTTGTGCTGGGGGCTGCAAAGGACACAAAACTTTAGCGAATATACCGATTTTGAGTTGGGCTGTGTTTACACTTAACGCCAGGTTCCCGCATAACCAATATCGAATCCTTGTGCTTTGAGCGCCAAAAAGTCGTAATGTAGCCGTGTGATCTGGCGAAGGTGCAAATAATCGTGTGCCAACCACGAGTAAAGCACTTGTCCCGCGCTGATGTCACGGTCTGGTGCGCTTCGCTCGAGCGCTAAATCTGCTGGCAAACCGCGCAACCACTCGAGCGATCCTTGACGCTCGAGGCTAAAATCTGTCAGGCAATCATTTAAATCTCGGGCGTTGTACTTGCCTTCAACCACCCAGGCAGGCGGGTCGATGGGCGTGATGCTCATTCCGGCAGGGTCATCGAACAAGAGCGATTTTAAACGCGGGCGAAAGTCTTTGCGTTCTTCGTCCGCCATATGACAGATCACCTCGAGTATGCTCCAAGAGTCCAAATTCGGTTTCCAACGCGCAACCTCGGGCGGAACAGCTTGCAGCAGGGCATTCAAAGTATCTGGTGTGGCTTGAAAACGGCTTAAGAAAAGATCAAAGTTCATGACTCGAGTTTAGACCAACTTGGCTTGTGTTGAAGCTTCAACCCGCAACAACCCCAGGGTGGTGCAATCTCGAGCCTTTCAGCACGTTTTCGTAAACCCGAACGTAATTGGGCAAAATCACATCCTGGTGAAAATGCGTGATTGCCCTGGCTCGCGCCGCCTCGCGCATGAGGGCATGGCGCTCAGGCTCGAGCGCCTCCAAGGACGCCGCGATCATGGCGCCGGTATCGCCGACCGCGCAGGTAAAACCGGTTTCGCCGTTGATGTTCACCTCGGGCAGTCCGCCCGCGTCGCTCGAGATGACTGGCACGCCGCAAGACATCGCCTCGAGCGCCACCAAACCAAAGGATTCTTGGCTGGAGGGCAGCAAGAACAAATCTGCCACGCCCAAAATCATTTCGACGTTCGGCAGTGACCCAATAAAATGCACGCGCTGGGCGATACCGAGTTGCTTGGCAAGCGCCAAACAGCGTGGGCGTTCTGGACCGTCGCCGACCATTAAAAGCCGTGCGGGTTGTTTGGCGGCAATGCCGGCAAAAGTTTGGATCACATCGAGCGGGCGTTTGACCGTGCGAAAATTTGAGGTGTGAACAATCAGCGCCTCGCCTTCCAGCGCAAACCGAGCGCGGTAACTCGCCTCGAGAATCGGTGCAAAACGCTCCACATCCACCCAGTTGTAAACCACATCAATGTTTTTCTTTGCGCCCATGACCGTGTTGGTGTGGTTCGCCAAATAACCCGAGACGGCGGTCACGGCGTCGCTGGCTTCAATGGCGTAACGGGTCGTGCGCAAAAAAGACGGCTCGAGTCCGACCAGTGTGACATCTGTGCCGTGCAAGGTGGTCACGACTTTGGTGCGCCCCAGCATTTCCCTGGCTTGCAGGGCGCTGGTGGCGTGCGGAATGGCGTAATGCGCGTGAACCAGATCAATCTCAAACTCTTCAATCACCTCGACCAAAGTATTCACGGCTGCCAACGTGGTCAGGGGTTGCTCGAAAAGAGGATAATTGGCGTTTTCGATCTGATGAAAGTACACCTCGCCCAGTTGAAGTTCACTCGAGTTTTGGGTTTCGGGCATCAATCGCGGCAAACGCATGGCATTTAAACGAAACGGAACTTGGGTCGCCACCATGTGCACCGAATGTCCCAAACCCACCATCGCCAGCGCCAACTCGGTGGCGACCACGCCCGAACCTCCGGCGCTCGGATGACACAAGACCGCAATGTTCACGGTCGTGCCCCAATGCTCGAGCCTGTTTTACACATCAAACCTGCTTGGCTGCAAAGAAAATTCATGAAGACCTCCAGAAACCAGTCAATCCTAGCCCGCTCGCCTGAGAAGCCCACGTTATCCAAATGACACGCCTCGAGCGTCGGTCACGCACTTGCGTCGGCTTGAATATTTTGAAGGGTTTTTGTCCTCATCAAAAACGCGCCGAGTTCTTAAGAATGAACGTTAACTTGAACCAAGGACAAACGTTCAGAATTTTGTCACCCAGTACATTATCAACCCAGTACCTTATCACCAGCCCAACCAACAAGCGCCAAATCGCAGCCTACCAAGGACAGCCTCGTGATCGGAATAGTCACAGATTCAAACTGCGAACTCTCGAGCGACCACCTTGCACGCTTGGGCGCAGTCGCCATTCCAATGACCGTCATCCTCGGTGGGCAACCTTTGCAAGACGGCTTTGAAGTCACCGCCGATGAAGTCTTCGAGTTTCTCGAGGAACACCCAGACGCGCCCCTACCGACCACCGAAGCGCCAACCGTCGAAGCCTTTGAAAAAGTCTACCGCGAGAGCCTCAAAGAATTTGATTCAATCCTCAGTTTGCACGTCTCCAGCGACTTCTCGAGCACCATTTGTCACGCCAGAGAAGCCATCGAAAATCTGGATGCCGAGGACCGCATTCAAATCCTCGACTCGAGGGTCGGCACGGCGTTCCTGGGCGAACTGGTCTTGTACGCCACACAAATCAACTCCTGGGGCGGCACGATGCTCGACCTGACCACCGCCCTGAGTGCCATGCGCGACTCGATGGTTTCACGCATGACCGTGCGCGACCTGCATTACCTCAAAAATTCCAAACTCGCCGCCGGCAGCGGCACTTGGCTGAGCGACTGGCTCAACATCCGTCCAATCCTTTCGTTTCAAGACGGCAGGGTCGTTCCAACCGGACGCGCCTTTGAAGACACCGCCTTGATCAGCATGGTTCATGACCTCGAGCGACACTTTGGCGACGCGCCAGTCAGCGTGATCATCGCCAGCGTCAGCGATGACGGCAGCCTGGAGCAGATGGAACGCGCCATCAAAAAAAGTCGGCTCAACGTCGGCACGTTGCGCGAGTACAACATCGGCGCCGCCGTCGCCACCCAAACCGGACCCAGCGCCTACGGCATGGGCGCGTACCCGCTCGAGTACGGCATGAGCCTCAGCAAAACCCTGCCCGAAGATCACCTGACCTTGAGCGAATACCAACAAACCCAAAACTCGGGCAGCTCGAGTTTGATGACGCTTTTAAACACGCCGTTGTGGCAACCCAAGCGGAACTTTGAAAAATCGAGGTGAGTTCCCTCTCATCCCCGACCTTCTTGACCATAAAACGTACCTCACGGGCATGGTCGCTGACGGGCTTGGGCGCTTCTCTCCTCGGAGAGAGGGGAGCTTAGGTTCATTTTCAAAATATCAAAGTCAGCTTTAAAAGGGATTCTGATCGACAAAAAGCTCGAGCCTCCAGATTCAGAAACTCGAGCTTCAAGGCTATTTGCCAACGCCTACTTCGCTTTGGTCAACGAATCCAAGTTCAGCAAGAAATTGCCCGTTGACGGCATCATGATGGTTTGCACGGTCGGCGCGAGTTTTTCGGCAACGGTCAGTTGAATCAATTGGGGGTTGTTTTTGAGCGCCGCACCACGCAAGCTCAAAGCCTGTGCCTCACCTTTGGCTTTGGCGACTGCGGCTTTGGCGGCGCCCTGTGCCGTGATAAAGACCGTATCTGCCCGAATCCGTTCGGCATCGCGGTTGTTCTTTTCGGTTTGCACGCGTTGCTCGGCGGTTTGTTTTTCCTCGATGGCTTTTGCCACACTGTCAGGAATTCGCAACTCGCGCAACAAGACGGCTTTCAACTCGAGGTTCGCATCTTTGAAAACACCTTCCAAGGCGGCAATCACATTGTTCTCGAGGGCTTTGCGTTTGGTGCTGATCAGGTCCGTGGCATTGAACTGACCGATGCTGTCACGGACTTTGCTGCGCACCTGCGGACGAATCACCACGTTGATGTAATCCGTGCCGATTTGTTGGTGAAGATCGGGCGCTTTGCTGGGAATAATCTGAAATTGCACCGTCACGTCCGCCGAAATCTCGAGTCCCTCTTTTGAGAGCGCCTTGATGCTTTCGTCAACGTCTGGACCACCTTCACCGCGCCTCGAGAGGGTCAGTTCTTGCAAACGGGTGTTGTAATAAAACGGGGTTTCGATGCCTGGCAGCACAATGTGCGCCCCTGGCTCGAGCGCCCCTGGTTTTAAACCTGTCAAGCGGTTGACAACAATGGCGACGCTGCCGACTGGAACGCTGACAAATGCTTCAGCCGCAATAAAAATCAGAACGCCCACACCCAAACCCGCCACGCCCAAACCGCGTAAGTTTGCCATTTGTTTGTTGACACTGGCGGCGATCAGTGCCGCCACGCCTGCAATCATCAATAAAATTCCGAATCCCATTTCCAGCCTCCATAGGGTTTTGAATGAACCCTTTGCATGACAATACGCGGTGCTAGAGCAAAGCGTTCCAGAAAAGTGATGAAGTTTAGTCTCGAGGTGCGAGAACCGTGCGAATCTCGGGGTAGAATTTACTGGTGCGAATTGGTTTACTTTCAGACACCCACGGTTTTATGGGCGCGGACATTCTCGAGGCATTGGCGGGCGTGGACGAAATCTGGCACGCGGGCGATTTGGGTTCGCTCGAGATCATTTCAACGCTCCAAACCGTTGCGCCCGTGGTTGCCGTAATCGGCAATATTGACTCTCACGCGACATTCTCGAGCATTCCAGAAGAACAAGTGTTAAACCGTGAAGGTTTTAAGGTTTTGATTCGGCATATTGTCGGCACGCCAGGACGTTATGACCCCATCGCTCGAGCCAGCATTGCCGCCGAAAAACCCGACATTCTGGTTTGCGGTCACTCGCACATTTTGCGCATCGAACGCGACGCGCAAGGGATTTTGTACATGAACCCTGGCGCGTGTGGGCATCACGGCACGCACCCAAAACGAACCCTGGTGCGCTTCAACCTCGAGCATAAAAAGATTTTTGGCGCTGAGGTCGTGGATTTGGGCGCTCGAGGTCGCCAGAAATCCGAACGCGCTTAAAAATCGGCTAGAATACTTTTATGGAACGAAAAGCACGGGTTTTAATTGCCAAACCAGGTTTAGACGGTCATGATCGCGGTGCAAAAGTCATTGCTCGAGCGCTTCGTGACGCGGGCATGGAAGTGATTTACACGGGTTTGCGTCAAACCGCCGAGATGATCGTCAACGCCGCCGTGCAAGAAGACGTGGACGCCATCGGCTTGAGCGTGCTTTCTGGGGCGCACATGCACTATTTTGTCGAAGTTCGAGCACTGCTCAAGGAACGCAACGCCAACGATATTTTGTTGTTTGGCGGAGGCATTATTCCCGATGAGGACATTCCCAAACTCGAGGCAATTGGTGTCAACGGCATTTTCACGCCTGGCGCGAACACCCAAGATGTCAGCGCGTGGCTGGCAAATGCCGTGCAGGAACGCTGGGCAAAACAAGAGCTGTCCTCAAGCTAATGTGACCCTCGAGGTTGGATATAATGGTCGCATGAATCTCGAGTTTAGTGGCGCAATCTGGTTCTGGAGAGGTCCAGCCCCGTGGTACTTTGTGACCGTGCCAGCCAAACAATGCCGTGAGTTAAAAGCCGCATCGAAGCTCGTGACGTATGGCTGGGGCATGATTCCCGTGCGTGCGTACATCGGTGAAACCGAGTGGAAAACCTCGTTGTTTCCCAAAGACGATTCGTACATTGTGCCAATCCGAGCCAGTGCCCGAAAAGCCGAAAACCTTGAAGAGGGCGACACCGTGAAATTGCGACTCGAGCTTGGTTTATAAGTTTGGGTAGGCTTCACCGCGTTCTCGCAAAATCTCGGCTTCTCGAGGGTACAACCACTCGTACTCGAGGGTCTGGTATTGATCTGGCTTAAGGCGCACATTGTCGTAAAATCCTGCTTTTTGCCGTTGGCGTTGCGCTTCAAACAAAATCACGGCGGCAGCCACGGAAACGTTCAGGCTTTGCACCATGCCGTTCATCGGAACAACAATGTTGGCATCGGCGGCATTGGCGGCTTCATCGCTGACGCCCCATTTTTCCGCGCCCAACAAAATGCAGGTCGGGCGGGTGTAATCGACCTCGCGGTAATCCACGGCGCGTTCGGACAGGTGCGTGGCATAAACCTGAAAACCTTTGGCTTTGAGGCTCGAGAAGGCGTCTTTGGTGGTGGCGTGGGTCACGAGCGGAACCCATTTTTCGGCACTGGCGCTGGTGTCGCTAAACGTTGCGGGTCGTCCCTCAAGCGCCACACAATGCGCCTCGAGCACGCCCACCGCGTCGCAAGAGCGCAAGATGGCGGAGAGGTTGTGGGGTTTGTGGACTTGCTCGAGCAGCACGGTCAAATCGGGTTGACGCTTGTCGAGCACGGCTCGAATGCGGTTGTGGCGTTCTAAAGTCATGTCGCTCCAAAAATGCCAAATAAAAAAAATGTAGGGGCGCATGGTTATGCGCCTTGGCTCGAGGGTCAATCTTCAAAGTATCGTTTGGCGAATTGCACCACCAGCACGGTCACAATGCTGATCGCCAAACCGAAACCCAGTCCGTTGACGGTGCGCAAAAGCGTAATCAAGAGTGGCGTGTGATAGTGCGCGAAACTGTCCACGATGCTGCCCTGTCCGATCACGCCTGCCAGCAGCAGAATGTTGGAAAACCAAAGTGGCCAGCCGCTCGAGAGTCCGAGCAGTGCGGCAGGATGCAACAAAATTTCTTTGGTGCGCGGTCGAATCAGGCTGTCTTGCAGGGCGGCGCGAACTTTGGCTTCGGTGGGCGAGATGCTCGCGCCGCTGGTGGTGTTGCCGCGCCGCAGGACAACCAGTGCCACGGCGGCAATGCCAATGCCAATTAAAACCAGTGTGCCGAGGTTGAGTTGAATGCCCCACAAACCGCGAATGGTTTGACGAATGTCGCGCCTCGGTAGCATGGCGAGCGCCAACAAAGCTGGCGGCACGACCAAGGTCAGTGCCACGCCTTTAAACGGCTCGAGTGCCAGCACCTGGTTGCGGTCAACGCCGATGGCACTGACGAACAATGCGCCCATCAAGGTAATCAGTGTGGCTTTAAACCAGTCCAGGGCGCTGTCCCTCGAGAGGGAAAACCCCAGCGCCGGAAAAACGCAAGCCGCCAGAAGCGCGAGGCTGCCGTAAGCGTGATCGCCAAAGACAAAGACCAGTCCGAGCATTCCAACCACCAGCAAAAGGCTCAACAATGTCCAAGGCATGACGGTTGCCAGCAAGATCAAACCCAGGATTGGACCGATAATTGACAATTGACGCAAGGTTTGATTTTGACTGAACTCGAGCGCCTCGGGTTGCCCGATGGTGAATTTGGCTTTGTCCAAGCCTTCACGAATTTTGGTCAAAAACGTGTCGGTATCATCGATGCGCTGGTACGGGCGAACGTACAGCAGACGGTGGTTGCGTTCGCGGGCGGCAAGCACGAACTTGCTGGCAATCTCTTCGGGTTGCAAGACCGCCTGCCACGCCGCCGGAATCGCAAAGACCCGCACCACAGGGTTGACTTTGGCAATGTCAATCATGCCGGCTTGGTCAACGCTTTCGATCACGCCGGTAATTTTGGTTTTGGTGCGCTCAATCACTTTCTCGAGCTTTTGCACCTCGGAATTGCCCGTGACCTGATCGCCGGCGTAGACAATGTATTTCACATTTGGAAAGTCCGAAGCTGGATCGATCAGGCTGGACTCCTCGTAAGGGCGGTAAACCACAAAAAACCCTTGCTTCTCGAGGTTGGCAATCAGGGCATTGTCTGGACCTGCCGCCAAACCGCCAATGTCGATGGGCAGCGACAACCACTGGACGCCGTCAATTTTGACGGGTTCGTAACGGTACTTGTACTTTTTGATGAATGTGCCGACCACGCCTGGCACGAGTGAACGCAGGTAATACTTTCTGGATTCGATGCCGGTCACGCTTTTGCCAATGCTGAGGCGTTCGTTGCGCCAAGCCGAGCCGTCGCGGTAGACGACCTTGTCTTGTTGCACCAGCTTGACCAGCGCGTCTTCGTAAATTGCAAAGCCGTTCACGCCAAGACTTTTGTAGTGGGCGAACAAATCCTCTTCGCGCATTCCGTTCTCTCGAGCCTGTTTGACCGCGTCGATGTAATCCATGACCACGCCGACGGTTTGGTATTTGGTTTCAAATTGAACGCGTTGCCATGCCAGCAGCACCGCAGGGATGATTGAGATGGTCAACAGTAAACCCAGAATTTTTTGTAAATTTGTTTTTAACACGTCTTGCTCCTTCAACTCGCTCGAGTTTAACTTATTCAGACTGAGACGCCACTCAGAATCCTTGCTGCGGGCTTGTTGATGAAGGTTCCTCGAGATTCCATGAATAAGACTGCATGAGCTTCAAACCGCAAGATCGGACAAAATGACCCGCACCAAAACCGCCCCAACTGCTAAGCTCCTAAAGATGCCAGCACTCGAGATTGTCGCCGAAACACGTGTTAAATTAGGCTTGCGTCCAAAATTGCGGGCGGTCATGAACCGTTTGATGCGAGACCACAATGTGCAGAGCGATGTCTGTCTGATTTTGGCGGACGACGAAAAATTGCGGGCGTTAAAACTCGAGCTTTGGGGCGAGGACGCGACCACCGAAGTCCTCAGTTTTCCGCAGCGGGAACCGGGC
>CAXTTL010000105.1:0-16188 GCA_964247135.1 uncultured Deinococcales bacterium | reverse complement strand
TGTTTTCCTGACCACCACCAAACGCGACCTGATCGTGCTTGACAAGGATGCACTCGCCTAACGCATTCTCGAGCCTCAAAACCAAAGTAGGAAATTCCATGAAAAAACAACTCTTGACCATTGCCATGCTCGCCTCGAGCCTCATTGTGTTCGCTCAAACAAATGGTTTTGCAACCCCAACACCACAAACCGCCAGGATCGGTCAATCACAGGCGAAAGCCCCTTTGGGCGACCTGAGTAAATTCCGTGTGATCGCAGATGACAGCTTAAAAATTGCCAAGACTGGCAATTTGAAAGCCTCAGAAAAGCGCATCACAGACATGGAAAGCGCTTGGAATGTTTCAGCCAATAAACTCAAAAAACTGAACACGGTCAGTTGGCGCAAACTTGACCTGGCGCTTGATCGGGTTTTGTTCGAGTTGCGGGCAGACAAACCCGACAAGGCACTCTGTGTCAAAGCACTCGAGGACATGCTCGCGGTGATTGACTCCCTGAAATAAAAGCATTGATCTCGAGCTTGTTGTTCAGAAAAACTCGAGTACAACGCCTCAAATTCATGAACCCAAACCGCTATACCGAATCTCAACCATTCAATGTCAAGCTCATCTCGTCCGACCCAGACCATGATCTTTGTCGCTCAGAAAGAAAGAAGGAAATCATGAAAAAAATGACGTTTATCCTCGCTCCACTTGCCCTCGTTGCCGGAATCGCCCTCGCACAGACCACAACAAAAACGCCCGCAACCAAACCCGCACCAACGATTGCCGCCACCAACTGCGTTGCCGTTCTAAAAGCCAAAGTCAACATCAACAAAGCGCCGCTCGAGCAGATGAAGTGCTTGCCAGGTTTTGTCACCAGCATCGCCAACGACGTGATTCTGAACCGTCCGTACAAGGACGGTAAAGAATTTATGATCAAAATTGAGGTCACGGGTAAAAAATTGTGGCCCAAAATCGAGCAATACGTGGTCTTCAAATAAGTCAGTTCGAGCCTGAACTGAATACGGTCTAACGCACCAATTCCTCCTCGAGACCCGTATCCTCGAGTGATCTCAACAAGTCATTCTTATCAATCACGGCATACGAAACCAACCGCTTCACCTGGAGGAAACCATGAAAAAATTCGCACTCGTAGGCATTGCCCTCGCCGCTTTTATGCCCGCCGTTTTGTTCCAAACCAGCGCCGCCTCGCTCAACATCGTGCAGGTTGCCTCATCAGACCCGCAGTTCAGTACGCTGGTGACAGCACTGACGGCGGCAGGTCTGGTGAAGACCCTCGAGGGCAAAGGTCCATTTACGGTCTTTGCACCGACCAACGCGGCGTTCGCCAAAATCAAAAAAGCTGACCTTGCCGCCCTGCTGAAAAACAAAGCAGAACTGACCAAAGTGCTGACCTACCACGTTGTGTCTGGAACCGTCATGGCGGTTGACGCGATGAAGATGAACGGCAAGACCGCCAAAACCGTTCAAGGTTCTGACCTGAACATTTCGGTCATGGGCAAGGTACTCGAGATCAACAACGCCAAGGTCACGAAGGCAGATATTGTCGCCAGCAACGGCGTGATTCACGTGATCGACACCGTTCTGATGCCCAAAGCAATGAAATAACCCAAGCAATCTGATCTTGAGTTCAACGATTCAGCCCAGATTCCCCCGTCTGGGTTGAATTTTTCTTTACCAAACCCAAACCTCAAATCTATAAAGTCCATCCCGAACAACCTCGAGCCAACGTGATTCAAAAGCTCGAGTCTGGAGGAAGTCATGATCGTCCGTCCACCCTCGAGTCTGCTTCAAACCTTCAAAACGCATGGGCGAAAATGGATGGTTGCTGCCTTGGGTATTGTTATGCCGCTCCTGGTCTTTGCTACGATTGCCGAAGACCTCCTCAAACATGAGGCATTCGCTTGGGATGTGTCTGTCCTCAAGACCATTCACGCTCAAGCCACGCCGAACCTGGACAAGATCATGCTTGCCATCACCCACGTGGGTGACGTTCGTTCGGTGGTTGGATTTGTGATTGTGTTGTTGTTTGTCTTATGGTTTCGAGGGTTTCCACAAGAGACCATTTTTTTAGCCCTCTCGAGTGGTGGCGCGGCAGCCATGAACGTGGCATTAAAACTCTTGTTTCAGCGCTCACGACCAGAACTCTGGGCGCGTTTGATTCCCGAGCATGATTTTGGTTTTCCAAGCGGACATGCGATGGGCAGTATGGCGGTGGTCTTGGCATTGATCGTTTTGCTCTGGCAGACACGCTGGCGCTCTCTGGTAATGGTGCTCGGTTTGGGCTTTACCCTAGCGGTGAGTCTCTCGAGGTTGTATTTGGGGGTGCATTATCCGTCAGATGTGATCGCGGGCAGCCTTCTCTCTATCGTTTGGGTCAGCATCGTGACATTGTGGTTGCCTCCAGGACATATTCAATCCAAACTCGAGGTACATGTATGAAGCCAGTCTTCCAAGCTGTTCTCCTCGGTATTCTCGAGGGGCTGACCGAATTCCTGCCAATCTCAAGCACGGGACATCTGATTGTCGCAGAGTACCTGATTGGTTAATGTGACACGGCTGCAACTTTCACGGTGGTGATTCAAATTGGTGCAATTCTAACAGTCGTCTGGTATTACCGCCAAGATTTGCTCAAACGCATCTCGAGATTGTTTCAAGGGTCGCGTGGTACTCGGCGTTTTGGCTGAACTTGGTGATTGCCACAATCCCAGCGGCACTGATTGGTTTGGCATTCGAGAAAACCATCGAAGAAAAATCATTGTCGCCTTTCACGATGGCACTCAGTCTGATGGTGGGTAGGTTTTTGTTGTGGTGGATCGAAATGCAGCAAATAAAAGCTGTTCACGATGACAGCAGTGAAAACCTGCTCCAGCCCGATTTTGACGCAATCACACCCGTTCGGGCGTTGGCCACCTGTCTGACTCAAACGGTTGCCCTCATTCCTGGTATCTCGAGGTCTGATGCAAGCATTGTCGGTGGGATGCTGACTGCATTGAACCGCGTGACCGCAACCGCATTTTCGTTTTATTTGGGAATGCCCCTCATTGGTCGGTCAAGCCTGTACAAGCTCTACAAGGTACGCCATGACCTCTCGAGCGTTCAGGGTGGCTTTCTATGGGTACGCTGGTCTCGTTCGTGGTCGCGCTCATGGCAGTTCATGATTTGTTCGTTAGTTTGCTGGTGATTTTCCAAAGACTCACACCCAGAAATCCAAGCACCACCACCGGCAGTACCAACCAAGCAAACTCGAGACGCGCCATCAACGCAGTGAGAATCAAGGCAAAAACGACAGCAACTGCCACCGTCCAGTCATCACCAACGATAAAGTCGTACCAAAAACCGAGGAAGCCAAGCAGGTACTTCATGCGCTCACCTCTTTGAGTGTCACTCGAGCCAGTTTTTCGCGGCGCAGCACTGTGACATAGACAAATGATGCAAGTGAATAGACCAACAATATCCCAAGGATTGAAGCGTCGTTGCCGAGCCAATGTGCGCCCGCGCCTTCGGCAGCCCAGAATGTCCCGAAGCTCGAAAGCATCAAACCAACCGCAAATTTCAGGGTGTTTTCTGGCACGAGGCTGAGGGGTTTGTGCAACAACACACCTGCCAATAAAACGATCAACAATGCGGCAACAGCACCGAGCGCGGCAAGATCAACCCGTTGCGCACTTGCGCCAAAGGTCACGACAATGAATGCCACCTCGAGTCCTTCGAGCAAAACGCTTTTAAAACTCAAGGTAAAGCCGTACCAATCAAGACCAATGCGCTGATCTTGTGGTTGATGTTTGGCGGTTTCGGTTTCCTCAACAAAGGTTGCATCTTCGTCATGGAGGGCTTTGAAGCCGCTGGCACGCAGGATCGCTTTGCGCCACCACTGGACTCCAAAGATCAAGAGCAGACCGCCAACCACCAAGCGCAAAGTCTCGAGTGGAATCCGGCTGAGGGCGGGACCAAAAACAACCACGATGATGGTCAATGCCAGCAGCGCCGCAGTCGTACCGATCAGGGCGGAGCGCCAACCTCGGGTCAGACCAACTGCCAAGATGATGGTCAAAGCTTCGACCATCTCGACTGCACTTGCGAGGAACGTTGCCAGAAATAAAAACCATCCGCTCATGAATCCACCCCTCATGCCATGTCACAAAATTGATCTCAATTTTGAGTCTTGGACAAATCATTCAGAACCTGTCCTGGTCTTCATTCTAGATCACAAAGCACTCGAGCGTGCTGAGGCTCGAGTGCTTTGTTGAACAATATCATCTTACTCCCTTCGGATCTGAGTTAAAAATCAGCAAACGCGCCGCATCAAACGTCAGCCACACCTGCCCAAGTTTCGACAGGCGTTCATTGCTATGAGCGAGCAGGCGTTCACCGTCAGGCAAACCCAACCAGCACTGGTAATGCCCGCCACTGTAGGCGCAATGAAGCAGTGAGACTTCAAGCGATTGCGCTTGCGGGCTGCGGTGTACCCTCAAGGCTTCGGGACGCAGGCTGACCCGAACCCGCCCCTGCGGGTAACTTGGGCTTGGATCAGAGGCTGGAAGCGCAAGTTGCAACCCAAGAAACCGCAAGTCAAGACCGTGTAATTGTGCCTCGAGGTTGCCGAGCGCCCCAGTGAAATGCGCCACAAAAGGAGTCGCAGGCGCGGCGTAAACACGTTCTGGTAGATCAAATTGAACCAGTTGCCCGTTGCACATCACACCCAAGCGGTCTGCCAGAAAAAATGCTTCCGATTGATCGTGGGTGATATAAACGGCACTGATCTCGTGGGTACGGGTCAAGCGAGCAATCTCGAGGCGCAACTCGTCCCGCAATTGGGCGTCGAGGTTGGAGAGCGGTTCGTCGAACAAAAGCACTTGGGGTCGGGCGGCGAGCGCTCGAGCCAGAGCCACCCTCTGCTGCTGTCCACCACTGAGTTCAAATGGAAAACGGGTCGTCAATTGATCCAAACTAACGCTTTCTAACACCTCCAGCGCCCTGGGTTTCCAATCCAAAATCCGACGTTCTCGGAGCGGCAGGGCGACATTCTCGAGCACACTGAGATGTGGCCACAGCGCGTATTCTTGAAACACCATACCCAAACCTCGACCTTCGGGCGGCAGGCGCAAACCCGTTTTGGCATCCTCGACCAAACGCTCACCCAACCAGACCTGCCCTTGATCGAGCGGCTCGAGTCCAGCCAGCGCCCGCAAAAGGGTGGTCTTGCCCGAACCCGACGGTCCGAGCAGAACCACAAATTCACCTGGTTCAACCCGCAAATCAACCCCCGCCAGGGCTTGAACACCACCAAATCGTTTCCAAGCCCCCTCGAGTCGAATACCGCTCATTGCCGCCGCCCGTTTGGTTCAAGCGCACCGCGTCGCCAGCCAGGAGGCGTCAGGCGGGCGAACAACCAACGCGCCAGCATGACCCCGAGCAAGACCAGCGCAACCGCCTCGAGTTCCAGGGCAGCACCTAAGCTAAACTCAAAATTGTTGGTATACGTCACGAGCGCCACCGGCAATGGAGGCGAACCGGGCGGATAGAGCAACTCGCTCATCGGCAGCTCGAACATGACATGGGTTGCCGCCAGCAACCAGGCAGAAAACATTGGAACTGCCAGCAACGGCATGGTGATCGAACGCAACACCGAAAATGGACGCAAACCATGAACTTGCGCCGATTCTGAAAGGCTGCGATGCAATTGTGCGATTGGACCCAGCAGCAGACGGCTGGTGGCAGGCATTCCCCCAGCCGCATAGGCGGCGCACAACAGCATGGGTGTTCCGTACAAGGGCAAGAACGGTTGATTGAAGGCAAAGATATACCCAGCCGCCAGCACCAACCCAGGCAATGCCATCGCACCGAGCAGTGCCAGATCAAGCCCTCGAGCCAGGGGCGTTGGACGAGACAGCAAACCCGCCAAACCCAAACCAAGCAGCACCGCCAGTGTTGCCGCAATCAAAGCCATAGACGCCGAAAATGAAAACGAGCCAAACAGACCAACCCGTGCCGCCCGAACAAAATGCTCGAGCGTCAAATTGTGAAGGCTCAGCCCGTCCGAGAGCTTGTTGGTGAAGGCGCTCGCCAGCGTTCCAAGTGCGGGAATCCCCAATGCCAGCAAGACCAAGCCAGACAAACCAACCCGGGTGGCAAGCGCACCAGACCTTGAGAGGCGTACCCGACGTGGTGGTCTCGAGCGTCCACCAAAAGCAGCATAGGCTCGAGCGCGACGCGCCACCCGAGCCTGAATTGCCAGTGCCACACCCGAGGCGATCAGCAGCAGCCAGCTTGTAGCTGAAGCCAGCGGAAAATCGAGTGGATTGGCGTACAGGGCACGGTAGATGGCAAACGTCGCCACCGGAAAATGCGCGTTTGCCGCCAAGGTGCTGGCGACACCAAAATCACCCAGCGATTCGGCAAAACAAACCGCGAAGGCAGCCGTAAAGGCTGGTGTCAGCAACTGTGCGGTCAGCCTCATGCTGCGCCGCGCCGTCACCCCATGCACCTGTGATGCCTCCTCGAGTTCGCCACCAACTGCGTTCCAACCTGGAGCGATTGCCAAATAGGCAAATGGCAAGTGTTTGAGTGCCAGCACGATCACCACACCACATGGACCCAGAATCAAATCGCGCAACCATGACCACTCGAAACCCAGGCTCGAGAGCACCCCACCGCGCTGCACCAGAGTCATCCAACCGACCGAAATCAGATAGGACGGTGCGAGCAACAAGACCCACATCAGACCTTCGATGGCGCTCGCCTCACGCAAAGCGGTGCGCTGTCGGAGCCAAGACAACCACACACCCATCACCGCCGACAGCAGCGCCGAAACCAAGCCAACAAACATGGTGTTGCGCAATGCCTCGAGCGCGTAACCATCAAGTGCCCGCTGAAACGAACCAATTCCACCGCCTGCCTGACCAAACAAGCCTGGAATGAACGACAACAACAAGAAACTGACCAACGGAAACACCAACAATACCCCAACCGCAAGCGCCACAAACCAGCCACCCAACCAAGCCAGCAGCCTCTGTGGAAAATGAGCAAACGCCCGACCAAATCTTGGTCGGGCACTCAGGTTGGCAGGTTTGAACCTTGGTGCAGCCACTTGGTCTTACCTGGCAATCGAATTCGCAAACCAGGTGTTGATCTCGGCTTCGCGTGGACCCCAGATCAGAGGGTCAACCTTTTGATACTGAATTTTTTCGATTGGCATGGCGAGCGGATTTGCGCTGACACCCTCGACGACGGGGTAGTAATAGCCGTCGCTGTCGCCAGATTCGAGCGCCACCTTTTGTCCTTCGGGCGACAAGAAAAACTCGATAAAACGCTTGCTGGCAGCCAGCACCTCTGGGCTTGACTTGGCACTCAGACCAAAGTCAGAGGGCAACAAACTGACGCCTTTTGGAAAAACAACCCGCACCGCTTCCTTATTGACCAAACCAGCCACACCTCGGGTGCTCTGGGTCGCCGCCACGGCAATTGCACCGGCGTACAATTGCTTGACCAGAGGACCGCCGGTATCAAAAACCTGAAGACCGTTGTTTTTGAGCGAACTCAAGAATGCCTTGCCCTGATCGATGCCACCAAGGGATTGCATCAAGCCAGCCACCAACGGATAGGTTGGTCCTGATACGGCTGGGTTTGGCATCCCAACCAAGCCTTTCCATTCGGGTTTGGTCAGGTCTTGCCAGCTTTGCGGGGTTTTGTCTTCGGCGACCAGTTTGGTGTTGACCAAAAAGACACCCGCAAGGGTGACACCACCTGGAACATATGCCTTGTCAACAGGTCGAACTTGTTTGGAAAGCGCGTTCCACTTGACTGAAGGAGACCAGCCTTTTTTGAGCAAGCCCTGGTTTGCGAGATCGCGCATGGCTTCAGCCCCGTCAAACCAAACCAGATTCCACTGCGGGTTTTGCTTTTCAGCCTGAACTTTTGCCACCAATGGACCCGTCGAAAGGTCAACGAGTTTGACGGGGATTCCAGTCGATTTTGTGAACGCATCCGCAACGGCTTGTCCGTATCCAATTGCCGAGTACAACACGATTGGGGTTGGCGATTGCGAAAATGCAACCGTGACGAGCGCACCTGCTGCAAGCATACCAAGGGCTATTTTCTTCATCCAGCCTCCAAAGCCAATCCGCATGAACGAATCAGTGGCTGTATTTAACGCACGTTCAGTCAGCAACAGGTCAGCTACACCAGCCACAATTGTCAAGAATCGAAGCGACCCTCAAACCAATGAGGTGACATGATACCGATGCGTTTGATCAACCACTCGCCCAAATTGTTCGGAGACCCAATCGGCTTGGAACGACCCCGAAACCTCGAGCAACAGACCATCGGGCGTTTTTAGTTTCTGTGGTTTTTAAACGACCCATTTGGTTCTGACTTGTCGATGGTTTTAAGCTCATTGTGCTGGTCTTAGAAGCACTAGACTCTTAAGATGAAACCCTTCCAGCACTTTCTGGTCATGCTGATTTCGGTCTTTGGCTTGGTCAGTGCCCAAACCCAATCTGACCTCAGCATCAAGGCACTCTCGAGTCGCAGCTACGATGGTGGCGCATTGGTGGTCGAACGGCTGCTCGAGCGCAATCGGAGCTTCACGCGGTCGCTGGTGCATTGGAACAGCGAGGGTTTGCGGCAGTACGGATTCATGGATGTTCCCAACACCACGGGTTTGCACCCGGTGGTGATCGTGATTCACGGTCATGTCAACCCAAGCACCTACCGCACATTGCCCTACACCACCCGTTACGCCGACGCGCTGGCTCGAGCGGGCTTCGTGGTGCTCCATCCCAACCTGCGCGGTCATGGGCTGTCCCAGGGCAAGCCAGACCCCTTGTTTCGGGTGGGTTATGCGCTGGATGTGCTGAATTTGATCGCCAGCCTTCGCGCTCATGCTGGCAAGCCTGGCGCACTCGAGCGAGCCAATCCGAAATCGATTGGGCTTTTTGGGCACAGCATGGGTGGCGGCATCGCCCTGCGGGTCATCACCGTAGATGCGGGCATTCGGGCGGCATTGCTCTACGGTGCGATGAGTGGCGATGAACAACGCAACTTTCAGCACATCTCGACGGTCTTGTCGGGTGGAACTCGAGGTCTGGCGGAACTCAAAGCCACATCAGCCCTGCTTGCCCAGATTTCACCCATCGGGTTTCTGGGTCGCATTCGGGCAGCCGTCAGCATCCACCACGGTGGGCGTGACAGCCAAGTGCCGCTCGGTTGGTCGCTCGAGTTGTGCCAGAAACTCAAAGCACTTGGCAAGCAAGTCTCGTGCTACACCTACCCTAAGGCAGGGCATACCTTTCAAGGGGCAAATGACGCGTTGTTGATCTCGAGGGCGACAGCTTTTTTTAAGACCAATCTGCGCTGAATGGTTTCACAGGCTCAATTTTTGGTGTAGCTGATGCGGTAGATCGTGCCATTGAAATCGTCGCTGACCAAAAGTGCGCCGTCGCTGTTGACAATCACGTCCACGGGTCGTCCCAGGGTGGTTTGACCAGACAGAAAGCCCGTCAGAAAATCCTGGCTTTGCCCAGTCTTGGGGTTGAGCACAATGACTTTGTAACCCGATTTTCTCGAGCGGTTCATTGAACCGTGCAGCGCCACAAACAGCATCCCTTGATAGGAAGCTGGGAAACTGAGACCCGTGTAAAACCTCAACCCGAGCGGTGCCGAATGGGCGGTGATGGTCGCAAAAGCTTTCTGCGCCGTGTTGCAGAGTTTTGGATGTTGCTTGCCAAAACGAGCATCAAAAACTTGAAGACCGTTCGCTCGAGGATAGCAATATGGCCAGCCATAAAAGCCGCCCGCGTTCAGTTGGTAGAACGCCTCTGGGGGCAGGTTATCCCCGAGGTAATCACGTCCGTTGGCGCTGGCGTAAAGCTGACCTTGAAACCAGGTCAAACCAACGGCGTTGCGCAATCCACTGGCAAAGCGCTGCCCGTGCTGTCCGTTGGCGTCGTAGACCCAGACCGCAGCCCGTTGCGGGTTAGACTCCTCGCAGACATTGCAGCTCGAGCCGATGGAAACGTACATCAAATCATCTGAACCGAACACCAAGCTGCGGGTGAAGTGCTCGCCCCCATCTGGCAGGCTCACCACCCGAATCCCTCGGGTGCGGGCTTTGAGATCACCATCTCGGTAGGCAAAGCGCAGCACCGCATTGGTGTTTGCCACATACAAAAAGCCGCCGTGAAATGCCAAGCCATGAGGTCGATTCAAACCAGAGGCGAAGACAACCGCCCGATCTGGTCGCCCATCGTGATTGCGGTCAGGCAAGACAAGCACCCGACCGGCTTTGGTTTCGCTCACGAACAGATCACCGTTGGGAGCGAGTGCCATCAACCGAACGCCTTTGAGTCCAGTGGCGTAGGTCTGCACTGAAAACCCTGCTGGGACGCGAAGTTGCGGATTTCTCGCCGCGCTTGCATTGACGGTCAACGCGAGGAACACACCGGCAATCCAAAGCAAACGCAGACGGCTCGAGTTCATAACTGACTCCTTGGTTATTTTTTCGCTGGCTTTTTTGAAGCTTGAGGTGCTGGTGTCGTGCTCGCATTTACGGTCGTGGCAGCCCCCTCCCAGAGCGCGAAACCACCCTTAAACGCGTTGGCGTTGTCGCCGAGTCTGACCTTCGCGGGGAGTTTTTTGAGCTTGGCAGCGTTGCCACCGCCGAGCACCACCTCGTCTGGCTCGAGCGCCAGGCGCAAGCGTTCAATCACATCATTGACATCGGCTTCCCATTTTTTCTTGCCATTTTTGTCAAGACCGCGCTGACCGACATAATCTTCAAAGGTGGCTTTTTTGTATGGCAGGTGCGCCAATTCCATCGGTTCGATCAGACCATCGACGATCATCGCCGTTCCAAGACCAGTCCCCAATCCCAGAAACAACATTTTCCCCGATGAATAACCGCCGAGCGCCTGCATCGCGGCATCGTTGATGATCTTGACGGGCTTACCCAAGGCTTTGGCGTAATCAAAGCCAACCCAGCCTTTGCCCAGATTGCTTGGTTCTACCAGTGGTTTGCCGTGCAGCACCGAGCCTGGATAACCCAGGCTGATGACCTCGAAATCCCAGCCTTTGGACAACTCGAGCACCTGCACGATCATTTTTTCTGGGGTCAGTTTTGGATTGGAATCGAAGCGGCGCATCTCGGTCTGACCGCTAACCAGGATTTTGACGTGCGTTCCGCCTACGTCAATGACCAGCACCTTCATTGCAATACCTGGGCAATTGTGTTGAAGGCAATTCGCGTGTTGGCAGACAAACCTGCGACTTGCTTGAATTGGTCCAACTCGAGTCCATCTCGAGTGTGAATTCGCGGCGGAGATAACAAGCTGTTTTGGTACAACATAGGGGTCATGGTCATGTCAGTTTTCCTTTCGGTGGATCAGATGGCGGGTTTGAGTGGTCTATCCGACCAACACAAAACCCCGCCATCACTCGAGGATTAAATTCTTGGATCAGTCTGAATATAGCATCATGAAGCTGTGGAACAGTGATTTTGGTTTGTAAAATGGGTGCATCATCAAGGGTGAATTTCATGCAGCACCAACACCCGCGATTGGTTTTCAACAAAAACATTGGCTGAGTACAAACTCGAGTCTCCGAAACTCAAATGCGTTCCGGCATCATCGTCCCAAGGATCGGTTTGTTTTAAACCAGTCAGTGCGCCGCTTCCTTTTGTCGCTCGAGACATCAAGTTCTCAACCTGGTCTAAAGTCAACTCACTGGAAATACAATTCCATCGCGGGTCTGGCTGATCCTGGTTGGACATCGGACAGACTTTGGACGTGCCGTGAAGCAACACTGCCAGCGAATGACTGATCTGTTGACCTCGAGCGCTCATGGCATCAGGTTTGGAGGGTGTCGCCAGAACACTCCAAATCACCACCAGTAGGCTTAAAACCATCAATCGCTTCACGCGATCCTCCATTCCACTCAGTCGGCGACCACGATGACTTTATCCTCTGGGGCAAAAACAATCAGCTCAGACTTTTTTGGGTTCAGCACCACGCCCTCGTTTTTGCTGGCATCCCGCCCGTAGCGCAACAACCTGTAACCGATGGCGAGTTCCCCTCGAGACCGCGTGGCTTCCAGCACGGTATCGAACGAAACGGGGATTCCGGTTTTGACGTAGCTCGAGATGGGTTTGAGGTACAACTCGCCGCCCAAGCTCGAGAACAGTGTTTTGAGGATCGTGGCTCGCGTCCAGTCCTCGCTGAGTTGCGCCACGACCAAGCTGACCAGGCGTTCGCTGATGATAAAATCATCGGCTTGCGTGACTTCAGCCAGTTCGCGGTTGCGCGGGTCGAGCATCTCGGAGACGATGGTGAACTCGGCTTTTGCACGGCTTTTCAGTTCACGCAGGTGCAGCAGCGTGACCAGGGTTGCCGCGTCCGCCTGTTTGGGGCTGAGCGCCTCGCTCGCTAGCACGACCACATGATCGTAACGCTCGGGGTTGAGCGCCGTGAGGACGCGGCGGTCGGTGGGATCACCCCGTTGAAAACGAAGGCTTTGTTGCCGGATGCCACGGTTGCTTTGGTTGAAATCATTTGGTTGCTCGAGATCAGCCACCACCGTGACGCTCGAGCCAGCCATCACATAGCCGTCGAGTTCATCGATGATTGTCATGGCACGGCGATTCCACCCCAGAATCAGGGTGCTTTCGGTGGTTTTGGTTGGCGCTTGTGCCTTGACGATGAGGTTTGGATCAATCAGTGCTTGGCGGCTCGAGGGTCGGATTGAAGTCGAATCCTGCGCGATCACAATCAGTTGCGATTGCCCCTCGAGTACGGTCGTTGACGGTGGGTTTAAGCGAACCGTACCGTTTGGCTCAATCAGTCCGATCACACTGGCTTGCTCGAAGGCAAAGAGGGTCTCGGCAAATGTTTTCCCCCAAAACTCACTCAGGCTCAAGCGGTAGATTTCATTCCCAGCAAAGGACAGCAATTCGCTATAGACCACACTGAGTCCCGATTGACGGCAGGTTTGGGCGGTGATTTTCGAGATCAATTGTCCCGCCAAGACAAATTCTGCCTCCTCCTGCCCGACCAGTTTGGCAGCCTCGAGGTTGTGCTCATCGTGAATCACCGCCACGATGTGGTACGGCTCGGTGCGGCGGTTGGGGTTGTTGGTGATCGCCAGCACCGAACTGATGACCGAGGAATCCGGTGAGGTTTCATCGGGGGCGAGCACGATGATGCTTTTGGCGGCGTGCGGGTTGACCAACTCGAGATCGGTCAGGTCGATTGGGTCTCCGGTGCGGCAAACGATTTTAACCATTCCTGTTTTGGGCAGTTTGGCATGAATTTGGTCTTCCATCTCGACCTTATCGCGGTCTGCCAAGATCACAATGCAGGCTCGAGTTCCATTGTTGTGGGCGAGCACCAGTTCTTCGATCACGGGCATGATCTGGCTTGACCAGCCGAGGATCAGGGTGTGGTTGGTTTCGACCACGAACGAGCGACCCTTGCGCATCGCATCGAGTCTGGCGGCAAGCCCGTTGGTGATAATCCCCGTCAATGCCCCCGAGAAGAGGATGCCAACCAGGGTGATGGTGAGCATCAGGAGCACATAACCCCAACCGCCAGCCAGGGCATCGTTGGAGATGTTGCCGTTGTCCAAAAAGTGCAGCAGTCCAGTCCAAAGCTGTTGCGTGACACTGGGCACTTTGTTGTCTTGGGATGGACTGAGGTGGGTGATGACCACCGCGAACGCCAAGATCAGCACCAGCAGCAAGGCGAAGACGATCAACCAGACCACCAAGACCGATGGACCTCGAGCGACTTCGCTGTCAAAACGGTAACGGATGCGGTCAGCCAGGCTGATGCGGCGCATTAAAGTGTCGCGGTGGCTGAGAAATCTCGCAGCCATGAAAATGGTGACTGTTCAAACCTCGTCGTTTTTGTCATGTTCAAACGCTTCCACCCACCTTCTTTTAATACTCGAGTATTTACCGATCCAATGAACTCGAGATGAAGTCCTGCATCGCTCGATTCAAGGAACGTGTGATGCCTTTTGGCTCGAGAAAATCAGCCGCAAGCAATTTGAGTCCGTGTGACCTGAACCCGTCAAACCCCTGGTCGGTTCACGCGTTGCGATGCAAAAAGCAAGTTGCTCGAGGCTCGGTGGATTGGTCAACCTCTGACTGAGACTTTGCGTTGACGCGTTGGGTTTAATGATGCCGCGCATGGATTCATCCAACTCAACACCGCAGTCGGCTCGAGGACGAGTGCAGTTTGACCCCCAAAGAACACCAGTTTTGGTTGGTCGTACAAGTTGCCCGTCCAAGTAAACAAACCCTCGATCCAGCCCCAGAAGACCTCGAGCGCAATTTTTGACCCGTCATACAAAGGTTTTCCGTTCAGGTAATAGTTTGCACCGTAATCGGTTGTACCGAGCGCCAGCGTATGGGCGGCTGATTCTGGAATTACACGCTGGTATATGGGCGCTGCTGGCTCGAGGTCATCGTGGAACACCTGCATCGCCTGGTTTTGACTGGGTGGCAACGCGTGGTTGGGGTGAACGATTGGTTTCATGGCTTCAGAATGCCACCTGCTGGTTTAGGTTTGGTATAAGACTTTTCTATACCGAACCTAAACCTCGCAGTGACAAAGTGGCAACATGCGCTCAGAAGCTGCTTGCCTGCCACGGTGGCGGTCATCATTATCATCGGGATTTCAGTTGACCTTGCTCGAGAAATTGACGCTCGAACCAAATTGGTTGGCTTCCACCTTTGAATTGGCACTGCTTACACCAGTGACGGTGGCATTGGTCGCTGGTCGGGCGGTCAATATCTTGCCTTGAACAGCGACAGGTCAATTGAAGCAAAGTGCAAAAAACGTATCAGGAGACCTTGTGAAACATGTATGGATCATCGTTATGCTGCTTGCCGTTGCCGTAGGATCGTGGTCGTTTGCCCGTCCAAATCCAAACACCATTTCAACAATGCCAAGCCTCACGCTCAATCAAGCCACACCCGGCGCACGACAACCAATTGCACCAGGTTTCAGGAAAGTCGCGGCACTCTCCAAAATCAAACTCGTGCCCAGAATCCGCGAACTTGCAAAGCTCGAGTATCTGAGCAATGGTCACATCGAGGTGGCTGGAGCGCTGGTGCTTGTGCCAAGCAAAAACGGCAAGCTTGATTTGATTTTGCCACTGGCGCAAATGGTGGTGAAACAGGCATTTGGGGCGCGACCAAGCTTGGCTGAAGTGGATGTCAGCGTTTACCGCCGTGAGGATTACGCTGGATTCGGTGGACCACTGCCGTACTTCACCGCCAGTGTGCCACGCGCCCGCCTTGCAGAATTTTTGAACCTCAAACCTGGAAAAGATGATTACGACCGCTTGTGGGTCAATCCAAATACGCCAGAGGCTCCAGAAATCGAAGCCACCGGCGCAACCGATCCAACAGTAAAAGAAATCAAACCAAAGCTCGAGGGTTCGAGCGCAGATGTGCAAACACAA
Organism: uncultured Deinococcales bacterium; assembly: GCA_964247135.1. Taxonomy (GTDB): domain Bacteria; phylum Deinococcota; class Deinococci; order Deinococcales; family JAAFIG01; genus JANXTZ01. Next base: position 727 of record CAXTTL010000105.1, on the reverse strand, counting down.
CGGGCGTTAAAACTCGAGCAGGCGCAAAATGGTTTTCAGCCTTCGCACCTCGTGTACTATCATGGCTCGCCAAACTCAAAACGGGTGGCATTGACGATTGACGATGCGGTGCATCCCATCTACGCGCCGTTGGTGCTCGATGCGCTTAAATTTGGTGGTGGCAAGGCAACCTTTTTCCTGGTGGGTCGCAATGTCGAGGCGTACCCTTATTTCGTGCGCGACCTGGTGAAGGATGGACACGAACTCGCCAACCACACCTACCATCATGTGCGTCTGAACAACCTCTCGAACGCTGCCATCCGAACCGAACTCGCTCGAGCGAATCGGGTGATTAGCGCCATCAGTGGCAAACCCGTACGTTTCTTCCGTCCTCCTGGCGGGCGTTACTCGAGCAACGTCTTGAAAATCGCACGGCAACTCGGCATGACGACCGCGTTTTGGACCGATGATCCAGGGGATTTCAACAACCTTGGTGCAACTGTCCTCGAGAATCGCCTCCTCAGACGATTGCATCCTGGTGCTATCGTCTTGCTTCACGATAACGCCCAGCAGACCGCGCCAATCTTGGTGGACTTGTTGCAAGACGCTCGAGCTGCGGGCTTTGAGATGGTGACACTCAGCACCCAAGCTGGTTTGTAAACAACATCAGGATTTATGAAAATCAGTCTTTACCTTTCTTTTCGCGCCCCCGTCCTGTTGCTGGCATCCTGAACGGGTCAAAGGACTC
>CAXTTL010000104.1:0-16220 GCA_964247135.1 uncultured Deinococcales bacterium | reverse complement strand
AGGGTCGCGTCAGCGCTGGCATTGTAGGTTCCGCTGTTTAACGTGCCATAAAACACACCCAACGTTCCAACTCGAGACTCGAGCGTTCCTGTATTGATGAGGTTGACATTCAAGTCTGAAGCATCGGTGCCAGCAGATTTGAGGATTAAACCTGTATTCTCGAGGTTTAAGAGTCCGTTTGCCGAAGCAATATCGGCGTCATTGATAAACTCGAGTGTTCCAACATTTTTCAATACGGAATTGGTCACGGGATAGAACGTTTGACTGACTTTGATCGTCCCCAGGTTCTCGAGCGTTGACGAGAGAAATTTGCCATTGCCAGGGATCAGGTCGAGTTCGCCCTGGTTCACATACTTACCGCTGCCAGCCAAGTTACCGCCGGACCAGGTGTTCTGACCAGCCAAGGTCACCACACCATCGGCGATCACGTTGCCTCCAGCGATGTTCAACCCAGCCGTCAGGCTGGCGCTCCCCGTAATGTGAAGGCTGCCGCTCGAGATGGTCAATTTGCTGTTGGTGATCAATCCGGCAATGGTCGTATCGCCGCCGGAGTAATTCACGTTTTGATTGATGGTATCGATCACCACGGTGTTGTTGGCGTTTGGCACCACCCCACCCGTCCAGTTTTTGGCATCAGCCCAGTTGTCAGTGTTGGCTTTGCCCGTCCAGACGACGTAACTCGAGGGGGCAACAAAGACTTTTGCCGTGCCGAGGATGCTCGAGTTCTCGGTCAGGCTGGCGGTCACGGTGTAGGTGCCCTGGGTGTCTGGGGCGGTCAGGGTCGTGATGTTGCCCGTGGTTTGCAGTGTGCCGCCGGTGGTCGCCCAGGTGACCGCACGGTTTTCGGTGCCGGTCACGACTGCGCCCAATTTGAGGGTGCGGTCGGCTTGACCCAACGGCACAAAGGCAAAGCGCGGGTTGACCAGCACGCGCAGCACGTTCGGGTCGAGTCCCAGGGCGTAATCGGCAAATTTTGGATCGCCGGAAACGGCGACATCGAACACGCACAGCTTGAAGAGTTCTGGGTCAAGCACGCCGCGCTCGAGACAGATTTGTTGGGCATTGGCAATGGCGGTCGGGTCAAGGTCCTCGAGCGAGACCACGTTGACCGGATAGAACGGGTCGTACAAATCGGGTCCCTGGCTGAACAACGAGGCTGGACTGGTCAGCGGAACGTGCCACGATTGACGGTATTGCAGGTACAGGTCTTTCTCGCTGGGGTTGGCAATCACGGCACCGCCCTTGATCCGAATGTCGTTGGTGGCATCGCCGTCGGCATTGCCCAGCAGTCCCTCGAGTTGCCCGGAGCGTCCGGCGGGGACACTCAAATCGATGTTGTAAAACCAGTCGTTGCCGCCCGTCAGGCTGAGGTTGCTGCCGTCTGCCCAGGCGATGCTGACCTGCGTGCCGTTCACACTGATGGCTCCGCCGCCGATCAGGTCACGGTTGACGGGACTCGAGGTGTCCAGCAGTGTGTGGTCGATCAGCACTTTGGGATTGCCGCTGGCGGTGGCGTAGACTTCGACCACACTGAGACCAACTTTGGCGGCGATGGCTTGATTGTAAGAAATGTTGCCGCCACCGCTTCTGTACCTCACCTGCACCTGAAATTGATCGGTCAGCGAATGGGTCAGCACAAAATCGCCCGTCGCCTGGAAATTGTACGCCCGACCGTCGAAGGTTTGAAGGTGCGGATCGCCCCAGCTTTTGGCTTTGCGCGTGCCGCAAGTCAGGCTGGCGGCAACACCGATTGGCGGCAGGTTCTGACCAGATTCGCTCAGTCCGTACACGGTCAGCGAACCTTGAATGGTGTACGAGCTGCCATCTTGGGTTTCAACATCTGGACAAATGGCTTCCAGACGCACCGCTCGAGATTCACCGCTGTTGAGTTTGCCCGAACCGTTTAACACCACCCCAAAAGGTCCAGCGCTCGAGACGGAATAACTGTTCTTGCCCTCGGTGCTGATGACATTAAAAGAGGTGACTGCCTTTTGACCGGGACCGGCGCCGCCAGACACCGAACGCGGCGCGGCATCCAGCGTCGCACCTTCGCTGTTGATCACAACCGTGCCAACGCCGATTGAGGTTTTCAGATTGCCATCAAAGCCAGTCGCCTCAATCGTGATGGTGTCCTGACGTTTGCCACCCGCGTCGGCAGGTGGCAGCGGGATGTCCGGCACGTAAATGACGCCCAGAAGGTCGAGATTGACCGTAAACGACCCCGTTTGTCGGACGCCGTCTTTGTACAAATGACCAAACTTGCCACTGGTCGAAACCTGATATTGCAAACCCGTGTAACTTTCGGGACTGTCGATTTTTTCGTGAACCCGTGCAATGCCGTACTTGCTGACGGTTTGCTCGGGTGGTGTCAAGCGCAACTTGCCTTTTTTGACCGTGATTTCCCAGATTGCGGACTGGCTCGAGCTGAGAACATCATGCACCTGCGCCGAGGCATCGAAAACTGCCAGAACCTTGTCAATCTTGTCAATGATTCTGCCAAATTTGTCGGTGAACATTCTGGCAACCCGGTCCACCACCGCCGCCGCTCGACCCTTTGCGACCAAGACCGCCGCGAGTTCGATCATGCGGGTTTTCATGATGTTGCTGGCGCCGTAAGCTGCCGGATTCATAAAAGCCCCAATCAAATCCTTGACCGCACCCTTGAAGTCACCCGCGAAGGCTTTGTCCCAAATGGCTTGCGGCACAAGGTTGATCGCGTCAGCCAGCACACCGTAAGCCAGGGCATTGTCTTGAAGTGTCTTGACCAGATCGCCTGCGGTCGGCATGGCGACTCCGGTGATAAAGGGCAGCAGAAAATCCACGATCATGGTTTTTTGGGTCAAATCCCGTTGGGTCTTTTTTTGCAAATCGGTCAGGTCGCTGTATTCCCCAAGGCTGCCACCCGCGCCCACCGCGCGAAGCGAGTACACGCTGCCGAGCGCGGTATCGGGCACAATCTGCATCAGGATCGGGTCGCTATCGACAGGTTGCCAGGCGTACTTGCCCGTCGCGTCCGTTCCAGGAATGCCCGCCAGAATAAAATCGGCAATGCTGCCGTACACCGAAGTCGTGGTCAGGGTCGGTGAAATATCGGTCGCCGAACCTCGAGCGGCGAGCACCAAATTTTGACGCACGCCGTTCTCGTCAATCGTTGCCACCCGGTCCACGAACACTTTGGCGCGGCGGCGGTAGGTGTTGCGAACCTTGACGTGCTGACCGTCGCCTTGCAGAATCTCGAGACCACTTTTGGGCGCGAGCGGGTTGATCTGAATGGACCTGGGTTTGACCTGCTGCAAAACTGGATTCTGGAGCAATTTGGCGTGCACCGCGTTGATTGCCGCCGAAATGCTGGGATTGTCCGCCCCCATGCTGTTCGGGTCGGTTGACAGCGCCAGCGCAATCGCATCCTCGAGCGGCTTTAATTCCGTGCTTTTGGACAGCGCATCCATGATCGCCGCCCGAAGGTCTGGCGTGCTGAGGTAGCTTCCCAAATCAAAGTACATCAGCACTTGAGCCGTAGTGTTCACCGTAAAACTGACGTTACCAGGACGCGCCCAACCCATGAGGACTGGGTTGTCGTTGGCGTTTAAGACTTGGGCGAATTGCGGTCCTTGCTCGAAGATTTCGGCTTGGGTGCTTCCGTCCGCCGCAACAGGCAAGCTTCCAAGTGCCGTCTCGAGCTTCAAGCCGTTTGTCGGAATGGTTACGCCGCTCGGGAATTGGACTTTGATGCCAACCGTTTGCGTGCTCAAGGTTGGACCAGGTGTCGGTGGCGGCGGTTGCACCCCAGGGTCACCGCAAGCCACCAAACAACTTAGAAAGAGCACCAAACATGATTTTTGCAAGCCCTCGAGTCGTGTTTGCATCTTTGTTCCCCCTGTGAATCTGAACCCAATCACAATGCCGAGCGGTCTGAAGAACGGGAAATAATCAATCAGGCTGAAGTCCGCCCAAGCCTCACTCACCTCCGCTCGAGCTTGAGCTGCTGCTCGAGCTTGAATCGCTGCCCGTCACCACCGAAAGTTGCGTGCCGTCGCTCGGGGCAACCCCGCCGGCGTCCACGCCGACAATGCCATTGCCTCCCACTGCCGCGTCGGCACTTGGCGATTGATAGTACGAATCGCTGCCAGATTGGACTTGGAAGGTTTCGCCCGTATCCTGATTTTGTACAGTTGCCTGATCGAGAATTTGGTTGCTCTGGTCGTGCGCAATGCCGTCTTGAATCGCTTGACGATCCCAATAACCGTCGGTCACGGCGCTCGAACCCATGTCAGAATTGCTCGAGTTTGAACCCATCGCCGCGCCTTGATTTCCAGCGAAACCGCCACTCGAGACGATTGGCATGTTGTCTTGATTTTGTTGGGTGTATGAACCGATTGAATCTGAATTCATGTCTGCATTGTTGTTAAAGTTATTCCCCGAGTTGTTCGGCATTTGCCAGTTGCCCGAGTTATTTTGCATTTGCCAGTTGTTCGAGTTGGCTTGATTGCCGTACCCTGCGCTGGGTTGCCGTTGATGCTCGAGCATGTTCGAGGCTGCCGATGCCGCCAAGACAAGTGCGACCGAAACCCAGATGATGGTCTTTTGATTCTTGCTGATCGTGTTTTTCATGTTTGTTCTCCTTTGAAAATCTTTCTTGCCTCGAGTATCGCAAGTGGCACTTAGCCAGAACTTAGTCGGCACGCTTTGGCATTCGGCACCCCAAGTTTGTTATGCTCATCTTCCAAACAAACGTTCAATTCTCGAGCCAGTCTCGAGGAAGAAAGCTCGAGGTTTTTATGGCACGGGTTTCCAAGTATTACGACGTTCTGCGCGACGAACACGGCGAGAGATTCCTCGAGGTGGCGGTCACTGGGTTTCCGCTGCTGCGCCTGCCCTTAATGAACAAATCCACGGCTTTCACCCGATCCGAGCGTGAGTTGCTCGAGCTTGATGGTCTATTGCCGCCACACGTCAGCACGGTCGAGGAACAAAAAGAGCGTTCGTATCAACGTTACCGCTTGCAAAACAACGCCCTCGAGAAACATATTTACTTGCGCAATCTTCAAGACCGCAACGAGGTTTTGTTTTTCGCGCTGGTCGAAGATCATCTCGAGGAGATGCTGCCGATTCTGTACACGCCCACCGTGGGCGATGCCGTTAAATTGTTCAGCCACATCTACCGTTTCCCGCGCGGTTTGAGCATTTCCACCGACAACCTCGAGCATTCGGATCAAGCCCTGGCAAACGTGCCACTCGAGGATGTGCGCATGATTGTCGCCACCGACTCGAGCGCGATTTTGGGCATTGGCGATCAGGGTTTTGGCGGCATGGCGATCAGCATCGGCAAACTTTCGATTTACACGGTGGCTGGCGGCGTCGGTCCAGACAAGACGTTGCCCGTCGGTTTGGACGTCGGCACGGACCGTCAGGATTTAATCAACGACCCGCTTTATTTGGGGGTCAGGCACAAGCGTTTGACGGGCGAGGCTTACGATAAATTTATTGACACCTTCGTCGAATCGGTCACGGCACGGTATCCAAAAGCCATCATTCAATGGGAAGATTTCTCCAAAGACACCGCCTTCAGGGTGCTCGAGCGTTACCGCAAACTTGTGCCGAGTTTTAACGACGACATTCAAGGCACGGGCGCGGTCACGCTGGCGGGGGTGGTGAACGCTTTAAAACTGAAAAACGAGAAACTCGAGGATCAAACCGTGGTGATTCACGGGGCTGGCGCGGGTGGCATCGGTGTGGCGTGGGCAATGCGTCAGGGCATGGTGCGGGCGGGGTTGAGCGAACAACAGGCGCATGACCGTGTGCTGGTCTTGGATTCCAAAGGCTTATTGCTCGAGGATCGCAGCATGGAGGAGTACAAGCACGGTTATCGTCAGACCCTGGCACGCGTCGCAGGATGGACGGTAACGGGCGCGGCGCCAAGTTTGCTCGAGACAATCCAGAATGCGAAAGCCACGGTCTTGCTGGGGCTTTCAGGGCAAGGTGGCGTGTTCACCGAACCGGTGGTCAGGGCGCTGCTCGAGAACACCAGCCGCCCGATTGTTTTCCCGCTGTCAAATCCGACCGCCAACACCGAAGTCCTGCCCGAAGACGCGCTGCGTTGGACGAACGGCGCAGCCATCGTCGCCACGGGCAGCCCGTTTGAAGATGTGGTCTTGAACGGCAAGACGTATCCAATTGGGCAGGGCAACAACGCCTTCATTTTCCCAGGTTTGGGCTTTGGTGCGGTGCTGGCACGCGCCCGAGAAATCACCGACGGCATGGTGCTCGAGGCATCGTACACTTTGGCAGAAGAAACCCCGCAAGCCTCCTTGGATGCTGGGCGCGTTTACCCACGGATTGCTGGATTGCGCGAGGTCAGCATCAAAGTGGCGGCTCGGGTCATGCAAAAAGCCCTTCAAGACGGGGTGGCTGCCGAGTACCGCATCAGGGGTTTGGATTTGGCGGCGCTCGAGGCGTTTGCGCGAACACGGTTTTGGCATCCGAAATATTTGCCGTTTCGCAAGCACACTTAAAACCTCCGAAAGCAATAAGAACCTGTTCATGACAGGTTCTTTTTCTTGGTAACGCTCGGGTGACGGTGGTTGTTGCAAACTCGGGTCACAACGGAGGAAAGATGAACTTCAACATGATCCTGATTTTTATTGCGGCTGCCGCCTTCGCCACCGGTGGTATCGCCATGAAATACGCCGACGGACTCTCAAAATTTGCGCCAAGCCTTGTTGCCATGCTGTTGTTTGTGCTGGGCGCAGGGATTCAAACCATCGCCATGAAACAACAACAGATGAGCGTGACCTACATTGCCGTGCTTGGACTCGAGGCGCTCTTGGCATTTGGTTTTGGCGTGGTGTTTTTTCAGGAAGGTTATCCGCTCACCAAGTTGGCTGGCGCACTGCTGGTTTTGGTCGGTGTGGCGTTCTTAAGGGCTTGAACTTCAACTGTTTTAAACGCAAAGCAAGCTCGAGATTTGATTCTTGGACAAGACCTAAGCCATATTTTTTGTTCAGTTCGAGACAAGGTGAATCCCGTACTTGACGTAAGGTTTTTACGGGATTAAATTGAGAACCATTCTCAGTTTGACCCTGGAGGTTTTTAGCGATGTGGATTTCAACCAAAGCCCAATACGGTTTACGCGCCCTGGTCGAAATTGCTGCCGCAGGCGGCGAGGCGATGGCGTTAAAACACGTTGCCGAAAAGCAAGACATTTCTCAGCATTACCTCGAGCAAATCGCCGCCAACCTGCGCCGTGCAGGGTTTATTCGCAGCGTTCGCGGAGCGTTCGGTGGTTACAAACTCTCTCGAGCGCCCGAAGAAATCAGTGCGCTGCAAGTCGTTGAGGCGCTCGAGGGCAGCCTTGCGCCCGTCAGTTGTATCGAAGACCCTGGCAGTTGCTCGCACATCTCCGCCTGCGGCACCGAGAGCCTGTGGCGACGGGTGGACGGCGCGATTCGGGACGTTCTGGGCAACACCAGCCTTGCCGACCTGATGAAAGAAGCCGAACTGGGCAACGCGGTGCTGCAAATGCGTGAACACGTGGCGGCGGGGCAAGCCTTACCGATGGCATAAAGCAAAAACTCGAGCCAAGACACTGTCTGGCACAAACTGGTGCGCGGGGCGCACCCTACTACCAATACCTCCAATACCTCTGATGCGTGTTTACCTCGATTATGCCGCGACCACACCGCTCGATTTAGACATCGAAGCGCTCATGCGTCCATACCAATTTTTGCAAGGCAATGCCTCAAGCGTTCACCGTGAGGGCAGCATCGCCAAGGAGGCGCTCGAGGAAGCCCGCGAACGTTTGGGACGGGCTTTGGGTTGCTCGAGTCGAGAACTGATTTTTACCTCTGGCGGCACCGAAGCCAACAATCAAGTTTTGTTTGGCTTGGGTTTGGCGAAGGGTGGACAGATCGTCACGAGCGCGATTGAGCACAGCGCGGTGCTTGCGCCTGCCAGAGCGCTCGAGCTTTCAAAACGTTGCGAAGTCACCTACCTGAAGCCTGATGAATTTGGCGTGATTGATCCCGAGCAAGTGCTCGAGGCGATTACAGCAAAAACCACGTTGGTCAGCATCATGCACGTCAACAACGAAATTGGCAGCCTGCAAGATGTGCGTAAAATTTCTGAAGTCTGTCGCGCCAAGGGAATTGTGTTTCATGTCGATGCCGTGCAAAGTTTGGGTTACGTTCCGTTAAATGTGCTCGAGTTGGGTTGTGATTTACTGACCATTTCGGCGCACAAATTTTACGGTCCAAAAGGCGTTGGCGCGTTGTTCATTCGGCGTGGACTCGAGCTTCCACCGTTGCTTTACGGCGGGCATCAGGAGAGCGGTTTGCGCGGCGGCACGCACAATGTTCCTGGTGCGGTTGGCATGGGTTTTGCCGCCGAAAAAGCTGTGGGGCTTCAACCAGAAGAATCCGTGCGGCTCGAGGGTTTACGCAATGCCTTTCAAACCATGCTGCTCGAGCATCAAAACGTCAGTTTGAACGGACACCCAAGCAACCGCAGTCCGCGCCATGTCAATGTGACCGCGCTGGGGGTGGACGGCGAAGCTTTGCTGATGAACCTTGACCTGGAAGGCGTCGCCGCCAGTTCGGGCAGCGCGTGCAGCGCTGGAACGCTCGAGCCGAGCCATGTGCTGATTGCCCTTGGACGCAGCCCAGATGAGGCTCGAGCCAGCATTCGCTTCAGTTTGGGGCGGGAGACGACGCTCGAGCAACTCGGGTTTGCAGGGATGGCGTTTGGGAAGGCGTTGGAACGCTCGAGTTTGGATTACAGCGCCTTGCACAATGTTTGACGCGAAGCGTCGAACGTTGGCGACCAGCGGGAGTAGCAACAGACAGCGGTTTTCATAGGAGTGAAAGCGCGGAGCGACCCAAGCCCGTCAGGTGCTGCTTTCAGGGTCAAGAAGCGCGTCAACGGATATGAAAACCGCTGTAAAAAAGCCCGAGCGTTTCCCGCTCGAGCCTCAAAATTTCAAGTTTGTTTTACTTGACGCGCCGCGCACCGAGGTAACGGGCGGCGAAATACGATTCGTTGATGCTCGAGACGATCACGCCCGTGCTGGGGGTGCTGGCGTGAATCATGCGTCCGTTGCCGATGTACACGCCGACGTGTCCCACCACGCCGCGAGTTCCGCTGCTGAAAAACACCAGGTCGCCGGCTTGCAGGTTGCCGCGTGAAACGCTGCGACCCATGCGAAATTGGGCGCTCGAGGAGTGCGGCAGGCTGACCCCAAATTGGCGCATGACGTACATCGTGAAGCCCGAGCAGTCAAACGCGCCAGGACGGCTTGCGCCCCAGACGTAACGCGCCCCAAGGTTTCGGTAGGCGGCTTGAACCACGCTCGAGCTGCTGGCGCGGCTGAAGGTGTTTTGTGGGGCTTTGGTTTTGCTGCTTGTCGTGGTTGCGCGAGCCGATTCTGGCAGGTTTAAACGCTGTCCAGGTTTGAGGTTGGTGTTAATCCCCTTGTTGAAAACCATCAGTTGCGCCAGGCTGATGCCGTTTGATCTGGCGACCGAATACAGGGTGTCACCCGATTGAACCACGTAAGACTTCGCCTGTGCAGCACTGAATAATGTCGCAATGGCAAGGATGGTCAGGACGAATCGAAGCATTGCAGGAGTATATGGGTGTTGGGGCGGAACGCAAGTGAAAATCCTGCATTCACAGTTGTCCCCTTTTGGGTAACTTTGCTCACCCAAGCATTTTTAAGCACTTTTAAACTTGAGTTTAGACTTGAAGCCTCATTCTCGAGGGTTCAAGCTCGAAAATCAGAAAATCCTTTGCTCAACGCTGAAAGCTGGCATTTTCGGGCAGGCTGAGGATGTATGCCACCATGACATCAATCACCCTCTGAATGTCGGCGGTGTCCGCCATTTCCGAGGGCGAGTGCATGTGTCGCACCGGAACGCTGAGCACCGCCGTCGGAATGCCAGCTCGAGCCAGAATAATCTCGTCGGCGTCGGTGCCGCTCCAGTTGGCGCTGGCAGCCGTGGTCAGTCCCAGATGCTCTTTTTGGGCAATCTCTTGAATGCCGTCGTTTATGACTGGGCTGGTCATGGGCGAAATGGTCAGGTTCGCGCCGGAACCAAAGGCGCACTCGCCCGTTTTTTTGACGTTCGACCCAGGTTGCGAGGTTTCAAAGGTCACATCGACCGCGATGGCGGCATCAGGCTCGAGTTTAAACGCCGCCATTTTTGCGCCGTGCAAACCAATTTCCTCCTGGGTGCTGCCCACCGCAATAACGTGGTGTTGGCAACCTTTTTCTTTTAAACCCCGCAGCACCTCGAGCACCACAAACGCGCCGATTCGGTTGTCCAAGGCTTTGGAGGCAATACGACCGTTGCCGAATTCGATCACGGGTTGTTCGATCACCGCGACATCGCCGACGCGCACTTTTTGTTTGACCTCTTCGGCGCTCAAACCCACGTCAAGCCAGATGTCCTCGAGTTTGGTGGCTTTGTTGCGGTCATCGGGTTCGATCAAATGCGTGGGTTTTGTACCGATCACGCCGATCAGATCGCCGTCCTTTGCCAGCAGGCGCAGGCGCTGCCCGAGCAAAATGCTGGCTTGCCAACCGCCGATGCCGGACAGCCAGATAAAGCCGTCCTTGTCGATGTGCGTCACGATCAGACCGATTTCGTCCAAATGCCCAGACAGCATGATGCGCAATTTTGCACCCGGGTTGATGCTGGCATACACATTGCCGGCATGGTCTTTTTCGACACTTGCGAACTTGCTGGCTTCATCGCCGTACACTTTCGCCACTCGGGTTTCAAAACCGCTCGGTCCTGGGGTGGTCAGCAAGGTTTTCAGGAAATCCAAACGGTCTGGGGTCATGACTCATTTTAACTCGAGCGACTCATAAAAGGGTATTTTGGTATTGGATTCTGTGTCTGACGTTTGTTTTGCGGTTATTTTACAAAACCATTTTGATTGGCATAAGGAATTTCGGGTTGATTGGATTTTAGGACAGTTCTCCCGTTGCAAGGCGCTGCAAGCTTCTTCTTGATCCCAAGACGCACCTTCGGGTGTCTCGAGAGGTGTTGTTGCTCTCATGAGTAGCGCCGCTTAGAGCATGTAAATTATTTGACCCACACGAAATTGATTGCAACATTTTGCCTTACTTTAATCTGCCAAAAAGAGTAACATTGAATCGTGACTTTGACACGAGCGCCATGATTTCAAGCTTCACGGTTAAGCACCGTGTGTTGGTGATTGATGATGAACCTGGAATGCGCAGTTTGATGCGGCGCGGTTTGGGTTTGGCTGGTTTTGAAGTTCAAACGGCTGAGGACGGCGAATTGGGACTCGAGACTTTCCAAACTTACCTGCCAGATTTGGTGCTCTTGGACCTGATGATGCCTGGCTTGGACGGTTTTGAGACGCTGGCGCGATTGAGTTTGCTCGAGCCGCGTCCGAAAGTGATTGTGCTCTCCGGCAGGGACGAACCCGAAGACCGTGCGCGGGCGGCGCAAGCCAACGGTTTTTTGGTGAAACCCATTTCGTTCGATTCCTTGCTCGAGTTGATTCATGTGACTTTGAGCACTTAACAAGCCAACCAAAGGGTCAAACGTGAAACAAAAACTGCCCGTGTTGGAATCTTCGCTGGATTCAAAGGCGCTCAAAGGCACCAAAGCCGCTCGGGTGGTCAAACCAAAAGTGGCGGCTCGAGCCTTAAAACGACCTGCCAAGCCCGATGCAATTCCGGTGGTCGTGGGGATTGGCGCATCGGCGGGCGGTTTGGAGGCATTCTCGAGGTTGCTGGCGGCGCTGCCGAACGACACGGGCATGGCGTTTGTGCTGGTGCAACACCTCGACCCAAACCATGAAAGCGTGCTGCGGGATTTGCTGTCGCGCACCACCCAATTGCCAGTTTTGGAAATCAAAGACGGCACAAGCGTCAAAGCCAACAGCGTCTACGTGATTCCGCCCAACACCAATTTGGCAATCAGTCACGGGGTTTTGCAACTCTCGAGCCGCACGGCGGGACGCGGGCAGCACCGACCGATAGACGATTTTTTAATTTCGTTGGCTGGGGACCGAGCGCACCGCGCCATCGGTGTGATTCTGTCTGGAACCGCCTCGGACGGAACCCTTGGACTCGAGGCGATCAAGGGCGAGGGCGGCATCACCTTTGCCCAGGATGAGGCATCGGCGAAGTTTGATTCGATGCCGCACAGCGCCGTGGCGGCTGGCGTGGTCGATTTTGTGTTGCCACCCGAGGGGATCGCCGCCGAACTGGTGCGTTTGTCGCACAAAGCTTACCTGCTCGAGAACGTTGCCGAACCTCGAGCCGTTGTAAAAGGCAAGAAGCTTGCAGACTCGAGCGCCAAATCTGAGGCGGCTTTGACGCCAGAGGACGAAAGTTTCAGGCGTATTTTGCGGTTGCTGCACGATGCCCGGGGCGTGGATTTCTCCTTGTACCGTTCGACCACCATTCGGCGGCGCATTGATCGGCGTTTGTTGCTGGACAATATTGCCTCGCTGGCTATTTACGCCAAACGCCTCAGCACCCACCCGTCAGAACTCGAGGTGTTGTACCAGGATTTGCTGATTGGCGTGACCCGTTTTTTTCGTGACCCGCAAGCGTTTGAATTTTTGCAACGCAAGGTTTTTCCCAGCCTGGTCAAAAATCGGGCTGCCGACCAAGAGGTGCGAATCTGGATCAGTGGTTGCTCGACTGGGCAAGAGGCGTACTCGCTCGCCATGGCGTACCTCGAGTTTATGGACAAAGAAAAGCTCCGCATTCCGCTCAAGGTGTTTGCCACGGATTTAAACCAAGCCCACCTCGAGAAAGCCAGGGCGGGATTTTTTGCCAAAAGTTTAACGCACGACGTTTCCAAGGAGCGCCTGAAACGTTTTTTTACCGAAGAGAACGGCTCTTACCGCATCAGCAAGGCGGTCCGTGAGCTGGTGGTCTTCGCGCACCACAATGTTTTTGCCGACCCGCCATTTTCGCGCATGGATTTGATCTCTTGCCGCAATTTACTGATTTACCTCGAGCCGGTCTTGCAGGCGCGGGTGATTCCGACCTTTCATTACGCCTTAAAGCCCGAGGGCATATTGTTCTTGGGGGCTTCGGAAACGGTGGGGCGTCATACGGAATTGTTTGCTCCATTGGACAACCGCTGTCGGGTTTACGTCAAGCTGCCCGCCAGCGCCCGAATTCCAAAACCGACCCTGCCACTGACGGCGAGCAATGCGGCAAAAACCGAACCTGAACAGGCGAGTTCGGTCAGCATTCCCAAACCAGATTTGCAAAGCGAGGCTGACCGGATCATGCTCGCCCGTTACGCTCCGGCGGGCGTGTTGGTCAACGAACAGCTCGAGATCGTGCAATTTCGTGGGGTCACGGGTCATTTCCTCGAGATGCCGAGCGGCAAGGCAAGTTTTCAATTGCTCAGAATGGCGCGAGAGGGTTTGATGCTGCCGTTGCGGTCATTGATCGAACGGGTTAAAGCCGAAAACCGCGCCATGCGAACCGAAGGTGTGCGTTTTGTCCATGAGGGCGTGCCTGAAACCCTCAACCTCGAGGTGGTGCCGCTGCGGCAACGCGGTTGTTTGCTGGTGTTGTTTGAGACGCCGCCGGGTGCCGCCGATGCAATCCTGAAAACAGCCAAGCCCAAGTCTCACAGCCTCAAGACCCGCGAAGACAGCCGCGAGGCGCTTCAGGACATGACGCAACAGATTGCTGACCTCAAACGCGAATTGCTCGAGACGCGCGAATACCTGCAATTTATTCAGGAGCAGGGCGAAGCCAGCAACGAGGAATTGCAGTCCACCAACGAAGAGGCGCAATCTGCCAACGAGGAAATGCAGAGCCTCAACGAGGAACTCGAGACCGCCAAGGAAGAACTCGAGTCGAGCAACGAAGAGATGCGAACCATCAATGACGAATTGAACGAACGCAACACGGATTTGCGGCTGTTAAACGAAGACCACCTCAATTTTCAATCGAGTGTCGAACTGGGCATTGTGACCGTCGGCGCAGATTTGACCGTGCGGCGCTTTACCCCGCAAGCCGAAAAAACCCTGGGGCTGCGGGCTGGCGATATTGGGCAACCGATCTGGCAGGTTCGTCATTCGCTCGAGACGGTCAACTTGCAGGCGTTAATCATGGCTGTGATTGAGTCCGACACCCCGAGCGACCTTGAAGTGCAAGACCACAACGATTGTTGGTTTTTGCTGCGGATTCGTCCGTACCGCACGCTCGAGGATCAAACCGACGGCGCGGTGCTGGTTTTATTTGGGATTGATGCGTTCAAACACGCGGAATTCGAGCGTGGACGATTGCAGCACGAAACCGAGTTGATTTTTGAGAGTCTTAAAGACGGATTGATCGCGGTCAATCGTGATTGGGTCGTGACCTATGTCAACACGGCTGGCGCACGTTTAACCCAATTTACCCGAGAGGAAATGCTTGGACGCAATCTTTGGGAGTTGTTCCCAGACGCAAAAGATTCGATCTTTGAAACCAATTACAACAAAGCGATGCTGGAGCGGGTCACCCTCGAATTTGAAGCCTATTCTTCGTTGCTCGAGGCACAATTCGAGATTTCTGTTGTGTCAGTTCAAGCCGGAATCACGATCTTTTTCCGCGATGTGACCGAACGCCACAACAGCGAACTGGTGGTTGCCCAAACCCAAACAAAAATGGGTGTGCTGGTCGAAAGTCAACGCCGTTTTCTGGCAGATGCCGCCCACGAACTTCGCGCCCCGCTCGCGGTGATTCAGGGCAACCTTGAAGTGCTCGAGCGTTTCCCGAACATGACGATTGAGGAACGCAAGGACGCGATCAACGAAAGCGCCCGTGAAGCCATTCGGCTCGGACGGCTGGCGAACGACCTGCTGGCGCTGGCTCGGGGCGACGCGGGCGACGGCTTGCGTCTCGAGCGTCTGGAACTCGTGCCGATTCTCGAGGAAACCCTGCGCGAGGCGGCGCATTTGGCGGCTGGGCGCAGCTTGGAGCATTTGTTGCTCGAGCCGTGCGCGATCCTGGGCGACGCGGACAAACTCAAACAACTGACCCTGATTTTGCTCGACAATGCCCTGAAGTATGCCCCCGAGGGCGGACGGGTCTGGCTCGAGTTGAAGCGCTCGGACAGCGATGCCGAAATCAGAATCTCGAACACGGGTCAGGGCATCAGTCCCGACGACCTGAAAAGGGTGTTCGAGCGTTTTTACCGCACCGACACCTCACGCTCGAGACAGACGGGCGGCACTGGGCTGGGCTTGTCGATTGCCCGCTGGATTGCCGAACAACACGGCGGCACGGTCGAACTGGAAAGCGAACTGGGCGCGACCACCACCGCGATTGTACGCCTGCCAATGGTGCAAGATTTGAAGTACAACTTGGTTTAAATCAAATTGTTTTGGTGCGTCAAATTCACCGACGGCAGCAAGGCATGAAGCCGTGCGGCAAGCTGTGCAAACGACACGGGTTTTGAAAAATAATCTGCCGCGCCGAGCGCCAAACCGTCCAGGTTTGAACCATCTCGACCGGTCAAGAAAATGATCGGCATGGTTTCGCCCGCCGCCCGAATTTGGCGCAAGGTTTCAGGACCGTCAAGACCTGGCATCATCCAATCCAGAATCACCAGATTGGGGTGGGATTCATTCGCCATTTTGACCGCCACCGCGCCAGACTCGGCTTCCAGGACGTCATACCCCTCGAGTTGCAAACCTCGCCGCAAAAAGTGACGGATGCCTGGGTCGTCATCGGCGACCAGGATATTGAACTCAGACATGGGTTTGAAAGACCTTCATAGACTGTAGTTTAGGCTTGCATCCTGATGCCAGGCTGACGGTAAACCCAAGTCAGAACACGCATTCACCTTGTGCCTCGAGGTTAGCCTCACCTTGTGCCTCGAGATTGCTTGACGGTGAGCACACTTCTGCCAGAGCGTCCAGAAAGTTTATTCGCCCCGCGCTTGTCGGTCAGGTCAAAATATTCTCGGCGGTGCGACTCGACGCAGTCACACCACTGCTCAATCAACCGCTCGCCGCTCTCGACGGCTTCGGCGGGTATGTTGGAAGTCGTACCTTCCAGAAATTCTTGTCGCGCCAGTTCCAAGTAAACCATACAACCTCCGATGTCTCATCTGAATTTAATCCAGGTTACATATCAAAGCTGGCGTCAAGCTGAAGCGCAACTTCACAGCGGCTTACAGCGGTTTTCATAATGGTTGACGCGCCAAACGATAACCGCAATCTAAAAA
>CAXTTL010000103.1:0-16425 GCA_964247135.1 uncultured Deinococcales bacterium | reverse complement strand
TGTGGTGAAGTTTGCGTTCAGATTTGGAAAACGTTAAAACTTCGTGGGGGTTGACCTTTGTGGTGTCTGTGGTGGCTTTGATTTGTTGACGTATTTCAAAAACCGGTTGTCGGTTGCTTCTGCCAGGGGATGTCTGATTTAATAAAGTTTGCGATCTGTCTAACAGATTTGTTTAATTTACTGGTATTGAAAGCAGTATTTTGATCAGTTTGTATTGTTTTTGATTATTTTAAAATTAAATTTATTTTAATGAACTGAGGTCAGGCTAAAATGCTTAGCTGATGGAAGGCTGAATTTTTTCTGAATCATTTATGACTGATTTTTAATCTTCAAATCTTGATTCAAATTCAAAATTTTTTGGGTTAAATTCGCTAAAAAGTGATTTTTTTCAAAAACCCAATAAATCCAGGGTGACCCATAACGATTGTGGCAACCCCAAGCCTGCCCGAGCGACTGAAGTTGAAAACCGCAGTTCAACCCCAACGTCTCGAGGAAGTTGTTGATGTCCTCAACTTGCATTGACCCGCACAGACTACGGGACTTTGCTGGGCGATTTTCACCTGTTTTACGCTCGAGCCTCAGATTTTTGAATCCAAGGCTTGGGCAGGACTCGAGTTTGAGCCGGCTGCACAGCTCAAACTGCCCATGCTCGAGCGTGACCTGAGCGATTGGCTTAGCCACCGCCGGAGATGACGATGCCAACGACGGCGCTCATGTTGTATGGCTCGAGCACCGGAGTTTCGCAGGGTTTGCGTTCTGGAGTTTAAGCTGGTGTGGCATCGTTCTGGGTTTCGTTCATATTTGATGGTCAGGCTTGATTCATCCTAACCATCAAATATGGTCCAGATTTCCCAAGCCTAGGGGTTGTAGCGAGCCAGGGCAAAGTTGAATGTGCCGCCATTGTTGCTGTATCTTGCCGCCACCAACTTGCCGTCGGGCTGAACCACCCGGGCACTGGCTTGGTCACCGTTCGAGCCAATTGCGGTGGTTCGCTTTCCACTCGCCCCGAAGGATGACAGGTCTTTTCCTGCGAAATTAATTTTCTGATCATTGCCTCAGAACTTCACTCACCATGTCCTCAATTGGCTGGTCAATGTTCAGTACAATCGCATTTTCTGGCGGCTCGAGCGTTCTCAATTGCGACTCGAGCAAACTGGCTGGCATAAAATGCTCGCGGTTGTTCATGCGCCTTGCGATGAGTTCGCGGCTGCCAGTTAAGAACACCACCTGCACCCCCTCGAGATTTTCGGTTAAAGTCTGGCGGTAACTGGCTTTTAAAGCCGAACACGCCAACACAAGCGGTTGATTCTCGAGAAGATGCTGTTCGATCAGGGCGTGAAGTTGCTCTAACCACGGTTCACGGTCAGCATCGGTCAATGCCTCACCGCTCGCCATTTTTTGAACGTTGGCGGGTGGGTGGTAATCGTCGGCATCGGCAAAAGTCCAATTTAATTTTTTGGCTAAAGCCATGCCAAGCGTGGTTTTGCCCGAACCCGAAACGCCCATGACAACGATGGCTCGAGTCATGAAAGATTCCAAGGCCAGTTCACACAGGCGGCAACCTCGGGAAACAAGACAAAATCGGCTTTGCCCTTGCAAGCCAGCGTCGTGATGCTTGCGCCACTTAAGAGTTCTCGAGCAACGTTGAAGGTCGCGCCGCTGACACTGACATCATCCACCAGCAACACCCGTCTGCCTTGCAAGTCAAACTCGAGCGGTCTTTGCAATTCGGGCGCAGCCCTATGGGGGTTATTGGCGTCATCACGGTAATTGAGTTGCATCAAAAACAATGGAAGCTCGAGTTGATGCGCGACCAAACTGGCGGGAAGCAATCCACCTCGAGCGATGCCGACCACCACATCAAATTCTGGCAAGACCAGCGCATGAAGTCGCTGGCTGATCTCCTGAAACTCGAGGGATACTTTGTCGCTCATGGGGTTTCCTTGACGCGGTAGAGGGTCTCACCGGCTTTGCGAACCAGCAAAATGCCCTGATCTTCAAGTCCCGCAAAATCCTCAATGTTGATCGTGTCTGGGTTCATGTACCCCAAGTTTAACCGAGCGCAATCTTCGGGACTGATACGACTGGCGAGTGTGACCTTGATGCGGCACTGCTCTTGATTGTTGACCCAAGCCCCACCGCCTCGAACGTGGGTGCTGTGTGCCACCACCCCCAGCGGTGCGTGTTTAAACCGATCCCATTGGTTTAAAAAATACAGCACGCTGTGATAACCGATCTCGAAAATATACTTTCCATGCACCACACTGACCTCGCTGAGGTGTGGCGCGTAAATAATCAGTTCACCGTCGTCCGCCAGGGCTGGATCGAGCTTGTACATGGCTTTGCCCGCCGTCCACAATTCGTCGTACATTGGCGGAGCGCACGACAACACGCGCTTGAAGGGTTTGTCCACCCAAACGATCTGGCGCTGGCTCGAGAGGTCGGCAGCCGCACCCCAAGCTGTGATGTGATCGCCAACGAACATGCCCGCTAAACCCGCGCCTTGCACCACCAAAGAAATCAATGTGATTGGCGTTGGCACATGACTTGCCGCCTCGTGGATCAAGGCGCGAACAGGCGTGTCTTTCACGCCAATGGTTTTGCGAATTCCCGCAAGCGCCCCCAACCAGTGCATGACGTTAATCGTGTCTGCGCCGCCAATACCTGGAAACAAATACTTTGCGCCCCCCGAAAATCCCACGACCTCATGGGGGAAAGTCGGTCCCAGAATCACGCCTTGATCCGCCTCGAGTGCTGCCCGATTCAGCCGCACCTGCACGTCACTGCCAAGCGTCGGATGCCAGAATTCTCCTGCAATTTCTCGAACTCGAGCCTCTGGTACAACCCCGACGGTTTGCAAGGCATTCGGGTCTTGCCAGGCATGGTTGAGCAAACCCACGTGTTTAAAAATCGTGTTGCGTTCTTCAGAACTGATGCCGACCAGTTTCGGGATGTGCGCTTCCTCGAGCGGCGGGTGTGTGCCAAGCGCGATCATGAAATCGAGTTTGGCAGCACCTTCAAACACCTCGACCAACATTCTGAAGAGTTGCGGCAGTGGCAATGTGCGCGTGTGGTCTGGAATCAAAACCAACACTTTTTGACCCTTAAACCGACCCTCGAGCGACGACAAGGTTTGCCGAATGGTAGAAGCCTCGAGCAATTCGCCTGGTTTGGTTGTGGCGTGTGCAAGCAATGTCAACGCGTGCCTCCGATTTTAAAACGATACTCGAGTTTGAACGGGTTTGGGAATTGTCCTGAAATAAAATCTGCAAATGCTTTGTCTACCCTCTCTTGACCATAAAACGCACCTAGCGGGCATGGTCGCTCATTCCCGACCCTTCTTGCTCACAAGACAGCACCTTGCGGGCTGTTCGCGCTTCTCCCAATATCAGGAGAAGGGAGTTCGATTTTTTACACGTGTGGTTCGAGGTTTTTCTTCTTCCCCTGCCCTGCGGGAGAAGGTGGCGAGGAACGAGCCGGATGAGGGCTTCAGGCGAGGTAAGTGCATTTTTTGGTGTGAGACTCGAGTTTTGGGATTAAGTCGGAGTCAATGTGCTTGCTGCGCCCATACACGTGGATTTTATTTCAGGACGAATCCTTAAATCCCTGTCAACCACATCGGACCTAATCAATTGCGACCAGCCAGCCGCGCCTGCGTGCGATTTTCACTGACAAACTCTGGATCAAAGGCGATAGACCTCGAGATCGAAGCGGCAGTTTGTAAAAGCTGATCACGCAAGAAATCTGGAATGCCCTCATTTCGGCTCGAGTGCAAACTGAGGCTGATTGCCGCGATGATGTCGCCGTTGTGGTTGCGAATCGGGGCTGCGATGCAACAAACACCGGTTCTTGATTCCTCGAGATCAAGGGCAAAGCCTCGCCGTGCAATCTGCTCGAGTTCGGTTTTGAAGGCGGTCTGGTCTGTGATGGTGTGTGGCGTGTGGGCGTGCAATCCAGATGGTTGAAACGTGTTCAAGACCACCCGCCATGATTTGCTGGCAAGCAGCACGCGCCCCAGGGCGTTGACGTGTGGCGAGATGGCTTGACCGATGTCGCTGTGGCTGGACTTGACCGCCTGCGGGTCAGAGCCGAGGATTTTGTCCACGTAAATCAAACGACCACCGTCAAGGACCGCCAGTTGCACCGTTTCAGAAAATTGTGCCTCGAGCTTGACCAGTGCGCGGTGTGCCACGTCGCGCCAAGGCGTGTTGGTCAGGAGGTACTGCCCGAGCGTGAGGATTTTAAAACCGAGGCGGTAACGCCCTGTGACCATGCGGTGCAACAATCCAATGTTCTCGAGCGAGGATAGCAACTGATGGGCGTTGGATTTAGGAATCGCCAGGGTGCGGGCGACTTGGCGCACGCCCCACTCTGGGTGTTGGAAGCTGAACAAATCGAGTACCGCTCCAGCCTGAGAAACCGTTCCAAGAATTGCCATGCTTGCATTTTATGCTGTCCGTTTATTCTGGACAATGGGCTTGATTATCTGCCCTTGAAGCCCGAGACTGCTGCCATCATTTTTTTGGAGGCACGATGCGAACCCAAGTGGGCATTATTGGCGCAGGACCAGCAGGTTTACTGCTCGGGCATCTTTTGCACCGTGCAGGCATTGAGAATGTGGTGCTGGAATCTAAATCTCGAGAGTACGTCGAAAAACGGGTGCGGGCTGGGGTGCTCGAGCATGGCACGGTAGAATTATTGAAATCAAACGGACTTGGTGAACGCCTGACGCTCGAGGGTTTGCGCCATGAGGGGACGTTGCTGCGCTTTGGTGGGCAAACGCACCGCATTGATTTTCCAAGTTTGACAGGTGGACGTTCGATTACCGTCTACGGGCAGCAGGAGGTCGTTAAAGACCTAATCAAGGCGCGACTCGAGTCCGCACAGCCTTTGCACTTTGAAGCCACGGGAATAAGGCTCTCAGGACTCGAGGGCAACCAACCCAAAATCACGTTTCTTCAGGACGGCGAAGAACGTAACCTCGAGTGTGATTACATTGCGGGGACGGACGGTTTTCATGGCATTTGCCGAGATGCGATTCCCAGTGGTGTGTTGAAGGTTTTTGAACGCCATTATCCGTTTGCTTGGCTTGGGATTCTGGCAAAAGCGCCACCCTCGAGCCACGAACTCATTTACGCCAATCACGAACGCGGTTTTGCGCTGCACAGTATGCGAAGTGCCAGCGTCTCGAGAAATTATATTCAAGTTGCGCCCGATGAAAACATTGACAATTGGTCTGATGAACGAATTTGGCAAGAGCTTGGAACGCGGCTCGAGGCGCAACATTTTTCGCTGACTTCGGGCGCTATTTTTGAAAAAGGCATCACCGGAATGCGCAGCTTTGTGGTCGAACCGATGCAGTACGGGCGCTTGTTCTTGGCGGGCGATGCGGCGCATATCGTGCCACCGACGGGTGCAAAGGGCATGAACCTGGCGATCAATGACGTTAAGATTCTCTCGAACGCCTTGACCCAAAAATACCAGCAAAACTCGAGTTTGGCACTCAGTCAATATTCTCAAACGTGTTTAAAACGCGTGTGGCGAGCGCAGTATTTTTCCTGGTGGATGACCTCAATGTTACACCGTCACGACCTTTCCGACCCTTATGAGCACAAGCTGCAACTGGCACAACTCGAGCAGGTGGTCTCAAGCCGCGCTCAAGCCCAAGTGCTTGCCGAAAATTACGTTGGGATGCTCGAGTCGGATAGGGTGATGACATGACCAATTTTGCCAATGTTGCTGGTTTGACCGTTCATTACCAACTCGAGAACACGCATTTGACAGGAATTCCGTTGGTGTTCGTCAATTCACTTGGCAGCGATTTGCGAATCTGGGACGGTGTGACCGCCAGGCTCGAGCGTCCAGTGTTGCGTTACGACAAACGCGGTCATGGTCTGTCCGACGCGCCGACGGGAACATATTCGATCACCGATTTTGCCAACGATCTTTTTGGCTTGCTCGAGCATCTGCAACTCGAGCGTGTGATCTTGGTCGGGATTTCGGTTGGAGGTCAAATCGCGCTCGAGTTCGCCTCGCAGTTTCCCGAGCGTGTGGCTGGCGCGGTGTTTTGCGATACGGGCATGAAAATTGGCACGGCAGAATCATGGAACGCCCGTATTGGTGCGGTGCAAGCTGGAGGACTCGAGTCCATTTCGCAATCGGTGATGCAGCGTTGGTTTGATTCGAGATTTCATGCCGAGCAACCCGCTCGAGTTCGTGGTTTTCAGAACATGCTCGAGCGCACATCGGTATTGGGTTATGTCGCCACTTGCACGGCGTTGCGCGATTCGGATTTACACCAGGCAGCCAAAATGATCTTTGAAGCTCGAGTCAAAACCTTGGTGGTTTGCGGTCAAGATGACCAAAGTACACCTGTGGCACTCAGTCAAGAACTCGCGCAAACCCTCGAGACTCGGCTGGAATTGATCGAAGATGCTGGGCATTTGCCGTGCATTCAACAACCCGCAGCGATGGCGCGAATCATCAAAAAATTTCTCGAGGGGGTTGCATGAGCAAGTTTGAAAACGGCGTGAAAGTTCGGCGCGAAGTGCTTGGTGACGCACACGTAGAGCGCTCTTTAAAAAACGCCAACGCCTTCGATCAAGATTTCCAGCAACACATCACCGAAACCGTTTGGGGCAGCGTTTGGACCCGAGACGGACTCGAGCGTCAAACTCGCCATCTTGTGACCATCGCCATTCTTGCCGCCTTGGGTCGAGAACACGAACTCGAGCTTCACGTGCGATCCACCATCAACACGGGGGTCACACCCGAACAACTGCGCGAGGTGCTGATGCACGTCGCCGCCTACGCGGGTGTACCCGCCGCGAACAGCGCCTTTGCGATTGCCAAACGAATCTTGACCGAACAGGGACGGCTCGAGGATGGTGCATCATGAGCAAAACGATTCAAACCCTCGATTGGCGGATTCAACCCGCGCTGTTGCATCCGCCTTACACCTCGAGCCTCAAACGAGCGCCAAATCACGCGCTTGTGCCGCTGGCGCATACGTTAAGCGAGTTGACCGGACCGGTGTATGGTCACTCGAGCCTGCAAGAATTTGACAACGACCTGACACGTAACGCTATTCAAAATGGTGAACCTTTGGGTGAAAGAATTATCGTGACCGGACGGGTACTTGATGAACGCGGCAAACCCGTGCGAAATGCGCTGCTCGAGGTTTGGCAGGCGAATGCTGCGGGGCGTTACATTCACTTGCGCGACCAACATCCCGCGCCGCTCGACCCAAACTTTAGCGGGGCTGGGCGCGTGCTGACCGACGATGACGGCACGTACCGTTTCACCACGATCAAACCGGGCGCGTACCCGTGGCGCAACCACCACAACGCTTGGCGACCCGCCCACATTCACTTCAGCGTTTTTGGACGCAACTTTCTCGAGCGCATGGTGACACAAATGTTCTTCCCAGGCGATCCGCTCTTGCCATTTGACCCGATTTACAACGGCATTCCTGATGCTGCCGCCCGAGCACGCCTGATCTCGCATTTTGACCTCGAGCTAACAACACCAGAATGGGCGCTCGGCTACCGCTTTGATATTGTGCTCGCAGGAAGCCTTTCCACCACCTTCGAGCGAGACGGAGACGACGATGAACACTGAAGGCTCGAGTTTACAAACCGCCAGTCAAACCGTCGGACCGTTTTTTCATAACGCCCTGATTCGGGATGGCGAAAACATCATGGTAAGTGAGCAAACTCGAGGTGAGCTTATTTGGCTGCGCGGACAGGTTTTTGATGGCGAAGGTCAACCAATCCCAGACGCGATGCTCGAGATTTGGCAGGCAGACGCTGCAGGAATTTTCAAACACGAATCCGACCCCCAACACGCCCAAGCTGACCCCAACTTTGCTGGCTTTGGACGTTCTGGGACGGATGTCAACGGCGCGTACTGGTTTCGCACCATCAAACCAGGTGCTCGAGACACCACACCCCACATCAACGTTCGCTTGTTCATGCGCGGTTTGCTGATTCATCTTGTGACCAGAATTTACTTTAACGATCAAACCACTAACTCGAGCGACCCTGTACTCAACGCCCTCGATCCTCAACGACGAAAAAGTTTGATTTCCAGCCGAGAGGATGCCACAGACGGCACGACCTATCGCTTTGACATTCACATGCAGGGCGAACTCGAGACGGTGTTTTTTGATGTTTAAGAGATTGGGGCAAAATCAAGCCCTCACCCGGCGAGCAAGCTCGCCACCCTCTCCCGCATATGCGGGAGAGGGTTTAGAACGTAATGTTTTGGCATCTCAAGATGTTGCCAAAACACCCTTCTCTCCGATGGAGAGAAGGGTTGGGGATGAGAGGGGAAGCAGGAACTTGCTGCTTTTTGAGTCTGGAATGCAAAATCAAGTTGTTGGGATGGTGTCTTAAATGGCGTTCTCGGCGCTCGATTCGCAATTGTACGGTTCGAGTTTTGCTGACCCTGAAGTGACCAAAATCTTCTCGGACGCGGTTCATGTCAAAACCATGCTCGAGGTTGAAGCGGCATTAGCACGGGCGCAAGGCAAACTTGGGGTCATTCCACTCGAGGCAGCAAATGCGATAGATGCGGCAACACGGACGCTCGAGGTTGATGTTGAAGGCTTAAAAGCTGGGATTGAGAACGATGGTTTTCCGGTGATCGAACTTGTGCGGCAATTGCGTGAACATCTGGCGCAGGACGAGGCGGCTGATTTCGTGCATTTTGGGGCGACCACGCAGGACATTCTCGACACGGCGCGGGTCTTGCAATTGCGAGTCGCGCTCGAGATGATGGTGCAACACCTCGAGCGTTTGATTGCCAATTTTGCCAGCCTCGCTCGGCGGCATCAGCACAGCCTCATAGCGGGCAGAACGCACACGCAGCAGGCATTGCCGATCACGTTTGGTTTTAAGGTGGCTTCCTGGCTTACGCCATTGATTCGTCATCATGCACGTTGGAAAGAACTCGAGCCTCGGGTCATGGTCGTGCAGTTTGGTGGTGCGGTTGGGACGTTGGCGGCGCTCGGAAATCGAGGTTTTGATGTTTTGAGCGCCCTGGCAAGCGAACTTGATTTGAACCTGCCTTTGATGGCATGGCACACGCAACGCGACAACATGGCAGAACTCGCGGGATGGCTTTCGATGCTCACGGGCAGTCTGGGCAAAATCGCGCAAGACGTGCTGCTGCTGGCACAATCCGAAATTGCCGAGTTGCGCGAATCTTCAGACGCATCACGTGGCGGCTCGAGCACCATGCCGCAAAAATCCAACCCAGTCATCAGCGAACTTATTTTGACTGCCGCCCGCATGAACACGAATTTACTGGGTGGTGTGCATCAAGCCATGCTTCACGAGCATGAACGCGGCACGCACGGAATGCAACTCGAGTGGTTGACGCTCGGGCAAATGATCGGTTTAACTTCGGGGGCGCTCGAGAAAACTGTTTTTTTAAGCGAAAACTTGGTGGTCAACCAAGCAAGAATGCTCGAGAATATCAAAGCTTCTCAGGGCTTGATGCTGTCCGAGGCGCTTTCATTTGCGCTGGCGGCTTTTATGGATAAATCTAGCGCCAAAAAATTGAGCGCCAAAATTGCGCAAGAAGCCATTGCCAGCAAACGCCACTTGATTGATGTGGCAAAAGAACAAGTGAGTGCCAAAATTGATTGGGACGCACTGACTGAAGCAAACACCCTCGGCTCGAGCGACGTGTTTGTTGATCGTGTCCTTGAGGCAGCAGAAAGGATCAAACGTGCATGAAGTCGTGATTGTCAGTGCCGTGCGAACGGCAATCGCTTCGATTCGCGGTGGACTCTCGAGCGTGCGTCCAGATGATCTGGCAGCCATCGTGATTCGTGAAGCCGTGAGCCGCGCTGGAATTGATCCGCTCGAGATCGAAGAGGTGGTCTTTGGCTGCGCCAACCAAGCCGGCGAGGACAACCGCAACGTGGCACGCATGGGCGCATTGCTGGCGGGTTTGCCGCATTCAGTGGCAGGAATCACCGTCAACCGTTTGTGCGCCAGTGGTCTTGCCGCGATCAACCAAGCCGCTCGAGCCATTCGGTGTGGCGAGGGCGAGATTTTCGTGGCTGGCGGTGTCGAAAGCATGACCCGAGCGCCGTATGCCATGCCCAAAAACCCGATTGCCTTTGGTCCGTCGGGCAATGTCACCGCCTATGACACGACGCTCGGTTGGCGTTTTCCCAACCCTGCGATGGAAGCCTTGTTTCCACTCGAGGCGATGGGTGAAACCGCCGAGAACATTTACCAAATGAGTCTGGAGGGCAAAATCAAGGGCGGCGAGATCAGCCGTGAACAACAGGATGCCTTCGCACTCGAGTCTCAACGTCGGGCGGTGTTTGCCATGAACGCGGGTTATTTCAAACGCGAGATTGTCGGTGTGCCAATCCCAACCCGCAAGGGTGACCCGATCATTTTTGACACCGACGAATACCCACGCTTTAAAAAAACCGAACTCGGTCTGGAACTCGACACCAGCCTCGAGCAACTTACCAAACTCAAACCCGCCTTTCGCAAAAATGGCACGGTCACGGCGGGCAACTCGAGCGGTCTGAACGACGGTGCGAGCGCCCTGGTGCTGATGAGTGAAACCCGCGCTGATGCGTTGGGCATCAAACCTCTGGCACGCTGGGTCAGTGGTGCGGCGGCAGGCGTTGATCCTCGCGTGATGGGTTTGGGACCCGTCAAAGCCGTACCAAAAGCCTTGGCTCGAGCCAACCTGGAACTCGAGGATTTGGATTTGGTTGAATTAAACGAAGCCTTCGCGGTGCAATCTTTAGCCGTGCTGCGCGAACTCGAGATTGATGAGTCAATCACCAACGTCAACGGTGGTGCAATTGCTCTCGGACATCCGTTGGGTTGCTCTGGTGCTCGAATTGTTACCAGTTTGATTCACGAACTTCAGCGCCGTGCCCAGCTTGGCGAACGCTCGAGGTACGGACTTGCAACCCTTTGCGTTGGTATTGGTCAAGGCGAAGCCGCAATCATCGAACGAATCTAAAATATCTGTGCTTGCTTAACCAACATCCTCTTCTCGAGCATCATCTCAGCCACACAAGAAAAAACCAAAGCTCCCTTCTCTCCTGGGAGAGAAGGGTTGGGGATGAGAGGAGAGCGAGCAACTTAGCTCGAGTTGTAACGCACCAAAAGCTTTTCTACTTTCATAAAATTTTGGAGAATCATGAAACAAGTTCCACAAATCACAGCCCAACAAGCCGCCGCACTGGTCAAAAACGGCGACACGATTCTCGTTGGTGGTTTTGGCATGACCGGACATCCAGTCCATTTGGTTCACGCGCTTGCCGAAACCCAAACTCGAGATTTGACGTTTGTGGGCAACAACGTTGGCGAGGCTGGTTTGGGTGGCGGGCGTTTGCTGAGAAACGGGCAACTGAAAAAAGCAATCGGTTCGTTTTTCACCAGCAACCCAGAGGCGGTTGCCGCCGCTCAATCTGGGGCGCTCGAGGTGCAATTGATTCCGCAGGGTTCGCTCGCTGAGGCATTGCGGGCGGGCGGAGCGGGAATTGCCGCATTTTTCACGCCCACTTCGGCAGGCACGGTGATTGCCGCCAACCTCGAGACTCGGGACTTTGCGGGTGTGCCGCATGTGCTCGTGCCTGGGATTCGGGGGCATGTGGCACTCGTGCGGGCGTGGAAGGCGGACACGGCGGGTAATTTGGTGTACCGCATGACCGAACAAAATTTCAATCGGGCAATGGCAACCGCTGCCGATCTGGTGATCGCTGAAGTCGAAGAGGTTGTCGAAGTGGGTGAACTCGAGCCTGAGAGCATTCATACCCCTGGTGTTTTCGTGGATTATTTGGTCCAAGCAAATGTCACGCTGGAATTGCTCGGCTCGAGCGCATCGGTCAAGGCGAGCATCAAAAAGGTGGACGATGCCCGAATGCACATGGCACGGCGGGCGCTGCTCGAGTTGCGGCGCGGCGATGTGGTGAACCTTGGTATTGGCATTCCGACTTTGGTTGCAGATTTGATTACGCCCGAGCAAGGCATTATTTTGCACACCGAAAACGGAATGCTCGGCGTTGGACCCTCGCCAGAAGATGGTGGTGCGCTCGAGTATCCGGTCAACGCGGGCAAGATTCCAGTGACCGCCTTGCCTGGCGCGAGCTATTTTGACAGTGCGGAATCGTTTGCCATGATCCGAGGACGGCACGTGGATGTCGCCATCATGGGTGGACTCGAGGTGGACGAAGCGGCGAACCTGGCAAACTGGGCGGTTCCTGGCAAGCCTTTGTTGGGTGTTGGTGGCGCGATGGATTTGGCGAGCGGCGCAAAGAAATTGATTATCACCATGACGCACACCAACAGCGATGGCTCGAGCAAAATCGTGCCTGAATGCGTGCTGCCGTTAACGGCTCGAGCTTCGGTGGACATGGTGATTACGGACTTGGCGGTGTTTGAATTTTTGGATTCCAAACTGACCTTGACCGAACTGATGCCAGGCGCGACACTCGAGGAAGTCCGCGCCAAAACCAGGGCAAATTTTGTTGAACGCCTATGAATCAAACGAGTCGGCACATCGCCATTTATTACGATCAACACGCGCCCCCGTGGGCGCATTGTGCTGGTTTGATTGAAACTTTTCAAGCCCAAGCTTGGCGTTGCGTGTACATTCAAGATGAACACTCAGTTGCGAGTATTCAGGCGGGATTGCAATCGGCTTTCAAGCCTTTGGCACGGAAAAAACAAACCGTTGAACGTACCCCTTCAATCGCCCTCTCGAGTCAATATGGTTTTCAGAACGCACCTGTGCGGGTTGCTCCAATCATGGCAGCCTTTCGCAACGCGCTAAACGCCGCGCTCGATGGGGGCGCTAAGGGTGTGTTGTTCCTGGTCGAGATGACTTGGGCGATTCGCACACCCTCAGGCGCGGTCTACCTGCGCGAGTACGAGGCAGCCATTCACGAATTGACGCTCGAGCTTCCAGTGGCATTTGCCTGCTTGTACAACCAGCACTTGCTGCTCGATTCACAATTGCTCTCGAGCATCTACGCCCATCCCGCCATGATGGCAAGCGACGGACTTCATGACAATCCGCATTTTGTACCGCCGCGCATTCTGGCTCGCCTTGACGAACGCGCCCAATTTCGGCATTGGCTCGAGGGCATCAGTCCAAGTTTTGCCCAGACCGTGGCGCTGGGTGTGACGCATTCGAGCGAGGTCTTGACCCAAACGCATCATGTCGATTCGCCAGAACCCTTGATCTTGACGGGCAGTTTGGAAGGTCAATGGAAGATCAGGTGTTTCGGTGCGCTGCGTGTTTACCGTTCCGACGGCTCGAGTTTTGAATGGCGCGTTCCAAAAGGCGCGACCCGTAAAATCAAAACCTTGTTCGCCTACCTGTTGTTTCGCGGTGAGCAGGGCGCGACCAGCGAGGAACTGGTTGACCTGCTGTGGTCGAACACAAAGCAGATCAAGCTTGGTTTAAACCGCTTGCATCACACCGTCAACAGCCTGCGCCATGTGCTGCAACCCAACGCTCAGGGCGCGGATTACCTGACGCTCGAGGCGGGACGCTACTACCTGGCAGTCCCAGAGCATACCTGGCTCGATTACCCGATGTTTCAACAACTTTGCTATCAGGGCAATGCCCTGGTGCAAGACGGCGATTTACAAGAAGGCATTGTCTCGTACCAAGCTGCCGAGCGCCTGTACAGCGGAGATTTTCTGGCAGACATTCCGCTCGAGTACGCCGCCAACGAAGAATTTGACTGGTGCTGGGGACGGCGATACTGGTTTAAAGAAATGTACCTCAAAATGCTCTCGAGCCTGAGCGCCCTGTACCGCCAAACCCAGCAACTGAGCGAGGCACTGACCTACGCCGATAAAGCCTTGCGACTCGAACCGTGCAGCGAAATCGCGCACCAGGAAAAGATGCTGTCCTTGCACGCCGCCGACCGTCCAGATGCACTGAAACGTCAATACCGTTTGTACCTGCATTCGCTCGAGCGTTTTGGCATGGGTGAACCCTCGAGTGCGGTGACGGGATTGTATGAATCGTTGCTGATAACAGGTCACAAATAAGATCAAGTAGCGTCCGAATTTCGTGCGTTTTAGCACAACACTCGTGTCCTGGCGGGCGAAGACAAGCTTCGCCCCTACGAGAAAACATTGTCGTGTAGGGGTGAACCTTCTTGACCATAAGATGCACCTCGCGGGCATGGTCGCTTGTGTTCACCCTTGCGATGGGAAGACACCAACACATCGTTTGGTTCATTGGTTTGCGAATCTGCGGTTGCTTTGCGAATAACCCTAAAAACCAAAGAGAAACCAAAGTCCAAAGCGTATACTCGAGAAAGATTCACAACCCAAACCCTTGTTCAGCCCACGGAGGTAGAATCATGACCGCTCGAGACGCCTCGGCTGCTGGTTGCCCATTCCATGCCGCCCAAGAATTCAAACCCTTTGACACCCGCGATCCATTCGGGTTTTACAAACAAGCCCGTGCCGAAGAACCGGTGTTTTTCAGTCCAGAACTTGGGTACTGGATTGTGACGCGGTATCAGGACGCGCAAGATATTTTTAAAGACCCGCAGACTTTCTCGAGCGAGAACACCCAAACCCCGTACAAGTCGCGTCCGCCCGAGGTGGTGCGGGTGCTCGAGGAGGGTGGTTTTAGTGTGAGTTCGGGTTTGTCGGCACGGCAGCCGCCGGATCACACGCGGTTGCGTTCGTTTATCAATAAGGCGTTCACGCCACGTCGGATTGCGTTGCTCGAGCCGCGCATTCGGGAGTTGGTGCGGCAGATGATCGCAGCGTTCGAGCATGACGGTCAGGCTGATTTGGTGGCGCAACTGGCTTACGATTTGCCTGCGCTGGTGATTTTCATGCTGCTCGGGATTCCAGACCAGGACGTACCGAACGTCAAAACTTGGGCGCAATCTCGGGTGATGCTCAACTTTGGCGATTTGCCGATCAACGCACAGGTCGAGCACGCCCACAATTTGGTGCGTTACTGGAATTACTGCCTGGCATTGGTTGATGCTCGTTTTGCAAATCCGCAAGATGATCTGCCTGGTGATCTGGCACGGCTTGCCCAGGACGGTCAGCATGAGATTTCTCGAGACGAGATTGCCTCCTTGGTGTACACACAACTCACGGCTGGACATGAGACAACCTCGAATTTGTTGGGCAACGGCATCATGGAATTGCTGCGCCACCGCCAGCAATGGGAAAAACTTTGCGCAAACCCTGGTTTAATTCCAAACGCGGTTGAAGAATTGCTGCGTTTTGGTCCGAGCGTTTTTGCTTGGCGGCGCAAGGTCAAAAAACCAACTCGGGTTGGCACAGTGGATTTGCCCGAAGGCGCAAACATCCTGATGCTTTTGGGCAGCACCAACCGCGACGAGCGCACCTTCGCAGATGGCGAGACTTTGGATGTCACTCGAAGTAACGCCAAAGAGCACCTTTCGTTTGGTTTGGGCATTCATTACTGCCTCGGTGCGCCGTTGGCACGTCTCGAGGCAAAAATTGTACTCGAGGAATTGACGGCACGCCTGCCAGGGTTGCGGTTGCTCGAGCAAGAATTTGAGTTCTCGGCAAACACCTCGTTTCGAGGACCATCAAGCGTCAAAGTCAGTTGGGAGGTCGTATGAATCCGTTTGTTCTGCCCTTTGAAGCTTGTGACCAGACGATGCTGGCACAGGTCGGTGGCAAATGCTCGAGCCTTGGCGAATTGACCCGCAATGGTTTCATCGTGCCTCCCGGTTTTGCCATCACCACCGAAGCTTTCGTTTTGCACCTGGCACAGAACGGTTTAAACCCAAAGATTCATGCGGCGCTCGAGGGCTTGAACACGGCGGACACGGACATGCTCGACCGGGTGAGTTTGGAGATTCGCAACCTGATCCAAACCGCGCCAATGCCAGCGTTGATCGCCCAAGCCATCGAAAGCGAATACCTCAGCTTGTCTGCCCGATTGAACCTGATTGAACCACCTGTGGCGGTGCGCTCGAGTGCCACCGCCGAAGACTTGCCAGGTGCGAGCTTTGCAGGACAACAGGACACCTACCTCTATGTCGTTGGCGTTGCCGCCGTGCTCGAGCACACCCGTCAATGCTGGGCGAGTCTTTACACGGCTCGAGCCATCGCCTACCGTTTTGACAATGGCTTCCCGCACGAAAAAGTCTTGATGGCGGTCGGCGTGCAAAAAATGGTGAATGCTCGGACGGCAGGGGTCGCCATGACGCTCAATCCGATCAACGGGGATCGCAGCAAAATAGTCATCGATTCGAGTTTCGGTTTGGGTGAAACCGTGGTCAGTGGAACGGTCACACCAGATAATTTCGTGGTCGATAAAGTGATTCTCGAGGTGGTCAAACGCCAAATTTCACGCAAGCTGATCGAAGTTGTGCCAGATGCCCTGAACCGCACAACCATTGAACGCGCCATCCCCAAC
>CAXTTL010000102.1:0-16519 GCA_964247135.1 uncultured Deinococcales bacterium | reverse complement strand
TTGAATCTCACCCGACAAAATAAAAGGGCGCAATAAACTTGCGCCCTTTTGCTTACGCCCGGGTTTAAGCCCGTGTGCTCGGCGCTTGGGTTTTTGTTTTTCGTGGTGTCTTCGGTTTGATGTCGCTGATGACCGTTCGCTCGAGCGCCTTCAACCCTCCAACCAGCGCAATCTCGAGTGCCTGATCGAGGTTCTCGACCGGATGAAAGCTCATGGAGCGCCGCAGGTGCGCCGGAATTTCTTGCAGGTCTGCCTCGTTGGCTTTGGGCAGGATCACGTGTTTGATACCGGCGCGTCTCGCGCCCAAAACTTTTTCTTTCAAACCACCAATTGGCAGCACGCGCCCCGTCAAGGTGATCTCGCCGGTCATGCTGACATCGTGGCGGGCTGGAACGTTCGTCAGGGCGCTGATGAGGCTTGTGGTCAGCGCTACGCCCGCACTCGGACCCTCTTTGGGGATCGCGCCGGCAGGAATGTGCACGTGAATCTCGGATTCGTCGATGCTCGAGGCTGGAATGTTAAAGCGTGCCGCGTTTTTCTTGGCGTAACTCAAGGCGGCTCGGGCGCTCTCTTTCATGACATCGCCCAACTGACCTGTCAAGACCAAACCGCGACCAGGCATGACGCTGGTTTCGACGAACAGAATGTCACCGCCGACCGGCGTGTAAAACATGCCCGTGCTGACGCCGACCATGTCCTCTTTGCCCTCGACCTCAATCTGGTGGCGCGAGGGTCCAATGAATTTCTCGAGGTCGTTCTCGCCGATTCGCACCCGTTTGATGTCACCCGTGGCAACCTTACGTGCCGCCTTGCGCAGCAAGGTGCCAATCTCGCGCTCGAGGTTTCGCACCCCAGCCTCGCGGGTGTAATTCTGAATTAGCTTTTGCAGCGCGGCGTCGGTGACCAAAATCTGGTTGTCCTTCAAGCCATTTTCGAGCGTTTGACGTGGCATCAGGTACTTTTTGGCAATCTCGAGTTTTTCGGATTCGATGTACGAGTTGAACTCGATAAATTCCATGCGGTCCAACAAGGGCGCTGGGATTTGCTCTGGGTAATTGGCGGTGGCAATAAACATGACCTCACTCAGATCAAACGGCACACCCAAATAGTGATCCACAAAAGTCGAGTTTTGCGCTGGGTCGAGCACCTCGAGCAAAGCGCTGCTCGGATCGCCCTGATACGAACTGCCGAGCTTATCGATTTCGTCGAGCAGAAACACCGGATTTTTGGTGCCAGCCGTCTTTAAACCCTGAATGATGCGCCCAGGCAACGCCCCAATGTAGGTGCGGCGATGCCCGCGAATGTCCGCCTCGTCTCGGGCGCCGCCCAAAGAAATCCGCACGTACTTGCGCCCGAGTGACTTGGCAATACTCTGCGCGATGCTGGTTTTACCCACGCCGGGCGGTCCAACAAACACCAGAATCGGTCCTTTGTTGACCTCGCTCGCCTCGAGTTCGCCCTTTGCGGCTCTGGCTCTGCGCAATTGTCTGACCGCCAAAAACTCGAGGATGCGGTCTTTGACTTTTTCAAGTCCGTAATGATCCTCGTCCAAAATTTTGGTTGCGTCCGTCAACTCGAGTTGGTCATCACTTCTGGTGTTCCAGGGCAATTCGGTAATCCAGGTCAGGTAGGTGCGAATCACGCTGGCTTCGGCGCTGTCGGGATGCATTCGCGCCATGCGGTTGATCTCGCGGTCAACCTCGCGCTGCACCTCCTCAACCAAACCGAGCGCCACGATTTTGCTGCGGAACAACTCGACCTCGTCCTCGCCGTCCTCCTCGCCGCGCAATTCTTTTTGAATCGCTTTCATCTGCTCGCGCAAGAAATACTCGCGTTGATTCTTGTCGATCTCGTCCTTGACCTGCCCCTGAATGCGTTTTTGCATTTCGCCCAGCTCGAGTTCGCTGTCCAAGAGCACCAAGACGCGCTTTAAACGATCACGCACGTCCAGCGCCTCGAGAATCCCCTGTCGGTCGTCGAGTTTTAAATCCAGATTGAACGCAATGTTGTCGGCAAACTGCCCGGGATGCTCGAGTCCGACAATAAAACCGACCGTGTCCACGGGCAAATTCTTGCCGTTTTTCAAGACATCGTTGAAGCGCCGGTCAAGTTCGCGTTTTAACGCCTGGGTCTCGATTTCATCAACATGGGTATCCTCGAGCACCTCGAGTTCGGCTTCGATGTACTCGATGCCAAAGTGATAGCGCGTGACCCGCACCCGACTTTGGGCTTGCACTAGGGTTTCCACCGTGCCGTCAGGGTTTTTGCGCATCCTTAAAATATTGCAAAGCGTGCCGATCACAAACAAATCGCCCGCGCCAGGGTTTTCGATGTCCTTGTCGCGCTGCGAGACGATCAAAATGGTTTTTGCGCCGTCCACCGCCGCCTGAATCGCATTGACGCTGATCGGGCGTCCTGCCGCCACCGACTGCATGATGCCTGGATAAATCACGCTGCCCAAGACCGGACAGACCGGCACCCGAAGCGTGTCCACGCCCGAGTTTTTCATTTTTGGTTTTTGGGTTTGAACGTTGAAGGTGGAGTCGTCGGTTTTTTTCTTGCGCGGTGCTCGAGGCATGGTTGCTCCTTTTTGAAAGCGGGTGAAACTTGAGTGTAGTTATATCAAGGTTTCTGGTGAAGTGTTTGTGAACTAAGTGAAGATTGGTTGAGTGATGGCAACTGGCGAATCTGCCGTTCGGTCATGATAGAACTTACGCGCCAGAATTCCAATTCGCCGTTTTTGCTTTTGTAGGGGCGCATGGCGACCATGCCCGTAGGAGCATTTTATGGTCAAGAAGCGACCATGCCCGTTAGGTGCATTTTATGGTCAAGAAGCGACCATGCCCGTAGGTGCATTTTATGGTCAAGAAGCGACCATGCCCGTAGGTGCATTTTATGGTCAAGAAGCCATGCGCCCCGTGTCGCCGATCAATAGCCTTCACCTGCCGTCAAAGCGCCCAGAATCGCAATCGGCGCGGTTTCGGCGCGTAAAATCCGAGGTCCAAGTCCAACCGTTTTAAAACCTTTTGACTCGAGCCACTCAATTTCCAAGCTCGAGAAACCACCTTCGGGACCGGTGGCAACCGTGATCGGCGAATCCCAATTGACGGCTTCTCGAGGTTTCAAACTCGAACCAGGATGCGCCACCAGACCGCAAGCCACAGGCTCTAGGGTTTTCAGTTTGATGGGTGAGAGCACCAGGGGGGTGACCGCCCGACGGCATTGCTTGCTGGCTTCAAGCGCCACGCGCTGTAAACGCTCGAGTTTTTGAGCGCCGATTTCTTTAACATCTGCGTGATCGCTTACCAGCAACAAAAACCTCGATACGCCCAATTCTGTGGCGGCACGCACGACCTCGGCAAGCTTGTCGCCCTTTAAAAGCGCGATGGCGAGCGTGATTTCTTGCGGTGGCTCGAGGTTCACAATTCGAGAGTCACCAACCTCGAGTGTGATTGTAAAATCTTCGAGCGCCAATATTTTCGCGTCTGCCTCGAGTCCCGCGCCATCAAACAGCGTGACCAGATCACCAACACCAGCCCGCAAAACCCGCAAATGCGAGGCTTCAGAACCGATCAATTTCACGACTGGCTCGAGCTTCGCCACAAACGCACGGTGTGATCTCATTTCAGCATCTCGAGCGCCTTCAACAGAATCAGATCACGACCTTGCGACAATGCCGCCATGTCGTCGGTCATGACCACGTCGGGCGTCACCCGTTCTGGGTGAGGCACGCCATTCAAATCGCTCGAGCGTCCGCTGGTCACGGCAAGACTCGAGCCTCCTGGCAGGGGGAAAATCGAGGTGCTGGTGTTCAAAACGCCAGCCGTGGCTTCGCCAATCACTTTGGCTCGCCCAGATTCTTGCAAGAAAAACGCCATGTACTCGGCGGCGCTCCTCGAGATGTGATTGGTCAGCACCACCACGGGTTGCGTCCAATTTGCAGGGTTACCAATTTTAAAACCACTGTTGGCAATCTCACCATTTTGGTACACGATTTTGCCTTTGCCTCGAGTATTTTCAAACTGTGTGCCGACAGGTTCGGTGAACGCCCCAGCCGCAGCCACGCTTTCAAAACCACTGCCGCCGCCAGAGCCGCGCACGTCCAAAACCATCGCTCGAGCTTTGGCGGCTTGGGCTTGTTTGACAAAATCATGAACGCTCGAGGCGATCAAACCACCCGTAAGATACTGGTAAAAGGTGATGACTGCCACGCCATCGGGGCGCAATTCGTAACTCGGCAACCACGGTTTTAGTTCGGCTGGCTCGAGCTTCACGGTTTTATGTTCGCCATTTCCTCTTGAAACCTCGAGCGTGATGCTTTGCTTATTGAACTCGAGCGTTGTGATGGCGTTGACGGCTTGGGCAGCAGATTTAAAATTCTCCAATGGCGTCCCATTGACCGCCCAGACCACATCACCGCGCTGAATGCCAGCCAGTTTTGCTGGACTGCCCTCGAGCACCCGTGTTACCACCAACGCGCTGGCATCGGGCAAGGGCGCAAATTTCAGACCAATCATCAGCAAGGGCGCATTGTCCGAATTGGCGACAAATTGCGCCCAGGCAATCGGCGTCAAGCGAAACGTATGCCCGTCCCCAACACCTGCAAGCACATCGTCGAGCGTCGATTCGCCCGCCGCAAAAGGACACGGCAAAAGGTCTTTGCAGGCAAGCTCGAGTTTGGCGTTGGCATTTTGATCAAGGGTTTTAAAATCAATTGTTGCAAACCCGAAATAACGTTCCTCGAGCGTGGTTAATGCCTCGTCGAGAAAATACTGCGCTGGACTTGGCGCTTGAGCCAGCGAAAAGGTTGTGAACACCGCAAACGAAATCAGAACAGCCAGTAACTTACGCATGTTTAAAGTCTACCGCCCGAACCTGAGATCACACTGTTTTTCGCGCCTCGAGCAAGACCCAATCACCATCTTGGACGCGCCGAACAAATTCAAAACCCTCACGTTTCAGTGCCGTCATCACCATCGTCTCGCGTCCGCTCGAGGTGTCCCAAGTGACTTGCTCGCCAGCGTCGGCTTGACCCGTTCCCGCCATGATGCCCGTCATCAACAGCAAACCGCCAGGCTCGAGCGCGGTTTTGTACTGCGGCATCAGCAGGTCGTGAAGTTCTGCAAACAGATTCGCCACCACCACATCAAATGGCGCTCGAGGCAGCACCGTCTCCAGGATGCCATCGACAAATTCTGCCTCAACATTGTTTTTCGCAGCGTTCTCTCGAGCGACAGGCACGGTGCTCGAGTCGTTGTCCACAGCCAGAACTATTGCGCCGAGTTTTGCCGCCACCAGCGCCAAAATCCCACTGCCCGAACCCACGTCGAGCACTCGAGCATTCTTCAAATCGTGATCTTGCAACGCCAAAATTGCCATGCGGGTCGTCTCGTGCTGCCCTGTGCCAAAAGCAAAACCAGGCTCGAGGTCAATCACGATCTTGTCCGAGTTCGGCGTTAGGCTCAAATCCCAACCAGGGTTGATGATGATTTTTCCAATCGTGACGGGTTTCAAACTTGCGCGGTACTGCGCAATCCAATCCGTATCGTCCGCCTCGAGCCAGACGCCACCAAACGGCAACTCGAGTCGAGATTCAAAGTAAACCAGCACCAGCCCATCACGTTCCTCGAGTCCCTGCGCCCCAGCTTCCCACAGTGCAGGCGTGAGGTGATCGAGGGTCTCTAAAGTTCCTGGGATTTGGTAAATCAACACGGCTGTATTCTGACACGGTTATTTGGAAACAAAATTTAAGGTTCAAAAATCCGAACAATCCCTCGAGCAGCCTCGTTCAACTGAACATCGAAAGCCAAAAACTGCACGCCATGACGTTCTCGAGTCAGCCAACTGGCAGATGCCAATTGCACTGCATCCGCGCCACGTAAACCTTTGGACCGAGCCAAGACTGCCGCCTGTTTTGCCAACCAATCACTCAAATCGATGCGATCAAATGTTTCCCAATCCTCGAGTAAAACTTGAAATGCAAGCTGTTCATCAGCTTGACTAAAGCCCCCCTTCAACTGATGTCGTTTTAAGGCGCTGGCAACTTCTGCAAGGCTTAAACTTGAAACAGCAACATCTCGAGCTTTGGCAATTGCAGAAAACACCACTTTTCGGTTCGCTTCCGCCGAATACAACTTAACCAACGCGCTCGAGTCAAGAAACAAAATCACAAACTTGATTCTCGTTCATCACGCATTTTGCGAATCGAATCGCTCATCGAAGCACCGCTGCTCGAAATAATTCCATCAGGTAGACCTCGCGCTTTTTTGCCATTTGAGGGTGTTAACTGTAACGCAGGAATGAGTGTCTCAAGCTCGAGTTCATCGAGTTTTTCTCGCAGCAAAGCGAGTTCTTCTTGATTGAGTTCTAAAATTTGTTGTTCCAGCAACTCGAACTTACTCATGCACATAGTTTACTCAATTTTACGTTCTAAGAGAATTATATGTGTGGTGGAATCGGACATAAGGGCTTCACAATCTCAAAATCGGCTTTTGGTTTACCCGTGTACTGAATCTCAAAACGATCACCATTTGGTTTTTCCAAAACATGAACTTTCAAATACGCATCGAAGTAAAAAATATCAATACCCTTGCTTTGCAATCTCGCGATTGCCTCCAACGAAGCCTCCTGGACAGCAAAATCATCATCACCAAACAACTCTGGCAAGTCCTCAATCTCGAGCGAAACCGAATTGTCGATCATTTTGAACCTCCACAATAATTATAACTTCTCGAGAATCACCCGAGCGGGCGCACCGTCCGCGCCAATCAAATTCAGTGGCAGACAAATCAAACGGTACTTTCCAGGCTTCACATGTTCGAGTGCCAAACTCTCGAGAATACACACGCCTGCCTTTGCCAGCGCCTTGTGACCAGGTAAGTCTTTACTCTCGAGCGCATCGGCACTGGGCGCGTCCGTGCCGATCAAATTTATCCCTCGAGATGCCAGGTAAGGCGGCAAACTTGAGTCGGTTACAGCCCAAATTCTGGGAAATTCCTGCCAAGCGTTCGGTTGTCCAGTCTTAAAAATTACTTTGCTCACACCGCTCAAATCCTGCCCCTCGAGCAAATCTGGCGTCAAACTCGAGACGCCAAAAGCGTTCACCACAATGCACGTTCCAACCCAAGTCTCGAGCGGCACCTCATGGAGTTTGATGCCCGCGTCGTCGTAATGCCACGGCGCATCGACGTGCGTTCCAGTGTGGGTGCTCATGGTAATGCTGCCAACGTTGGCACTTGCCCCACTCGAGATTTTTACCGGCGTTTGATAATTCACCGGCGTATCGCCGTACCAGTTCGGCGCGTCGTTGTGAATCGCTCGGGTAATGTCAATCATGTTTCGCAGTCTATCCCGAGGTAAGCTCGAGTCAATATGAAACTGACTTTGATCTTTGTTTTTTGTGGTGTTCTGCTCGCCTGCGACGGACTTTCGGCGCCGCAAAGCGTCGTGCTGGTTGGCGCTGGCGACATTGCGGGTTGTAACAGTGCTGGCGACGAAGCGACCGCAAAACTGGTGGCTGGCGTCCTGACCCAAAACCCAGGCGCGGGCGTTTTTACTTTGGGTGACAACGTATACCCGAACGGTACAAGCCAAGAATTTGGTGATTGTTACAACCCAAGTTGGGGCGGCTTTAAAGCCAAAACCCGTCCAGTCCCAGGCAACCACGATTACAACACCCCCCACGCCACAGGTTATTACGGTTATTTCGGCACGAAAGCCGGCGACCCGAGCAAAGGCTATTATTCGTACAACCTCGGCGCGTGGCACATCGCGGTGATCAACAGCAATTGCTGGGCGGTGGGCGGCTGCGAGGCAGGCTCGAGTCAAGAAAAATGGTTGCGGAGCGACCTGAAAGCCAGCCCCAGCACCTGCCAAATCGTGATGTGGCATCACCCCAGATTCTCGAGCGGCGCGGAACACGGCGACAACGATTTTATGCAAGACATTTGGAAAGCGGTGAGCGAAAATAACGTTGAACTGGTACTGAATGGTCATGAGCACACCTATGAACGGTTCGCGGCAATGAACGCGGCAGGCAAAGCGGACCAACGCGGCACGACCGAAATCATTGTTGGTTCTGGCGGCATCAGCCATTATCATTTGGGCATCAAAAAACCCAACAGTCAAACTTTTAATTCGGACACCTACGGCGTGTTAAAGCTCGAGCTTGCCGCCTCGGGTTACAAATTTAAATTCTTGCCCGAACCTGGAAAATCGTTTGGCGATGCGGGTGTCGGAACGTGTCATTAAAAACGCTTTGGTTGTGATCTGAATGGTTAGAATTTCGAGCATGACCGCAACTTCTCAAAATCGTCCGGTCACGTTCGCGGTGGCTCGCAACGTCAAACCAGGACTCGAGGCGGCGTTCGAGGCTTGGGTGCGTGACATCAGCGAATCAGCCACTGGTTTTCCAGGGCATTTGGGCGTGGGCGTGGTGCGACCCGTGGCTGGCGGCAACAATCAATACCTGGTGATTTTTCGTTTTGCATCGGAATCCGATTACCGCACCTGGCACAAATCCAATGAGCGCAAGCACTGGCTCGAGCGCGTCAAACCTCTAACGCTCGGCAAACCCATCGAGCAATTTACACCAGGACTCGAGTTTTGGTTTACGCCCGCCGGTTCGGTCACCTTGCGCAACCCGCCGCGTTGGAAAATGATTTTGGTGACACTGCTTGGACTGCTGCCGCTCAGCATCACCATCAATTACCTGGTCGCGCCAGTCTTGCGCCCATTGCTGGGGCAACTCGAGCTGCTGATTTTAAACGCCATGATCGTGGTTTGCACCATGACTTACGCCATCATGCCCGTCTTGACACGGTTTTTTGCGGTCTGGCTCGAGGAATGAATTATTTTGGTGCAGGCTCGAGTTTGGTGAAAGTGCAAGTACCAACTGGATCGGTAGCACTCGAGTTTTCGTCCTGGAATTTGACCGCGCCGCCTTGCAAATGATTTGAGTCTTTGAATCCCAGGAAACAAGCATTTTGATTGGACTTGGTTTTGTCAATGTCCGAATAAACCTCGTAAGAGTCTGAACCACTTTCTCGGTCAAAATAATGCGCTAGAACGCCAGAATGTTTATCTGAACGAATTCGTCCGATGTCAGCCGAATATATTGGCAGCAAAACAAACCTGACCAATCCAACTTGATAAACTTCGTTATTGGTAAACATAACCGTACCAGAACCTGTGGGTGCGGCTTGAGTTTGTGTCCAGGAGCGAAAACTTCCATCGAGTTTGAAATTTTCGTTAATCAGGAGCGCACCCGCTTTGTCCAGAATTTTCAGATTCCAGACTTCATTTGTGCCAACTGGAAAACCATGTGAAACTGCATTGGATTTGGATGTTGCAGGAACACAGGCAGTCAACGCAAATCCTAAAACCAAGACTGAGAATATTTTCATAACCCGATCATAACTTTTTTACCCAATCAATCTCGAGCATCCAAAAATACTTTCGGCGAACATCATATTTTCGTAGCATAACCGTATGACACTCGAAGATTTGATAAATGACTTTCTCAGCTCGAGCCTCGCCGAGTTTAAAAAGTACAAAAAATATGGCGATGGCGCTCTCGCACAAGTCTCAGACGAGCAACTCAACATGCTGCCAGAACCCAACTCGAACAGCATTGCCGTGATTGTCAAGCATCTTCATGGCAACATGATCTCGAGGTGGGGCAGTCTTTTTGATGCGGACGGTGAAAGCGCAAGTCGAAACCGTGATGCCGAATTTGAAGCTGAAGATTTGTCTCGAGCTGCAATTCTCGGGCTGTGGGAATCGGGTTGGAATTGCTTGTTCTCGGCGCTCGAGAATTTGAAACCCGAAGATTTCGTTAGGTCGGTTTTGATTCGTGGTGAACCGCATTCGGTGATCGCGGTGATTCAACGTCAACTCGCGCATTACCCTGGGCACGTCGGGCAGATCGTGTACCTCGCCAAAATGTTTCAGGGCGAGAATTTTCAAAGCCTGAGTATTCCCAAAGGACAATCGGCAGCCTTTAACGCCGCGATGCTCGAGAAACGCAACGCTTAAACTCAGGTGCTCAGTCTGCTCGGGTTTCGCCCAAATTGAAGCGCTCGAGCAGACGGAATAGGCTTGCGACCACCAGCATCACTGGTATGAACGCTGCCATCAACGCGGCGGCGGCGGTCTGCCAGTCGGGTTCGCGTTCAAAGGTAAAAAAATCGTTGATGATGACAGGCACGGTTTTGAGTTGAAACGTCACGGCACTCGGCAGCAGAAATTGATTCCAGGACAGCACAAAAATCACAAGCGCGGTTGCAAAAATACCAAGGCTCGAGCTTGGGAAAACCACGTGCCTTAAAACTTGAAATGGATTCGCACCCTCAAGTTGCGCGGCTTGTTCAGGCTCGAGCGGGACGGTTTTAAAATAACCAAACACGACAAACGTTGCCAGTGGTGCGAACAGGGCGCTTTCGGACAGGGCTGTGCCAAGAAAGGTGTCGCCAAGATGCAGCGCCAGCAATGTTGATTTCAGTGGCATCATGTAGGCGATCACGGGCAGACCGCTCAAAACGAGCAACACGTGCACCAGCAAGTTCTGCCCAGAAAATCGCGCTCGAGCCAGGGCGTAAGCCGCGAGAGAAGCCGTGAAAGTTGCGATCAGGGCGGTCAATGCCGCGATGCCAAAACTGTTGAGTATTGATGTGATAAATCCAGATTTGGCAAGCACGGCGCCGGCGAAAGGCTCAAAGCTTGGGCTGCCGTGCCACGAGGGGGGTGTCGTGTTGTTGTTGACCCAGATGCCAATGGAAGCCAACAGCGTCCAAACCAGTGGCAAGAGGCTGAAAACAACCGCCAGCACAATCAAAATGTTCTGCCAGAGAAAACCGCGATCTCGAGCCTTGAAACCCGAGCGGGTCATGATGTTTCCTCATGGCGCATGATGAACAGATAGATTGTGGCGGCAATGGCAACCGCGCCAGCGACCAACCAGGCAATGGTTGAACCCAGCGCCCAATTGTAGGACTGTATCGCTTGTTGATAGCTGAACAACGCCGGCGTCACGGTGGCTGAGCCTGGACCGCCACCGGTTAGCATCAGCAGGTGCTCGCCCATCGCCAGGGCATCGGCAACCAACAAAAAGCAGGTGGTCAGCAGCAGCAGCCTGACTCGAGGAAAGACGACCTGCCAAAATTGATGCCAGTCGTTTAAACCCTCGAGCCTGGCGTGCTCGAAAAACGTTTTGGGAATCCCGAGCATTCCTGGCAGCACTAAAAAACTGACCAGTGGCGTTTTGCGCCAAATTTCGGCGATTGCCACGGCGAACAGGGCGCCGCCATGACCGAGCGGGTCTGGCAAAGTGGCGAATCCCAAAACCCGAGGGATGAAGTTCAGCAGTCCAGACTCGAGGTTGTAGACGTTGTGCCACAGAACGCCGTTGGCGATTGGACTGACCAGCCAGGGCGTCAGCAACAAGATTCGTACCAACGAAT
This sequence comes from uncultured Deinococcales bacterium, assembly GCA_964247135.1. Taxonomy (GTDB): domain Bacteria; phylum Deinococcota; class Deinococci; order Deinococcales; family JAAFIG01; genus JANXTZ01. The sequence goes on along the minus strand of CAXTTL010000102.1, from coordinate 5,060 downwards.
GCCCTCGAAACGTTCGATGCATGGCAAACGCCAGCAACAGTCCAAGGCTCAACTCGAGGCTGACCGTGAGTAACGTCAGGACGGCGATGTTGCGGGTCGCCGCCAGCATTTCGGGATTGGACAGGGCGCGTTGGTAATTCTCGGGTCCAACACCGTGCCACGGGGCGTTTGAAAGTGGCGAGAAGTTCGTGAAGCTTTCAGCCAAACCGACCACGGCGGGAACAAGCATGAAGACGCCCAGCAGCAAGGCAAGTGGCAACAAGAACAACGCAGTCCAACGCCAGTCAAGGTTCATGGTCTGGTTCTGAAGCTACCACGAACGCGTTGTGATGCCTCGAGAAACAGTAATCTGAAGTCATGAATTTGCGCACAAAATGGTTGGTTTTTTCGCCGCTCGGTTTAAGCTTGGTCGGTTTTGGGTTGTCACTCACGCTTGAGGCGGCACGTTTAAAAAATTTGGGCGAGCCGTGGTTTTGGCTCGGCACACTTGGTTTGTGCGTGGTCAATGCAGGTTTGGCGTTCTTTGGTGATGGCATCAAATCGCGGGTGCTGCTCGAATTGCAACACTCTCGAGGTTGAGAAACTTCGGGTAACATGGTGTTGAAATTCAGGTTTTGAAAAGGGAATACATGTTTAAAATATCAATCGCACTTTTCGCTGTTATCGTTTTGGTTTCGTGCAATAAAGCCGAAAATCTCGAGCCTCAACTTCAGGGGACTTGGAACAGTTCGGCAACCGCCGGTTGGCATCAAATCCGTTTCTCGAGTGGGGTTTTTAGTGTTTTGCAGGGACAAAAATTGCCGCTACAAGGCAGCTACAAACTCGAAGATAAAACCTTAACGCTTGAATTTTACGCGAATGTTGGCGGCAAGCGAGTCAGGCAAGCCGTCCAGAATGCCACGATAGAAAAGTTTGATGGCAACACGCTCGAGTTGAAATTGAACGCTCAAAACTTGAGTTTCGTTCGTGATATTCCATGAAGGTTAGAGGAATAAAGTCTGGGGCTGAAAATCAAAAATTTCAGCCCCAGCTTCTTTGTACAATTCAATTTTTAAGCCCAGCGAATCAATCCAAGCTCGAGTGGGTTGGTCAGGTCCTGGCGGTACGGCACGGCACGAACGCCGACTTTAAATGCGCCAGCTTCAGGCGTGATCACGCTGCCCGTGTACTCGAGCCAGCCGTCTTCGTTTTGACGGGTTAATTTGAGGTCGGAGTGCGTTGAAATGACCGTGCCATTCTCGAGAATCGTTTCAATCCGCAGGCTTTGTGGGTCGAGGCTGCCAGCAAAAACCCGAGCGCTGACATTGACGCTCGAACCTGGGGTCAAAATGTGGTTTGGTTGCTCCAATGTGGCTTCCAAACGCACGTTGCCCCAGGCGGCGCGGGTGCTGGCTTTCCAGGCTGCCAGCTCTTTGGCGGTTTTAAAGTCCTGGCTCGAGACCCTGGCGCCGTTGATTTGGGCTTTGGCGTACAGGTCGTTGGTGTAATCCTGGACTTGGCGCTGCATACTGAATTTGGGTCCGACGGTGCGGATGGCGTTCCTGACCACCTTAAGCCAGCCTGGGTTGCCAATCTTGTCGCCGTAATAGAGCGGCGCGATTTCAAACTCGAGGATGTCATACAAACTTTGCGAATCGGCGTCGTCTTGGGCGCGGAGGCTGTCGTCGTCCTCGCCAAATTCGCGTTCCGAGCCAATGTTCCAGCCGTTGGTGCCGTCGCTCGCCTCGCGCCACCAGCCGTCGAGAATACTAAAGTTGATGCAGCCGTTCAGGCTGGCTTTCTCGCCGCTCGTGCCCGATGCCTCGAGTGGACGGCGCGGGTTGTTGAGCCAGATGTCGCTGCCCTGCACCAAATGCCTGGCAACGTTCATGTCGTAATCCTCTAAAAACACGACCTTGCCGCGCAGTTCGGGATCTTGCGAGAAGCGCCAGAGTGCCTGAATAAATTCTTTGCCTGGGTTGTCGGCGGGGTGGGCTTTGCCGGCAAAAATAAATTGCACTGGGCGGGTGGGGTGGTTGACGATACGCTTTAAACGCTCAAGGTCGCGGAACAGCAGCGTGGCGCGTTTGTAGGTGGCAAAGCGACGGGCAAATCCGATGGTCAGGCTTTGGTCGTGCAAGACCATCGAACTCGAGCCGACGTTGTTGCGTTCATTTTGGCGTTGCAGTCGGCTGCGGGTGAAGCGAATCAATTTTTGTTTCAGCGCCAGTCGCGCGTCCCACAATTTGGCATCTGGGATTTTATCCACCAGCCAGCTTTCAGGTCGTTCCAAGGTGTCGTCCCAGTTTTTCTTGAAGTGCGCATCGTAGAGTTCCGCCAGCTCGCTCGCCAAGAAAGTGCGGGTGTGAACGCCATTGGTGACGTGGGTGATCGGCACTTCTTGGACTTCGGCGCCAGCCCACAAGAAATTCCACATGCCGCGCGATACCTCGCCGTGAAGTTCCGAGACGCCGTTGGCGTACCTCGAGCAGCGCAATGCCAGCACGGTCATGCTGAAGGATGCGCCCCAGGGTTGTTGGTGCATGGCGAGCGCCATCAATTCGTCGCGGCTGGTTTGCAGGGCATTCAGCCAGTAATTGCCGAGCTTTTTGTCGATCATATCGAGTGCAAACGCGTCGTTGCCGGCTGGGACTGGCGTGTGGGTGGTAAAAATGCCGCTGGCGGCAACCGCCTCGAGTGCCTCGAGGCGACTTAAGCCCTCCAGCATGTACTCGCGGATGCGCTCAAGTCCGAGGAACGCGGCGTGACCTTCGTTCATGTGAAAGACGCTTGGGGCAATGTTCAAGGCACGTAGTGCGCGAACGCCGCCGACACCCAACAAAAGCTCTTGAGCCACGCGGAAATCGCCGCCGGCGCCGTACAGACGTGCGGTCAGTTTTTGGTCTGTCTCGTTGTTTTCTGGCACTGCGGCATCGAGCAAATACAGCGGAATCCGTCCGATTTGCAAGCGCCAGATTTGCACGAACACTTGACGTTCGTTGATTTCAACGCCAATCTTGATGGCTGCGCCGCTTTCGTCTCTCTCGAGGATCGCGCCAATTCTTTCGGGCACAATGGTTTCGTACCATTCTTCTTGCCAACCGTCTCTGTTGAGGTTTTGGTGGAAGCTGCCCTCGCGGTACATCAGACCAATGCCGGCAAACGGCAGGTCGAGGTCGGAGGCGCTTTTGCAGTGATCGCCCGCCAGCACACCCAGACCGCCAGAGTAAATTTGCAGGCTTTCGTGCAAGCCAAATTCCATCGAAAAATAGGCGATGCTGCCGGCAAATTTGGGGTGCGAGGCTTTAAACCAGGTGTCTTTGCGTTTCAGGTACGCGTCAAAGTCGGACATGACGGTCTTAAATTGCTCGAGGTAATTTTTGTCGGCGGCGACGCGATCAAAATCTGCCTGTTGACATTCGAGCAGCACCCGCATGGGTGAATGGTGGCTGAGGGTGAAGACCTCAAAATTAATTTCGCGGAACAAATCCCTGGCGGCTGGATTCCAGCTCCAGTACAGGTTTTGTGCCAGTTCCTCGAGCCTGCTGATGACGCTGGGAAGTTTGGGTGTGACGGTAATGGTACCGATGGCTTGCATGTTTGACCTCCAGGACTCTGGTTCTGTGACAACCTGGAAGCGCTTCCGTATTCACGGGGCTTCTTGGTGACGAACGTAAGACATTACCATCATAACATGCTTCGTAAACGTTTACGAGAAATCTGGACTTGGATCAAAATACAAACCCAACCTCGAGCCGCTCAAACATCAACTATGATTTCGAGATGCGACTGGGCATCATTGCTGACGTTCACGGTAACCTTCTGGCACTCGAAGCGGTTTTGAGAAACCTGCGCGATTTAAGTGTAGATGCAATTTATGATTTGGGTGACACCGTTTTTGGCTCTCTCGAGCCAAGAGGAAGCCTCGAGTTGCTGCAAGCCGAAAATATCCTCTGTGTTCGCGGCAACACAGATCGAATCTTGGTCGACACCCCTGAAAACCTGATCGCTGAAGCCAGCCTCGAATTTGTGAAAACCAGCTTGAGAGCCGCACAACTCGAGTATCTTGACTCACTCCCTAAAACACGAGAAGTCAACGGGATACTCTTGGTTCACGCTACACCACTGGATGACGAAATTTGTTTGCTCGAGCGCATCAATACATCGGGTGTTTTTCTTGAAGAAGATCACACCATCGCTACCAAACTTGGTGATGTGCCAAATCAAGTGATTTTTTGTGGACATTCGCATGTTGCCAGAACGGTGCTGCTTTCAGATGGGCGTTTGGTCGTCAATCCAGGCAGCGTTGGGCAGCCCGCCTATCAGCACGACAAACCCGTGCCTCATGTGATGCAATCTGGCAGTCCACATGCCAGATGTGCGGTGCTCACGCAAGCCAAAAACGCTTGGAACATTCAGCAACTTATGGTTGTCTACGATTGGGAAGCTGCCGCCCGTCAAGCCGAGTTTAACGGCAGACCTGACCGTGCAGGTTGCTTACGAACTGGGCGCGCATCACTCCAAGACGCTTGAAACTCGGGCATTGAGCATTAAATCTTTGAGATAAACTCGAGCCTGTTGCCAAAAGGGTCACGGGTTTCAAATCGGTCAAAACCAGGGATTGGCACGCCCTCGAGCAGTTCAAAACCCGCAAGCAGCAACCTCGAGCGCCAAAACCCGAGATCAGTGACTTCATAGGCAAGATGCGCTTTGGTATCCAAACGATTGACGCCATCCTCGAGCGAAACATGAATTTCTTGCCACGCCAGCAACAGCCAAAACCCACCTCGAGCCTTCAAGGAATCTGGTTTTGGAATCTCAATCAAGCCCAGCAAATCAAGATAAAACGCTCGAGCGATGGCTTCACCATCACTTGGAATGGTAATTTGTACATGATGCAACCTCGAGATCATGAGTTCCTTTCTGACGTTTTAAGAAGTGCTTTGCTCAAAATACCCCTTCCCAAGAAAACTCGAGGGAAGGGGTTAGATTGAAACTGCTTGGTTTAATAAGAATCTTTCCAAGATACTGACTCCTGCAATTTTAGCTTAATATAAGACCATGCCTTGGACACCATCAAA
>CAXTTL010000101.1:0-16551 GCA_964247135.1 uncultured Deinococcales bacterium | reverse complement strand
GCCAGTGCCCAAGCGGTTCCTACGGATTTCTCGAGTGACCCAAGCAAAATGCCACGAAACAAAACCTCTTCAAAGGCTGCCGCAAAAACCAGCAAGGCAAAAACACGCAACAGACCAGCCGCATCAAATGAAATTGATCCTACCGAATACCAACCTGCAACAGCGGCAATCAGCACGATGCAACTGTACAAAAAGATTCCGGCAAGAGCGCCGTAGAACAATCCTCGAGCGGGATTTTTGGGTGTCAAACCATTCGTGGCTGTCTGCAACCAATTGATCCTGCCCAGCCCCAGCATCGCACCAATGCCAATCATCAATCCAAGCGCTCGAGTGACCAGCATCGGCAATCCTGCACCGTCCAAGATGGCAACGATCACCCGAATGCCTATCGTCAAGACAAGAGCGAGCACCACTCGAGTGAGCCAGAAGCTCCAAAGATCGAACCCAGATTTTTGTTTCATAAACTCAGTTTACAATGTTTGGGTTTGCGGTTCGAGATCAAACCCACCACGTTCTCGAGCCTTCAATTTGCCAAAAGCATGATTTGGATCATGAGGGGGCGCGCTTACAATCCCGCGTTGCGCCCATTGGGGGAACACTCTTTTAAGCGTCTCGAGCGTGGTGACTGGGTACAAGTCAAAACCCATGATAAACGGGTATTGGGCGTGGTTGAAGGTCGGAATCAAATCCGCCACATAAACCAAACCCTGCCCTTCGGACTCGAGCACCACCGCCTGCGAACCAAGGTTATGCCCTGGTATCGGTAAGACTTTTAAACCTGGCATTATTTCGGTTTTACCTTCGACCAAATCAAACAAACCTCGCTCGAGAATTGGAATGAAATTGTGGGCGTTGTACGAAGCTCGAGATCGTTCGTGTGCGTGGGTCGCGTCATAAAGTTCTTGGCTTTGTACGATGTACCGAGCGTTTGAAAAAGTTGGCTCGAGATTTGGGGTGGTGTTTCGTCCAGCGTGATCGAAATGCAAATGCGTGTTGATAACCAAATCAATGTCTTTAGGCTCGAGCGACAATTGTTTCAAACCGTCAAAAATTGTTTCGTCGCGCTCAACAGCAAACATGGCGTCAAACTTGTCACCCGATTTATCGTCCATACCAGTTTCGACCAGAATGTTTTTGCCTTGCATTTGAATCAAAAGCGGGTTGATACGCAAGTGAATGCGGTTGCTCGAGTCTGGTGGTGCAACTTTTTCCCACAAGACCTTGGGAACTGTGCCGAACATGCTGCCGCCATCCAGCCGAAATTTTCCGTCGGTCAATGAATAAACATCAACCGCGCCAATTTTTAAATGTTTCAACCAAGTCATCACTCGAGTTTAACGCTTACAACCCGCCAGAATCTCTTGGGCTTTGGCTTGCAACGATTCGCCATTGCCAGCAATCGTGACCAGAATGCTGCCAACCACCACGCCATCGGCAACTTGGGCAATGCCATTGGCGGTCTGAGCGTCTGCAACACCAAAACCGACGGCAACAGGTTTATCCGAAATGGCTTTGATTCTCGAGACGAGATCGGGGACTTCAGTTGGTACGAGCGCTCGAGCGCCAGTCACGCCTGTGACGGAAACGGCGTAAATGAAGCCTGTGCAATGGTCCGTGACCAGTTTGATGCGGTCTGGTGTGCTGGTTGGTGCGAGTAAGAACGTCAGTTTCAGTCCTGCCGCTGTCGCCAGAGGAATCAGCGTGTCGGCTTCGTCTGGCGGAAGATCGGGCAAGATTAGACCATCAATCCCAGCCTCGACGGCACTGGCGATAAACGATTCCTCACCTGTTGCCAGAATGGGGTTGTAATAGGTCATGATTAAGAGTGGCTTGTTTGTGATCGCCCGAAGCGCTCGAGCCTGCTTAAACGTCCCCTCAACCGTCATACCGCCCAACAATGAAACCTCGGACGCCTTTTGAATTGTTGGACCATCGCCGAGCGGGTCGGAATACGGCAATCCAATCTCGAGCAAATCGGCACTCTCGAGCAACACTTTGGCGTGTTCGAGAAACGATTCTTGGGTGGGATAGCCTGCGGGCAAATACCCGATGAAGGCGGCGCGATTCTCGGATTTGGCGTGGTCAAAAGCATCTTGAATACGGGTGGTCATGAGCAAAACCTCGAGGTGTGGCACGGTATGGCGAGGCAATGCAGGGCGCAGCTTCTTGACCCTAAAACAGCACCTAACGGGCTTGGGTCGCAAGCAGCGCCCCTACGGAGAAATGCATTAATCATTGGCGTCACCTTTACCTGCGAGATCACCCAAGATTCGCATGGCTTCGTTCACGTCCTTGTCGCCGCGACCAGAAAGATTGACGACAATAATTTTGTCTTTGCCCATTTCTGGCGCGAGTTTGCGCAGGTAAGCCACCGCGTGCGCCGTCTCGAGCGCGGGAATAATGCCCTCGCATTCAGAAAGTAATTTGAAACCCTCGAGCGCCTCGGTGTCGGTGGCTGGCACGTACTCGGCAACTCGGGTTTCGGCGTAAAAGCTGTGCTCGGGTCCGATGCCTGGGTAGTCAAGTCCGGCGCTGATGCTGTGCGCGGGTTGTATTTGACCGTTATCGTCGTAAAGCAAATACATCATGCTGCCGTGAAGTACGCCAACTTTGCCACCCGCAACGCTGGCGGCGTGCAAACCCGATTCGACGCCGTGACCAGCCGCCTCGACGCCAATCAAACGCGGACGAATCGCAGGATCAAGGTAGGCGAACGGCGCAAACAAACCAATCGCGTTGCTGCCGCCACCCACGCAAGCCACCAGCGCATCTGGAATTTCTCGCCCTTCGACCTCGAGCAACTGGGCTTTGGTCTCCTCACCGATCACGCTTTGAAAATCTCGCACCATTGCGGGGTACGGATGCGGTCCGACCACGCTGCCGAGCACGTAAAATGTGTCCCGAACATTGGTGACCCAATCCCGAATGGCTTCATTGGTGGCGTCTTTCAAGGTTTTGGTGCCGCTCGAGACGGGGCGAACTTCCGCGCCCAAAAGCTTCATGCGAAACACATTCAAACTCTGGCGGCGCACGTCTTCCTCGCCCTGATAGACGATGCACTCGAGTCCGAACAACGCGCAGGCGGTGGCGGTGGCGACGCCGTGTTGACCCGCGCCCGTCTCGGCGATGATCCGTTTTTTGCCCATGCGTTTTGCCAGCAGCACTTGACCTATCGTGTTGTTGATCTTGTGAGCGCCCGTGTGGTTCAAATCCTCGCGCTTGAAGTAAATTTTTGCACCGCCCAAGCGTTCGGTCAGGTTCTTGGCAAAATACAACCTCGAGGGACGCCCAACATATTCCCGCAAAATGCTGTGAAATTCGTTCAAGAAGTCAGGATCAACTTTGGCGGCGGCATAGGATTCACGCAGTTCCTCGAGCGCGGGAATCAAGGTTTCTGGAACGTAGCGTCCACCAAAACGACCAAAACGCCCGCGTTCATTCGGCAATGGATAAGTTGGAAGGTTCATGCTGTCACGTTACGCTCGAGGCTTTGTATAGCTCGAGTGCGCTGGCTAGACAGCTAGACGAGCTTTTGAATCGCAACCCACATTCCTGTTGCAAGCCGTCAAAACCAGTGAGAATGGCGACACGAAAAAATGCGCTCGAGCCTCAAATCTCGAGTTTCTTGGAGGTTTTATGGCAGACTCGCGTATTCTCAAATTGGCTGATGTTCTGGTGTCGCATTCAACGAAGTTAAAAGCTGGAGAACGCGTTCTGATCGAGGCGTTTGATGTTCCAGAAGACATCGTCTCGGCACTGATTGATCGCACCGTTGCGGCTGGTGCAATTCCGTTTGTTGAAACCAAAAACAACCGTATTTTGCGCAAACTCTTGCAAAACGCCAGTCAAGACATGGTTGAACGCTGGGCGAGTTGGGAATTAAATCGCATGGAACAAATGGATGCGTACATCGGCATTCGCGGCAGTTTAAATGCGCTCGAGAGTTCAGATGTGCCAAGCGACAACATGGCGCTCTACCAAAAAGAGGTGTGGGGAAAGGTTCACCGTCACCGCATCAACAAAACCAAATGGGTGGTTTTGCGTTACCCCAGCCCCGCCTTCGCCCAAAGTGCGGGCATGAGCACCGAAGCCTTCGAGGATTTTTACTTCAATGTTTGCACCCTCGATTACGCCAAAATGGAAGCCGCGCAGCAACCCTTAAAAGCCCGAATGGACAAAGCCGAACGCGTGCGTTTGACTGGCGTTGGCACAAACCTCGAGTTTTCCCTGAAAGGTCTTGGCGCGATCATTTGCGCAGGCGAGCGCAACATTCCCGACGGCGAGATTTTCTCCGCCCCAGTTCGTGACAGCGTCAACGGCGTTATCAAATACAACACGCCAACAATCTATCAAGGCGTAAAGTTTAGCGACATCACACTCGAGTTTAAAGACGGCAAGATCGTTGACGCCACGGGCAGCGATACCAAACGCCTCAACGAAATTTTGGATGCCGACGACGGCGCAAGGTACATCGGCGAGTTCGCCATCGGCTTCAACCCCTACGTCACCAAGCCCATGCTCGACATTTTGTTCGACGAAAAAATCGCGGGCAGTTTTCACTTCACCCCAGGGCAAGCCTACGAGGGCGTCGCCGACAACACCAACCGCTCGAGCGTTCACTGGGACATGGTTTTTATTCAAACCCCAGAATACGGCGGCGGCGAGATTTACTTTGACGACGAATTGATTCGCAAAGATGGTTTGTTTGTGCCAAAGGATTTGCATGGCTTGAATCCTGAAAACTTGAAATAAGCAATTGGCAAAATCTCGAGCCAATCGTGTATCACAATGAAACTCCCTTCTCCCGCTTGCGGGAGAAGGGTCGGGGATGAACGTGGCACGTTAGTAAATCTCTCGAGTATCGCATCAATTCTTAAAGCTCGAGTTTCTAACGCACGCCCATCCCCACCAGGGCTTTCTCGAGCATGTCATCTTTCCCTGTTTGCGCAATCTTGTTCGGGTTAAACTCGAGCATCACATCTGGCGTGATGCGTTCTGGCAACGCTGTGCCGTCAAGGTTGAAGGTTCTCGAGTAGGTGATGGCAACCGCGCTTTGGTCGATCAGGCTGAAGTAATCGGTGGCAGTGTTCAAAACGCCGAGGGTTGTTTCGCCAACGACCTTGCCGCGTTTGGCGCGTTGAACGGCATACGCAAAAATTTCCCCGCACGATGCGGTGCTGCGGTTGACCAACACCGCCATTTTGCCTTTCCAAAGTTGTGGGTCGGCAATCGAGTAACTGCGCAAATCTCGAGCGTCATTGCCAGTGGTTTTGCCGTCTTTAAAACCCCAAGGCAGTTTGAGGTATTTGGTTTGTCCCATGAATTCCACGCCACCAGCCACGAACGCGGCGGCGGCGCTCGAGCATTCGGTTTCCTCGCCGCCAATGTTGCCGCGCACGTCGATCACAATCGCTTTGGCTTTTTTGGCTATCGCGTCCTTGACCATCGCGTGGGTTTTTGGTCCAATGTCGTTAAAGCCTATAAAGTTTGGAAATCGCATGACGATGACGCCAGGATGCCCCGCCGCCACGTAAGAAAATGGCAAGTTGAGGTTTGGCTTGTAACGGCGCTGCACCGTCAGCTCGAGTTTGACGGGTTTGGCAATGTCCCCTCGAGCGATTGAAAAGCGCACTGGGCTGTCGGTGTTCAGGCTCGAGTACAGGGTATTCAGTGCCGTTTGCGTCTGGAATTTCACGCCATTGATTCCGGTAATGCGGTCAAACGGTTGCAAACCAGCCTCGAGCGCCGGCGAGTTTGCGCTCACATCGAGCACCAAGACTTCACCTTGGGCGTTTGCCGTGCCTGGCGTGAAACCAAAACTGGGATTGGGGTTGGTGTTGACGCCCGCAAAACTCGAGAGGGCACTTTTATACCCCGCTGGATTGAAGTAGTAAGAGTGACCATCGTGCAAACCCGAGGTCAGGCGTTCAATGAAAGGTCGCGCCACTTCAAAACCGCAATTTGCACCTTGCGGTGCACAGGCATTCTCGAGTTCCTGACGGTATTGCTCGGTCAAATTGGACAAGTCGGCGCTCGAGTAACCAAAGTAATACTGCTCGAGGTAAAACGCGGCTTCCTTGTAAAGCGCGGTTGCGGGACTGTTGATGATCGGTTGAAATTGAGAATAACTTTGGGTGCTGGCGAGGGCGAACAGTGATCCTAAAACGACAAAAGCCTTGGTCTTCATGGCTCGAGCTTAGGGTTTTAATTGTGAGAGTGGATTTTAGTTTGCTTATCAATCTTTGAGCAAGCCCCGCGCCATCACAAGCCGTTGAATTTCGTTCGTGCCTTCAAAAATCATGTTCAGTTTCGCGTCACGCAAGAGTTTTTCGACGGGATACTCGCCGACGTAACCAAAACCGCCGTGAACCTGAATGGCTTCGTTGGCGGCATTGAAAGCGACTTCGCTGGCATAGGCTTTCGCCAGTGCCGCCTCGGAGACATGCGGCAAGCCGTTGTCCACCAACCAAGCGGCTTTGAATGTCGCTAACCTTGCTGTCTCGAGTCCCATGTACATCTCGGCAATTTTGGCTTGAATCAACTGAAATTCAGAAATCGGTTTGCCAAAAGCTTCGCGTGCCTTGGCGTACTTGATGCTTTCCTCGAGCGCCCGTTTGGTGATGCCGTTGCTGCCCGCCGCAACCGGAATTCGGGTTTTGTCCAGCGTTTTCATGGCGATTTTGAAGCCGTCACCCACGCCACCGAGCATGTTGGCAATTGGAACTCGAGCGTCTTCAAACACCAACTCACTGGTGTAACTGGCGCGTTGACCCATCTTGTGATGAATTTTGTTGTGGCTAAAACCTTTGGTTTCTCGAGGGACGATGATTGCCACGCTTCCTTTGGTTCGTAAACTTTGGTCCACGGTGGCGAATACCACGGCGAATTCGGCAATGCCACCGTTAGTGATCCACATTTTCGTGCCGTTTAAAATAATTTCGTCGCCTTCAATCACGGCTTTGGTTTTGAGTGCGGCTGCATCCGAACCGTTGCCTGGTTCCGAAAGCGCAAACGATGCCAGTTTTGCCCCCGAAAGTAAAGGCTCGAGCCATTGTTTTTGTTGCGCCTTAGTGCCTCCGATGACAATCGGTGTGATGCCCAACTCAGATGCCATCATGATCGTGTACATGCCCATACAGCCATACGCCAGCTCTTCGCCCAAAATGCACTCGTCGAGCATTCCCAAACCAAGACCGCCCGCGTGTTCGGGCACTGAAACGTTCAGCAAGCCGATTTCGGCGGCTTTGGCAATCACTTTTGCTGGGTATTCCTCGCTTTGGTCAAATTCTGCCGCCACAGGAATGATCTCTTCTCGAGCGAATTCTCGAGCCAGGCTTTGAAGTTGTTTTTGTTCTTCGGTGAGCGAAAAATCAATCATGGGAATCTCCTAAAAGAGCGACTGGCAATTGGCAAAACGAATTTCTCGAGAGTAGGGTGCGCCCTGCGCACCAAGAACACGTGAAACACGGTGCGCAAGGCGCACCCTACAACTCAACTCGAGACAAGCTCCTGCGTTTTTGTTTCGCCGTGTACGCCAGCCATCAAAAGTCCCAAACGCTCTTCTGTGGCTTCCGAGGCTGGCATTTCGCCGACAATTTCACCCTCGTACATTACCAAAATACGGTCCGACAAGCTCATCACTTCGCCCAGGTCGGCGCTGACCAGCAAGACGCCCAAGCCCTTGTCACGAGCCGCCACGATCTGTTCGTGAATAAATTCAATCGCGCCAATGTCCACCCCTCGAGTTGGCTGAGAGGCAATCAAAATTTTTGGATCGCGTGAGAGTTCCCTCGCCACAATAATTTTTTGGGCGTTGCCGCCCGAATAATTCGAGGCTGGCAGTTCGATGCTGCGTGGTCGAACATCAAATTCTTCAACCAATGCTCGCGCCCTGGTCTCAATGCCGTTAAAGTCCAGCAAACCAAAACTTCCAGCGTTTAATCTCGTGTGCTGATCGCCCAGAATCAAATTTTCGCTCGTCGAATACTCGAGCACCAACCCCCGCTCGTTGCGGTCTTCTGGAATATGACTGACCCCAGCCTCGCGCACGCTTCTCGAGTCTTGATGCGCCAAACTTGCGCCCATGTATTTGATCGTGCCGCTCGAGTGGATCAAACCTGTGATGGCTTCGACGAGTTCGGATTGTCCGTTGCCTTCGACGCCGGCAATGCCGACGATTTCAGCCGTTCGGACGGTAAAACTCACTCCGTGGACTTTGGCGCGTTCACCGCGTTTCCCAACAGTTAAACCGTTTAACTCGAGGGCGGGCGCACCTGGTTCGGCTGGTTTTTTCTCGACATTTAAGATCACGTCGCGCCCGACCATCATGCGGGCAATCTCGGGCGGGGTGATGCCGACGGTGTCCACCATGCCGATCATTCTGCCGTTGCGCATGACCGAAATGCGGTTGCTGACCTCGATCACCTCGCGCAATTTGTGCGAGATAAAAATCACCGCATTGCCCGCCGCCGCATAACTTTTCAGGAATTCAAACAACTCCTCGGTTTCCATTGGCGTTAACACCGCCGTCGGTTCATCCAAAATCAAAATGCTCGAGTTTCGGTAGAGCATTTTTAAGATTTCAACTTTTTGCTGCTTGCCCACGGGTAATTCTTCAATAATGTCCTCGGGTGAAAGCTCAAAATTAAATTGTTTGATCAGCGCCGCCACCTTGACTCGCGCCGCGCCGGTGTCCATTGCCAGGCTCGAGCCTGGCTCCAAACCCAAAATGATGTTCTCCATCACGGACAGTGGTTCGACCAGCATAAAATGTTGATGCACCATGCCGATGCCCTGTTTGATCGCATCGTTCGGGTTGGAAAGTTGAAGTTTGTTGCCGTCAATCACAATTTCGCCGCTGTCTGGGCGCTGCATTCCGTACAAGATTTTCATCAGGGTGCTTTTGCCCGCACCGTTCTCGCCGACCAGCGCGTGAACCTCGCCCCAACTCACCTCAAAACTGACATTGTCGTTTGCCAGCACCAAGGGAAATTGCTTGGTGATGTTGTTCATTGCCACGGCATTTTGAGCTTTGTGATTTTGCGTCATGACCCATTATCGCACTTTCGAGCCACAAAAAAAGAGGGCGCAAAAGCGCCCTCCAAATAACTCGAGTGTTGGTTTACTTGCTTGGAACTTTGATCTTGCCCGAAATGATGTCGGCTTTGAGCGCTTCGAGCTTCTTGATGGTGGTGCTGCTCACGAGTGACTTGTTGTAGGCGTCAAGTGCATATCCAACGCCATTGTTGTCCAAACCAAACTCCCGAGGTCCGCTTGTCCAACCTTTTCCATCAACGGTATCTTTAATGATTTGATATACGGCAACATCTACTCGTTTCATCATGGAAGTCAAACCATAATTAAGGGTCTTTGGATTGTTGTCACTGTCACCAAGGTAGTTTTGGTTGGCGTCAACACCAATAAAGAACATTGGACGGTCGTTTGCACCCACGCACTTGGCTTTGTAATCGGCTGGTTTCGCTAGGTTCTTGATCGCCACGTTCATTGGGTTTAACTTAACGCCTGCTGGCAATTTGGCACCGTCCACGCATTTGGTGTCTTTGACATAGGTTTGCACGCCAGAACCGCTGGCTCCGGCTGCGGCGTAAATAATGTCTGCTCCCTTGGCGGCTTGGGCGGCGCTGATTTCTTTGGCTTTGGCGGGGTCATTCCAGGCGGCTGGTGTCGTGCCGACGTAATTGCTAATAACTGTGCATTTGGGGCAAGCATATTTCACGCCTGCGGTGTAACCAGCATCGAACTTGTGAATCAACGGAATGTCCATGCCGCCGACGAAACCGACGACATTGGTGCTGGTGGTCTTGCCGGCGATGTATCCAACCAAGAAGCTGCCCTCGTGTTCGCGGAAGACTGCGCCGGTTGTATTCGCGCCCTCTGGAATGTCGTCGATCACGGCAAACTTGGTGTCTGGGAATTCTTTGGCGGTGGCAGAAATGGCGGAAGTGTTGGCAAAGCCCACACCGATCACCAGATCAAAACCGTCCTCGGCAAATTTACGGATGCCTGGACCGACTTGGCTGGGGTCGCTCGGCTCGAAATCGCGGTAATCGATTTTCAGGTCTTTGACGGCTTTTTGAGCACCCTCGTAGGCGCTCTGGTTGAACGACTTATCGTTTTTGCCACCGGCATCAAATGCGATCCCGACGCGAACTTGTTGTTGCGCCGTGGTAAAACCTGCGGCGAGTGCGAGAGCAACAATTCCCAATGCGACTTTCTTCATACTTCCTCCTCTAAATTTTCCTGCTTGAGTTGCGCTTTGCATTATGCCAGAGTCTCGAGCATTTCAACAGGGGGTTAAGTTGTGAATTGAATCATCAAACCTTGAGTTTGTGTCAATTCTGTTTCGTTTTTGGAAATTGCGCCGTGGAAACTCGAGCGTGTGAGGTTTGGAGGGCTTTAAACGACAGCTCGGCGCAGTGCAATTCCCAGATGATTCGGTAGGGTGCGCCTCGCGCACCGTTGACAACCCATGCTTCAAGTAGTCCTGCAAAATCGATTGTAGATTCTCGCGTTAAGCGTTGTAATTGGGCAAGTTTTCTCGTGGTGCGCACGGCGCACCCTACGGGACTCGGGGCTTTGCTCAGAGCAGCTTGATTTGATTCGGCGAATCCAGAATGACCTCAAAATAGTCGCCGTACAGTTGCACCCGACCCGTAATTTGCACGCGTTTGCCTTTGTAAAAATCTGGAAACGGCTGCGCGAAAGCATCATAATTTCTGGCAAACACCACGGCTCGAGGGGCAAGTTCGCCAGTTCCAAATTTGAGGAAACTCACACCAGTATCGCGTTTTTCAACTTCTTGAATTACGCCCTCGAGCGTCACCTCACGCCCAAGAAATTCGGACATTTTTTCGGCAGCTTGGATTTCTTTTAACGCTGGCAAGGTGAACGGGTTCACTTCAACGCCTGAATTGACATCAGCCTCGAGTTGGGTTTTGAGCTGCGTTATCGCTTCAGGTGCATCGGTTTTCTCGAGGATCACGCCAAGTTCGCGGTTGGCGTTTAAACTGTTGATGCTGATGTTTTCCGAGCCAACGAACGCTCGAGCATCGTCTGCCAAAATAACTTTGGCATGAACAAAATTATTCAGCAACCAACGAATTTTGATGCCAGCCGCCTTCAATCGCTCTGCACCGGCGACAATGTACGTGTCAGTGGGTGGTTTAGGCGACCCCACAAATCCAACCATCACCCCTCGAGCTTGCGCCGCAATCAAAGCCTGAATCACTTCTTCATCCGCCATTGCCTCTTGCTCGAGCAGCAAACTTTGCTTGGCGGTGTTAATCAGGTCTAAGATTTTTGCTCGAGCGTTGCCGCGCACCAAACCCGCTGAGGTTGTCTGGCTCGGACTCCAAACCAATTTGGCGTCTTTGAGATCAACATCTGTTCCAGCCCAATCGGCATCAAAAACACTGGCAATCTCGCCCACCAATTCTGGCTGCTCGAGTTGCACCAAATACTCGCGGTTGCTCGAGAAACTGCTGCCCGTGATGTTCGCGGTGGAGATGATGGCGGTTTGGTTGTCAATCACAAAACTTTTTTCGTGAACGAAGACAAACTTGAACGCTTTGGTCAATTGTACGTTCAAGCCTGCATCTTTGAGTTTTAAGAAAATCGCCGTGTTGCCGCCGACCGTTCCGCTCGGTTCGCGCTCGAGCAATATTTTCACATCCACCCCTCGAGTTTTGGCGGCAACCAGGGCGTCAATCACGTCTTGCCTCGAGTCGGTGAACAAGTAAATTTTGTGCCGAATTGAAAGCTTGGCGGCGTTGATGGCAGCCAAAATGGGTTGAATGCCGTCTTTGGGTTCGATAAAAAGCTTTGCTGGACTTGGGTGTCCCGCTTGCGCCCTCGGCTCGAGGCAGGCGCTGGTGACCAAAACGAGTGCCGAAACCGCCATCAAATACCTAAAATAGTTCACGTTCCAAGTTTACCCAGCGCGTTGATGATCCGGATTTGAGTTTGAGAATCTGCGCATCGTGCCCTCAGGAACCCATGCGATCAAAAAGTTATTGCTTGGGTTTTACAATTCTCGAGTGTGACCAAAACGATTCCATGAGCGTACCCTTATCAGGTATACTGTAACCATGACCCAGGATGCTCGAGATCGCCCAGTTTACGTGATCTCTGTCGCAGCAGAGCTGACAGACATGCACCCACAAACCCTGCGCCTTTATGAACGCAAGGGCTTGATTCGTCCTGGTCGCTCGAGCGGCAAAACGCGGTTGTATTCGGAGCGCGACATCGATCACCTGCGCGAGATTCGGCGTTTGACCCAAGAATTGGGCGTCAATTTGGCTGGCGTCGAGGAGGTCATGAAACTCAGGCACGAACTCGATGATGTTCAAGTCCAACTCGAGATGGAAATTTCAGATTTGGAAACGCAACTGCGCTCCGAGTTCGAAACCAGCCAGCGTGAGGCTCGAGCGCTCGAAAATGGCAGCGTCTCGAGCGACCCCAAGGACCGCCCCGTGTACGTGATTTCGGTGGCGTCCGAACTGGTCGAAATGCATCCGCAGACCTTGCGCTTGTATGAGCGCAAAGGTTTGATTCGTCCGCGCCGTTCGGGCGGTAAAACGCGCCTTTACTCTGACCGCGATGTCGATCATTTGCGCGAGGTGCGGCGCTTAACCCAAGAACTTGGCGTCAACTTGGCTGGGGTGGAGGAGATCATGCGGCTTCGTTTCGAGCTTGACAGCGCCCAAGACCGCCTCGAGCACGACATTGCCAAACTTCAACATGAAATATCGACCCGAGTCTCGAGCATGAACGCCTTGCCGGCGCCGAAAAAGAGTCGTAAGAAACAATAAATTTGATTTTTTGCCTTGTGGGTCATGGACCCAACATGAAACCGATCTCAGAAGTGAGGGATCGGGTCCGAAATTTGTGGTGGCAGGTCAAACTCGAGTGCCGAGCCTGTGATTGGTTTTGATTTTTGAAGTGGGATTGAGATTTAACTTGGGATGGATTGTGATCGTTTTGGGTTTGCCGGTTGGCGCGATCTCCTTTGAGGTAATATTTACTGCACCAGACAATACTTTTGAGGGTTAAAGTTAAGTTGCACTATATTTCAAATACAATATGTCGTGCAGAATCGAACAGTTAAAGCTCAAAGGGTGCTTGTGTGAGGCAAGATGTTGTGTTGCAGCTTGCTCGGCAACTGAACGTGGTTGTCTCCAAGTTTGTCGGTACGGCTGTTGGACTCTGGGGCGAACCAGGAATCGGCAAGACCCACACCGCCCGTGAGGTTCTGTCGCGGGTCCAGTGCCGTCATCTGAGCCTGCACGCCACGACCGGCGCGGTGCAGATCGTTACGATGTTGCCCCAAGCCAAAAAACAGCCCGTTTGGGTGCAAGCCCAACTTGCGCGACTCGAGCGCGGTGAGCAGCCAGGGAACAGCACTTTTGCGGCGTTGCTGGCGGCAATTTTAAGTGCGCTCGCGCCGTTCGTGTTGCACCTCGAAGATGCGCACGAGGCAAGCGTTGAGCGTCTGGATTTGATTGTGATGCTCGCCCAGTCGATTGCTCGAACGCGCGGGGTGGGTTTGCTGGTCACGGGTCGATCAGAACCCTCGGCGCCAATCCGAAACCACAAGCTCGAGCCACTCTCTTTTTTGGAGACAGCCGCGTTGATCGAACACGGGTTGAACGCCCCAGCCCCGAACGACGGACTCGAGTGGGTGTTTGGACGCACCTGTGGCAATCCGTTGTTCACGCTCGAGTTTGTGCGGTTCCTGAACCGTCAAGGTTTTTTGTGGTCGGACGGCGAATCCTGGCACTGGCGCAAACCTCCCGAAGACTTTATGCCGATGACGGTCGAGGCTTTGATTTCGCAGTTGACCCTGGGTTTGACGACGACCCCAGAAATCCAGGCGGTGCTGGAAACCAGGGCGATCTTGCCGGATCATCTGGCTTTGGACGTGCTTTTGTCCGTCTGGGAACACGTTGCGGCGCTTGAACGCCAGCCGCTGCTCGATGCCATTGGGTTTCTCGAGCGCGGTGGTGTATTCAACAACCAAGCCTTTGTTCATCCACTGTTTGCCGAAATCACGCGGCGCGACCTGCCGGCAGCCCGACGCGCCAGCTACGCTGAGCGCGCCATGCAAGTGCTCGAGCCAATCGATCTGGTGTTGGCTGCCGATTACATCGATGACGCGGGACTCGAGCCTGTGGCGGCAATCGAGCGCCTTGAGCGAGCCGCATCCCGGTTGCGAGAGCAGGGCGATTTGGACCGTGCCGCGCACCTGCTGGGAATGGCTGCCGAACGCGCCTCCGGTGAAGGGCGAATGCGCTTGGCGCTCGAGGCGGACGCCCTGTTTCAAACCCGAGGAACCTTCACGCCACGGCTGAAATTGCTGCGTTTGGCTCATGGGGCACAACCCGACAACCGCGACACCCAGCTCAAGCTGGCGATGACTTTGGCAACTGTCGGTCAAGTTGAGCCGGTCAAAGCCCTGATCGCCGAGCTGCCAGCGCGTGAGCGTTCCGAAGCCCGCTGGGTGAATGCGCTGTTCAATGCCCAAACCCGCAGCACGAACTCGGTGGAGGCGCTTCAAACCTGGCGCGATCATCCAGAATTACTTCAGTTTCCCAGAAGCGTCGCTTACGCGGCGGAAGCCTACGCGAACCTGGGCGACTTTCAAAACGCTGAGCACCTGATTGCCCAAGCGCTCGAAAAGCCAGACCCTGTCGGCAGACACCGCAATGTGATTGGAATGCTGGCGTTCATCCGCTCCGAACAGGGTCGCTTGGAGGAAGCCCAGCAGTTGCACGAGCAGCATCTCGAGCTGGCGCTGCAAGCCGGTGGGGCGGGCAATATCGCCTCGAGTTACTACAACCGCTCGTTCAACCTGTGCCGCCTGGGTCGTTACCAGCAGGCGATCAAAAGCCTCGAGGATGCGATTTCGTTGGGCGATCAGGCTGGGGTCTTTGAGTACAGCGCGAATGCCAGAACCGTGCTCGGTGCGATCTTGACACGGTTGGGACGTTTTGGTGACGCCGAAGCCTTGATTTTGGCAGGCTTTGAAACGCTGTCACGTCTCGAGGTCAGCCACAGGCTGGCGAACGCCGAGTGGGCGCTCGCCGATCTTTACGCGCAGTGGCGTCCACCGCACGGTGCCGTGCTGGCATTAAAATTTGCTCGGGACGCGGTTCAGCATTCGCGCGAACTGGCGAACGTGCGCTGCCTTGGTGCTGCGTTGGCGGTCGCTGCGCGGATCGAGGCATGGCTTGGTGATCCCGTACAGGCGCTCAAACTGGCGCTCGAGGCGAACGCCCTCGGTTTGACTTCGCTGACCGACGTTGGTGCCTGCGAGTTTGCCCTGGCGACAGCCCTCGAGGCAAACGGTCAGCCGGATGCGGCACTGCTTCGCTGGCAGGAAATCGCACGCAAAACCGCATTTATCGAGGATCAACGCGAGGCTGAACTTGCCATCGCCCGTCTTCGGGGTGACCGCCGGCGCGGTTTGGAATTGCTCGAGTGGTTTGAACGGCGCGGGCTTGGGGCAATCGTCCTGCGAACCAGGCGGGATTTCCTGACCGAAGAGATCGAACCAGTGCAGGTTTCTTTCACGACGGCGCGAATCGAGGTGCTCGGCGCGATTCGTCTGTTTCGCAACGATCAACCCGTCATCACACGCGCCCACAAGCGCCTCGAGATTCTCAGTTACCTGCTCGAGACGCGAATCTCTGGTCGATCCGAGGCAAATACCCGCGAACTCGTCGTCGCGCTGTATCCGAACATGCCCGAATTGGAGGCGAAAAAAGCCCTCAAGCAACTGGTGTACCTCAACCGTTCTGTCTTGGGTGTTGATAGCCTGGTCAGCACTGCAGGTGGATACGCCCTGGGAGCCATCTCGAGCGATGCCGAAGACTTTTTGCAAACTGGCGATTCATCACTCTGGCGCGGGGTGTATCAGGGCAGCCTGGAAGACAATTGGTTGCTTGGGGTGCGCAACGCCCTGACCACCGGTTTGCAGACCAGCGTCGAATCGCTGTTCGAGTCAAACCCGAACGAGGCAGCCCGATTGGGCTTAATCCTGCTCGAGATGGAGCCTTACAATGCAAAAATCTTGCGTTTGACGCTGGCTTGCCTGGAACGCGCCGGTCATCTCAAACGGGCACGCTCGGTTTACGCCGAAGGCTACTCGAGGTTGCTCGAGGTTGGCGAACTGCTTCCCGAAACGATGGACGGTTTTCTGACGCCACAACCAAGCGTCTGAAAAGGGTTTTTCCGTTCTAATTTCTGACAATCAATACTGTCTGGTACGATAGTATTGATTGCCGTTGGCAAACTTATGACCAAGTTGTGACCGGTCCACCCTTAGCATCAATCCGAGCTTGAGCCGCAATGCCCAGGCGAAAAGATCTGGAAAGGGGGTTCTGGCGCAATCCCAGGCGTTGGGATTCTTGGGGCAGGACGCTGCCGATGGAATCTCGAGACGGTTTGGATACGCAACTGAGGGGTCACAAGACCTAAAGCGGAACGCGAAATGGCTTTGTTTACGGACTTGTCAAAAGCCAAACTTCAATC
>CAXTTL010000100.1:0-16632 GCA_964247135.1 uncultured Deinococcales bacterium | reverse complement strand
CTCCCTTCTCCTGAAGTTGGGAGAAGGGTCGGGGATGAGGGAAGCAAGTACAACGGCAGATTTTTGTGTTTGGCAAGGAAAATACAGTTGGAGTGCACGGTGCGCGAGGCGCACCCTACCAAACCAAGAAGCTCGAGTCTTCAAATTCATTTTGAACCCGTTTGATAACCGATTCGGTCAATGCTGGGCGCTTTCGCTCCAGGCAAGGAAAACGTGATCGTGTTTTCGCCACGCTCGAGTTCCAGGTTTAGACGCAAGCTTTCCACCTTGTCGCCGTCGCCGCTCGAGTGAACCCGCACCACAATGTTTGCCCCAGCGCTGGTCGTGATCTTTAAGAGTTTTTGCTCGGATGGATTGGTGAAATAGATGGTGACTGGCAGTGAACCCGTGCGCGAGACAAAAACGTTGTTGAATGTTAACGAACCCTCGCCGCGAATGTTGGTGACATACGCTCCTCCCGAACAAGTTTTGCAATCTTGAACACTGGCAGGCTCGAGCAGCGTGTTGACCTTTGATTCCGCCTCGAGACTGATGGTTTTGAGCACTTCTGGCTCGGGTTTTTTGCCGCGCACCACCAGCATTACCGAACCGTGCGCAGGAACAGCTCGAGCCGTAAAACTGGCATCGAACATGCCCAGGTCTTGATGCTGCCACAAGTCGCGCACACTCGCGCCGCCCTCGAGCAACCCCAGGTCAGACCAGTTGGCGCGAAGATCGGACGTTTGCTCGCCTCGGTTTAACAGGAGCACCGCAACGCCTCCGCTCGAGAGCGATTTTGCCCAAACCTCAGCATTGCCATTGCGTCGCACCCGAACGCCTTGGGTGTGCGCTGGCGTGTCGGCGGGGTCTTGATTGACCGCAATCACTTCCGAATTGGTCAGCGTCTCGAGCGTCGGGGCGTTCATGCTCGAGAGTTGATTGCCCGCGATCAGCGGAGCGCTCATGATTGCCCACAAGCCAAAATGCGAACGGTACTCGAGGTCGTTCATGCCAGGACCACCCAAGCCGCCGCGCCCGTAATTGCCGACCATCAGCATGTCGGGGTCGTTGTAATGCCCGAGATTGGCGTAACTGGCGTAAAGGTTGTTGGTATCGCTAATGCTCATGACACTTTGGTCATCGATGCTCGAGGACAAGGCTTTGGAATCCCAAGCGTCACGGATGTCCCAGGTCGTGCGCCAAAGGTCGCCAATGCCAGGAATAAACGGTCTAAACCACCACGAGCAAACGCTCAACACAATCTCTCGAGGCACGGATTTGAGGGCGGCTTGCATGGTTTGATACTGGTTTTTTTCGTCCAGCACGGCGTTGCAATTGTCGTATTTCAGGTAATCCACGCCCCAAGCCGCGAATTGTTTGGCGTCTTGCAACTCGAAGCCTTGCGAACCAGGAAAGCCGCCACAGGTTTTTGCACCGCGATCCGAGTACATGCCAAACTTCAAACCCAAGGCGTGAATCGCGTCACTCAGGGCTTTAATGCCATGCGGAAATTTTTGCGGGTCAGCCTCCAAATTGCCATTCGCGTCTCGAGACTTCAACGACCAGCAATCGTCCATCACCACAAACTTGTAGCCCACCTCGAGCATATTTGACGTGACCATCGCTTTTGCTTGAGCCAAAATTTTATTCTCGTCGATGTTGCAACCTAACGCATTCCAAGAATTCCAACCCATCGGTGGCGCGGTCAAGAGGTTTGTGGTTTGAGCCTTGGTTGGCAACCCAACAGGCTCGAGAACCCACAACAGCATCAATAAACCAACAACTCGAGCCAGGTTTTGCATGACAAAGCTTATCCTGATTTAAGCCCGAGTAAGCCATCATGCCATTCTCGAGCGTCAGTTCAAACGGTACACTCGAGGCTCATGAGCGCCGTCGTCAAACCCCCCAAAGTTCAAATTCCGGTGCGCCAGTATTTTGGGCTGCTCGAGGAATACTTGAAACCGCAGCGTGCCAGCGTGGTCTTGATGGCGGTGTGTTTGCTTTTCAGTGTGGGTTTACAGCTTTTGAATCCGCAAATCGTCAGGTTTTTTATGGACACCGCGCAAAAGGGCGGCGCACAATCCGAACTGATTCAAGCCGCCGCCGTATTCATCGGCGCGTCTTTTTTTCAGCAGGTTTTGAACGTCGGCGCGACCTATTTCAGCACTCGAGTTGGTTGGACGGCAACCAACGCACTTCGGGCAAATTTGGCAGAGCATTGCCTCAAACTTGATCTTTCATTTCACAAAGCCCGAACCCCTGGCGAGTTGATCGAACGTGTGGACGGCGATGTCAGCACGCTTGCCGCGTTTTTCTCCAATTTAAGCATTCACCTTGGCGGCAACATTTTGCTGCTCTTGGGCGTGTTGGTCGTGATGTATCTCGAGGATTGGCGCATCGGCATCAGTCTCACGGTCTTTTCGATTCTGGCAATGCTGGTTTTGGCTCGAGTTCGCAACCTTGGCACGCCGTACTGGAAGGCGGTACGCGAGCAAAACGCAATTTTCTTTGGTTTTATCGGCGAGCAACTTTCGGGCACTGAAGACATTCGCTCTTCTGGTGCGACGCCATATGTGATGCGCAGTTTTGTTGAACGCCTGAAAACCTGGTATCCGGTGGTCTGGCGCAGCAGTATGCTCGGCGGCAGCATGTGGGTGGTCTTCGAGGTTTTGATGGCGCTCGGTACGGCGCTGGCATTCGGGGTTGCCGCGC
The DNA here is from genome assembly GCA_964247135.1 of uncultured Deinococcales bacterium. GTDB lineage: Bacteria > Deinococcota > Deinococci > Deinococcales > JAAFIG01 > JANXTZ01. The sequence continues at coordinate 13,941 of CAXTTL010000100.1, read as the reverse complement.
CGCTCTATCAGCACAAGGTCATTTCGCTCGGCACGGTCTATTTGATTTACCAGTACACCAGATTGCTCGCCGAGCCGCTCGATCAAATTCGCAATCAACTCCAAGAATTGCAACGCGCCGACGCGGGCATCTCGAGGGTGACTGAACTGCTGGCGACCAAATCCAAATTGCTTGACGGACCTGGCGCGAACTGGTCTGAACGGGCGCTCGAGGTGGAGTTTCGTGGGGTGCATTTTGGCTACGAGGATGAGGTCAAACCTGAGCCAGGGCTTGAAGATACCAACCCTGAAAAAGTGCTCGAGAATATTTCGTTCAAGCTTGCGCCTGGAAAAGTGCTTGGCTTGTTGGGGCGCACGGGCAGCGGCAAAACCACGCTGGCAAGATTGTTGATGCGATTTTACGATCCGCAACACGGCGAGATTCGCTTGAACGGCATCCCGCTCACCAGTGCCAAACTCGAGGAGGTGCGCAGTCGCGTCACGCTGGTCACACAAAATGTTGAACTGTTTCAAGCCAGCATCCGCGAGAATTTAAGCTTCTTCGATCCAACCGTAAGCGACGCCCGAATTTGGGCTGCGCTCGAGGAACTGGGCTTGCACGATTGGGTGCGCAGCTTGCCCAAACAACTCGACACCGAACTCTCGAGCGCCAACCTCAGCGCTGGCGAGGCACAATTGCTGGCGTTCACACGGGTTTTCTTGCGCAACCCCAGCGTCATCATCCTCGACGAAGCCAGCAGCCGCCTCGACCCCGCCACCGAAGCGCTGCTCGAGCGGGCGGTTAACAAACTGTTGTTGGGTCGCAGCGCCATCATCATCGCGCACCGTTTGCAAACCATTTTGCGTTCCGACGAAATCTTGATTCTCGAGGATGGAAAAATCCTCGAGCATGGCAGCACCAAAATCCTTGGGCACGATCCAAACTCGAGGTTCGCGCAACTCAGGCGCACGGGTTTGGAGGAGGTGCTGGTATGAGCGGCAAGCCCATGAGCACCTGGCATGTCGTGAAAAGCATGATCTGGCAACAGGGCGCGTTGTACGCCCTGAATACCCTGATGTGGGGGCTGGTGTTCATCATTCCGCTTCTCGAGGGTTTGATCGCCAAACTCTTTTTTGACACCCTCGAGAAACGTCCGCTCGAGTTGAACCTCACGTCCATCATTGCCCTGGTGCTGGTGGTCGCGCTGGCTCGAGCTTTATCGATTGTGGGCGGCATGGCAGCCGACATTCCCTGGCGCTTTCGCATCAGTGCTCTTTTGCGCCGCAACCTTCTGGCGCACATCCTCGAGCGTCCAGGCGCACGTGCGCTGCCCGTCAGCGTGGGCGAAGCCATCAGTACAATGCGCGATGATCCATTCATGGTCGAGGAGACCAGCGACTGGACGCTCGATATCAGCTCTCGAGTGGTGTTTTTGGTGGTTGCCTTGGCAATTTTATTTTCGATCAACGCCCGCATCACCCTGCTGGTGTTTGTGCCGCTCGCCATCGTCATGAGTCTGACGTACCTGTATGGCAGCAAACTCGAGAAACTGCGCGAGCAAAGCCGTGAAAGCACCGCCAAAGTCACGGGCGCCCTGGGTGAAATGTTCGGCGCGGTGCAGGGCATTCAAGTTGCGGGTGCGGAAGCTCGGGTGATGGCGCATTTCAAACGCCTTGGCGACGCCCGCCGTGCGGCGCTGTTGCGCGACAGTGTTCAAACCCAAGTTTTAAATGCGATTTACGGCAATGTGGTGCAATTTGGCACGGGCTTTATTTTGCTCTTGGCAGCCTCGGGAATGCGCGAGAAAACCTTTACCATCGGCGATTTTGCGGTCTTTGCCAGTTACCTCGAGCGGGTAGCGCACACCACTGAATTTTTTGGAATGTTTATGAGCACCATGCGTCAAACGGGGGTCAGCATCAAACGCATGATCGAATTGCTGCAAGGTGCAAACCAGAAGAAACTGATCGAACCACATCCAATTGCGCTTTCAGGAAAAACTCCAAACCTCGAGCCTAGCGTCAAAACCGAAGCTGACATCTTGCAACGCCTCGAAATCCGCGATTTGGGTTATACGTTTGAAACCAGCGCTCGAGGCATCAAGAACATCAACTTGACCCTCGAGCGCGGCAGTTTTACGGTCATCACTGGACGCATTGGTTCGGGCAAAACCACGCTCCTTCGCGCCATGCTGGGCTTGCTCGAGCCTCAAGCTGGAACGGTGCTCTGGAATGGAGAACCAGCAACAGCGCAAGATTTGATTCCGCCTCGGGTCGCCTACACCTCGCAAGTGCCAGTGCTGTTTAGCGGCACATTGCGCGAAAACATTTTGCTTGGACTTCCAGCCGACCCCAAAAAACTCGAGCAAGCCGTCAAAAACGCGGTGCTCGAGCAAGACTTGCTGGGCTTTGAAGACGGTTTTGAAACCAAAATCGGCAGCAAGGGCGTCAAGCTTTCGGGCGGTCAAGTCTCGAGGACGGCTGCCGCCAGAATGTTCGTGCGCGAACCAGAATTGCTGGTCTTCGACGACCTCTCGAGCGCCCTGGATGTCAACACCGAAGCGCAACTTTGGGATCGGGTGTTTGAACACTCGAGCGAGACCACCTGTTTGGTTGTCTCGCATCGAAAGCCCGCCTTAAAACGCGCCGACAACATCATTGTGCTCGAGAACGGTTGTATTACGGGGGTTGGCAGGCTCGAGGAACTGCTGGAAACCAGCGCGGAAATGCGGCGGTTGTGGTCGGGCGAACTCGAGTGAAGGTTTAAGGAATTTGAATGCTTTGATTCAATGTGTTGAATGCAGCGCTGGCTTGAATCGCGGTGATTTTGCTTTCATCCCACAAACCAGCGTTGGCAAAACGGATGCTGTAACGCGCATCGTTTGGCAACAGAGGATCGGGTAAATTTACATACACCGAATACGTTCCAGCATCACTCGGGGCTTTGACACTCAGGCTGACAACCTTGTGCTCGAGCGGTTTCCAAAAACGTGGGTCGGTGTTGTGTTCACGGTCTATTTTGACCTCACGGCGAATTGGGGCGCTGCCCGTTTTGACAAACACCACCTCGAGCTTGCGCGGGTTGAACGGGCTGGCGTAGCCTTCGTTTTTGACGGTGAACTTGATGTTGATGTTTTCATTGCGCACGGCTTTGCTTGGCACGCTTGAGCTTTGCAGCACAAAACGGTAACCCAAGTTTTTCTTGGCGTCGGTCAACGTTGCGCCCATTGCCGTCAGGACATCTTGGTTGTAATCGGTGTTTAAGGTGCTCCAACGCATTTTGCGCAGTTCGGCTTTGGCGTAAGCGGGATAACCTGCACTCGAGACATCGGCATTCACAGCGCAGGTTTCACCGCCCATCGGGACGAACAAGTTGTTGGCGCTGAGGTAGTCTTTTTCTTTTTGAATTTGCGTCGCAAGGTCCACGCCAGGATAATTGGCGTAATAGTACGTCCCAAAATCGTCGCTCGAGGCGAGGAAGCAATCGTTGTGCGCCCCAAGTCGTGCCAATGCCGAATCTTCAAAAGCAGTCTCATCTGTAATCGTGGTCTTTTTGGGATTCCAAACCCGAGGATCAAACGAATCCTCGAGCAGCATCACGCGTTGTTCTGGGGTGCGAATGGCGATGGCTCGGGTTTCGGGCAATACGTCCAGATACTTGGCAATAATTTCTTTGGTGTTGGCGTTTGGCACGTTACCGTCTGAATAACCGTATTGTGGGTCTGGCGCGAGGCTGTTTGCAAATCCTGAGAGCAACGAACCCACGCCTTGGTCGGTGGCATACGCCCACTCGCCGTAGGTGCCGAGCAAACCCGCATCAACGTAAGCGATCACGTCTTCAAAGCTCGAGAGCACACCGCGCAAATTCTCGAGGTGGTTGAGGATGGTTTGTTTGGTTGGGTCGTGCTCGGCTTTGGCTTTGGCGATGCAGGCAGGTTGTTCGGCGGGTGGCAAGCCATTGCAATCCTCGAGCGCAATGGTGCGGTAGGCAAAACGCAAAATCACTTTCAGCCCTGCGGCTCGAGCCGCCTGCAAGTCTTGGCGCACGGTGTTGAGAAACGAGCTGGGAAGCTTTGGGGTGTCGATGAGTTCGGGCAGAAAGTAACTGCGGTGCAACAAACTGACCGCATAACCCGCGCTGGCTTTCTCGAGGATCAGGGCTTTTAATTGGGCGGTTGTCAGCGTTGCCGGTGAAGCTTGGTAATACTCCGAGTCGGCGTAAAACCCGCGTTCGGGGTTGGGGAAATCCTTGTTGCTGGCGGTATATTTGACGGTATTGGTTTTGTTGGTTTGAAGCTCGAGCGGCGAGTCAACGACCATAGGCAGGCTCGAGCATGACCCTAGGGCAAAGCTGAGTATTAAGAGTGAAGAAAAGCAATTGAACATGACTACCTCCCACGCATCAAGTCTGTGCTTGACACGTCCGGATTGAGGACGAATAAATCTTTAAACTCGAGCTTGCGGTGGTGACAAGCCTGACATGTCCTGCCCCGATTTCAGCATTGACCTCATCTGGATTCGTTTTCAAAAAGCTTGGAATTGTCGTGGTCGACGCTCATGACACGGTTTTCTTTGCGGGCTTTTTCGGCGGCAAAAACCATCAGATGACTTTCCAAAGTTTGGGTTGCGCCCGATAAAATATGCTCAGGGTTATTCTCCGAAAGGGCTTGGATAAATGCCCGCATGACGTTTTCATCGCCGCCGCCATGCCCAGATAAAATCGAACCATCGGACTCGAGTTCGGTATTGATGGTGGTGGTTTCTCGAGTTAAAAAATTGTATATTTCCAGAATATTTCCATTTCCGTACAATTCGGCTTTTGTACCAAAAATTCTGGTTTCGCGGTCGCGCGGTTTGGTGAAGGCGGTCATCGTGAAACTTGCCGTCACCCCACCCTCAAACTCGAGGTTGACGACCTGATGATCGACCACATCGTTGTCCAGACCGCCGTAAACGCAACGCCCGTAATCCCCAGTTCGCAGCGCCGCCAGAATCCCTGCCTCGCTGATGTCGGTGGTGATGACGTTCAGTGGCCAGTCGGTGTTGCCTTCCGCCAAATTGTCAAAGTAAAAGCGTTTTGCATCGTAGGCACATTCATTGGCGACGCCGCAATCCAGGCAGCGATCAGCCGCGCCAACGGGACGAAATTCTTTTTTAAAATGACTCAAACTGCCAAAGCTCGAGACGGCAACGCAGGGCTTCCCGACGATGTAACTCAGCCAGTCCAGGTCGTGACACGATTTTTGCAACAGCATCGAACTCGAGCGTGCCTCGTTGTGCCAGTTGCCGCGCACGAACGAGTGCGCCTGATGCCAGAACCCGACAGGCTCGAGGTGTTGCACCGAAATGATGTTGCCGATTTGCCCCGAGTCCAGAATTTTCTTGAGCAATTTGGTGTACGGCGTGTACCGCATGACGTGGCAGACCGCCAGCATCACGCCCGCCTCGCGCACGGCGGCGACAATGGCACGACAATCGGTTTCATTTGGACTCATCGGTTTCTCGAGCAGCAAATGATAACCGTGTTTGGCAAAAGCAATCGCAGGTTTGGCATGAAGGGCGTCGGGTGTGGTGATGATGATGCCATCGGCAAACTTTGGTCGCGTCAGCCAATCGTGCCAATCGCTGGTGACATTTTCGGGCTGGATGTTGTGCTGATTAACCACTTGATTGCGGTAAAAATCCCTGGGTTCGGCAACCCCAACAATCTCGAGCTGATCTGGGTACTCGAGGGCATAATGTGCATAAATTGCGCCTCGAGAACCCGCGCCGACCACCGCCAGTTTGATGGGTTCTCGAGAGTTCATGTCAGCACCACCACTTTGGTCAAATGGCGCGGTTCGCGGGTGTTCAAGCCTTTGGACTGCGCGACGCGTTCACCCAACCATTGCAAGCTTGGCAGGGCAATCAAACCGCGCAGGCTCGAGGTTTCCAATAACTCAAGACTCAAATCCCCAGCCCCGCCAACACCGATAACTTTTGCACCTTTTTCGCGCAGCTCAGACACCAGTTTTGTTTCCTGCTCGAGCGTCTCTGGGCTGTACAGCATCACGACCACCGAGCGTTCATCGATCAAGGAAATTGGACCGTGGCGGTACTCGAGCGGATGGTACGCCTGGGAAAACGAGAGGCTCATTTCCATCAATTTCAGTGCGCCTTCACTGGCAATGCCGTACAATGCGCCGCCGCCCAAGTAAACAAAATGTGAGCGGTTTTGAATCAAGGCATCAAATTGATTTTTGTGCTGCTCGAGTAACTTTTGCGCCTCTTGAATTTGTCCGCTCGAGATTTTTTGTCCCGCCAGTGCCAGCCCAATCAACAGCATCAAACTGGCGCTGGTGGTCATGACGATATCCTCGAGCGGATGCGTGGGCGCGTAAACGCACTGCGAGCTGACTCTGGCTAAGTTACTGTTCAGTTCGCAGGTGATGCCGATCACGCGCTCACCAGCATCCAGGCTGGCTTTGGCGGCGGCAACGGTTTCGGTGGTGCTGCCGCTCCTCGAGAGTGCCAGAACTTGGACTTTGGTGTCAGGAATATAGCTTCGGCGGCGCAAATGCCATTCGCCGGACGGCACGGCAATCGCGCCGTGATTGGGAGTTTGGTTCAGTGCCGCCGCGATGCTCTGCGCCAAATAATACGACGTGCCGCAACCGATCACGGCAACGGGTCCAGGCTCGAGTTGTGCGGCGCTCAGGTCAAGCGTCAAGGCTTGTTGCCAGTAGGAAAATTGCTCGAGGATGGTTTGTTCGGTGGCGTTCATGGTGTTTTCCTTCCAAGGTTTTGGTTGATTTGTTCGAGCCAGCTTTGATTTATGTCCCAATCCGCGTGTTTTGCCGCGCAGAGCAGCGCTCCCGCCAACGGACTGCCACGAGGCTCGAGCCAAATTCCGTGGCTTGAGAGCTTGTGCTTCACGGTTTCGCGCACCGTCAGGCTTTTAAAAACGCTGCCGGCGAAACTGAAACTGGTTTGCTCGAGTTTAAGTTGTTTATGCGCCGCGAATCCCAGTTGGGTGAGGTGTTGCGCCGCCTCGAGCAAAATGTGTTTTGCCGTCAAGTTGCCCAAACCCGCCAGCTTGTCCACGGCTTTTGCCAGCGCTGCAATTTTTGGTCGTGGATGACTGAGCGCGTAAAACCAAGAAATCAATTCGCTGTCCTTGATGCCGATGTGCTCGAGCAACGCCCGTCGAAATTCCGCATCAAAAAGCCGTCCATCTATTGTCCAACTCAGTTTTTGCAAGGCTTGCAGTCCAATCCAATGCGCACTGCCCTCGTCGCCAAAGCCCTCGCCCCAACCGCCGACCCGAATCACGCGGTCGGCATTTTCAGCCCACGCCATCGAACCTGTTCCCGCCAAAACCAGCACACCCGCTTGCCCCGCCAGCGCACCGGTGAACGCCACCGCGACATCGTTTTGCACCGCAGAGCGTTCACCCGCCCAACCTCGAGCCGCCGCCAGTTGCGCTGCGGAAATCGATTCCGATTCGCCGTAACCTGGCATTCCAAAGCTCGAGAAGGCAAGTTGATCTGGCGTCACCGAAACCTGGTTCAGGATTCGGCTCAGTTCGCTTTGCCATGCAGGATTGTCAAACGGATTGATGCCTGCACCCGCAATGACCTGATGCACCATGCCATTGCGGTTGGCGACGGCGAGAACAGTCTTGGTGCCGCCGCCATCGAGTCCCAAAATCCATTCAGGCATGAACAACCCCAAGTGAGTTCTCGATGTTCAGGGGGTTGACCACGCCCGCAACAGGCTCGAGACAGGCGGCAGCACCGCAAGCATTGGCAAAACGTAACGATTCTTGAATTGATCGTCCTCGCGCCAGACCGAACAAAAATCCTGCCAACGTGGCATCGCCCGCACCAACAGAACTTATGACTTCAATCTGGCTCGAGGTTTGAGAAAAACCGCCTTCAGGACCAACATACTCGAGTCCATTCGCGCCTTTGGAATGGAGCACCCGAGTGCCAAACTTCTGAAAAAGTTGCTTGGGTGTCAAAGCCAATTGCTCGAGTTCGCTTTGGTTGGGTTTGATCAAATCAGCTCCATTTTCGAGTGCGACTTTTAATGCTACTCCCGAGGTGTCCACCACAAGCCCGTAACGAACACTCAAACGCTTGACAAATGCCCCAAACTCGAGCACATCCAAACCTGGCGGCAAACTGCCCGAAAGCACCACAAAACGTGCCGAACTTGGAATCAACGCCTCGAGTTCGAGAAGGTCATCCGGCGCGAGGCTTGGACCAGACTCGTTGATTTCTGTCGTTTGGGAACCGTCCAAAATCGCCTGGCACTCTCGGGTTTCACCAGGCACAGAAATTACCGAACTCGAAATGTTTTGTTTTTGAAGCAATTGCTCGAGCTTCATGCCGTTGCTGCCAGCCACGGGCAAAATCACGCAAGCCTCGGCGCCCAAACTGGTCAGCACCGACGCCACATTCACACCCTTGCCGCCAGGGCGTTCAAACACCCGAGCCGCACGGTTTAAACCACCCACCTCGAGCGCAGTATTCAACTCGAGGGTGCGGTCAATGGCAGGATGTAAACAAATTACAGCAATCATTGAAGCTCCAGAACATGAGGTGTGGGGTGCGCCATGCGCACCAAGAGCACTTTCCAGACGGTGCGCACGGCGACCCAAGCCCGCTAGGTGCTGTTGTAAGGGTCAAGAGGCGCACCCTACGAATTTGGAAATGGCTTGAGTGAGAGTTCAAGCTTGGAATATCAACAAATCACGGCAATCATCAATCTTCAAAAAAATTATTTAAACTCGAGCACCTTGGCTTGCTTCAAGAGCACATCCATGTCGGTGCTGGCTTTTTTGATGGCATCCTCGAGCTTGCCGTTGCCCGTCCAAGCCAGGTTAAAGGCGGTGTTCATGGCGCCCAAAACCTCGGGCAAATTGCTGACCAATCGAACGTCAGAATTGATGATCACGCCGGTTTTGAGTTGCTCGAGGATGACCTCACTGTTGCGACCAGGTAAGGATTTGCTGTACTGGCTCTTAAAGGCGTCGGCATTGGTGGCGAGCAAGCCATTGTTGGAAATCAATTGTTGGGCTTCAACATTGGTCGTCACGTAACGGGCAAACTCGAGCGCGGCGGTTTTTTCTTTTGCGCCTTTGGGAATCACCAGGGCGTGGGCGCTGCTGCTGGCTCTTGGTTTATCGCCCGCCTTCAGGGTTGGGAACGGGGCGTAACTCCAGTTCAATTTGGGATTGCCGTTGAGCACGCCCGTCATCCAGGTGCCTTCGATGTAAATGCCCATTTGTCCAGCCAGGAAAATCTGGTATCCAGCCTGCGTGACCTCTTTGGAGGACGGCGCAACATGGTATTTGAAAATCAGGTCATAGAGTTTTTGGGCGGTGCTTTTAAAGCTCGAGTCGAGGTTGGAAACATAACCCGTGGCGGTTTTTTTGATGATATTTGTACCGCCGAAGGTGTAAAAGAAACTCATGCCGTACTCGAGGTCAATCTGCAAATCTTGCCCGTTGATGCCCCAGATTTTTTTGTTGCCGTCCATATAGGTTAGTTTTTGTGCGGCGGCAACCAATTGATCCCAGGTCCAGCTTTTGGTCGGCACGGGTACGCCACGTTTTTTAAACAGATCGCGGTTGACGTAGACGCTGACCGCCTGGGGTCCGAGTGGAAAACCGTAAACCTTGCCCGAACTGGTTTGGTACGGGGCGAGCATTGCGGCGGGAATCACCTTCTTTTCGGCAGCCGTCATGTCCAGCGGCTCGAGCGCCCCCTGTGAGACGTAAAATGGCAGGTTGTTCAAATCCATCCACATCACGTCAAAGGTCACCCCGCCAGCCGTCATGGCGGCGGCTTTTTGCCAGTAGGCATCCCAGGGCACGATGTTGTATTTGACCTTGATGTTCGGGTGCGAGGCTTCAAAGGCTTTGATCACTTTTTCGTCCACCGGACGGCGCGATTCGTCCCAGGTGGCGTACTGAATGGTCACAGCCGAATTCTGGGCGATGGCGGCAGCCACCACGGCGGCACCAGCTAGCGCGAGCGAGAGTACGAACACTTTTTTCATACGACCTCCTGGGCTTGCGGCTCGAGGTTTTGCGGCTCGAGCTTGGAAGATGGTTTAGCCTTTCACGCCGCTGGTGATGGCGGCATCGGTTAAATAACGTTGCAAGAAAATATAGGCAACAATCGTGGGCAGCACCGACAGGGTTGCGCCCGCCATGAGGACTGGAACATTGACCGAGAACTGATTTTGCAGGTAGAGCAAGCCAACCGGCAGCACCATTTTTTCTTCGGATTGCAGCACAATCAGTGGCCACAAAAACGATTGCCAGTTGCCCAGGAATGCCAGCAGCCATGCCGCCGCAAGCGCCCCGCTCGAGGTGGGCAGGGCAATGTGGCGCAGCGCCGTGAACCAACTGCCGCCGTCAATCAGTACACTTTCCTCGAGCGATTTGGGCAGGCTTCTGAAAAATTGATACAGCATGAAAACGCTAAAGCCGTTGGCGATGCTCGGCACGATTAGTGCCATATAGCTGTCGTACCAACCGAAAAACCGGATCAGCAAGAATACCGGAATGATGGTGATTTGCCAGGGCACGATCATGGACAGCAGATGTGCCCCAAACCACGTGCCCTTGCCTGGAAAGCGCAGTCGTGCGAAGGCATACGCCGCAGGGGCACCCGTCAAAATGTTCAGTGAGGCAATCAAAAATGAAGTCCAGAATGAATTCCAGAACATTCTTAAAAACGGAATGGTATTGAACAAACCTTTAAAATTCTCGAGCGTCCAGGTTTCGGGCAGCAAGGTCGGTGGCCAGCGATATGCCTCGTCTGGGGTTTTGAATGACATCGTCACCATCCAGTAAAACGGCACAAAAATCAAAATGCTGCCCAGCGCTAAAACGATAACAATGCTCCAACGTTCGCGCCTTGCTCGAGGGAGGATATTCTTGTCCTGGACAGAATTATTCATAATGCACCCAGGATTTTTGCAAGCGCCACTGCAAGACGATCAAGACCACCAGCGCCAGGGAAAGCAACCATGCCAGCGCGGTGGCATAACCCATTTTGAAGTAATTAAAACCGGTCTTGTAGATGTACATCGCAATTGTCATACTCGAGTCGCCAGGACCGCCTTTGGTCATGACCAGCACCGCCTCAAAGACTTGCAGGCTGCCGATCAAAGATAAAATCAGTACCAGAAAAATCGTGGGGCTAATCATGGGCAGGGTGATGTGCCAGAACAGCCGAAACGGTTGAGCGCCGTCGATCTGCGCCGCCTCGTAGAGTTCTTTGGGCACGTTGGCGAGCGCCGCCAAGAACAAAATGATGCTCGAGCCTGCGCCCTGCCAAACGCTGTAAATGGCGATGGCGGTCAATACCGTATCTGGCGAGTCGAGCCAGGCGGGTCCCTGAATGCCGAACAAATTGAGTGGCAGATTGATTGGTCCCTGGGCGGTGAACAAGACTTTAAACAAGAGCGCGGTCGCCACGCCAATTGTGACCATCGGCAGGTAATACAGCGTGCGAAAAAAGGTTTTGACTTTCTCGAGCTTTAAATTTTGAATCAGTGCCGCCAGCACAACCGCCACCACCAAACCCAGGGGCACGGAAATCACGGTAAAAATCAGGGTGCGTTCAATCGATTCGATGGCTTTGGAATCGCCGAGCGCCTGTTTGTAATTCTCCAGACCCGTCCAGTTGGGCAGGCTCAAGCCGCCCCAGTCGGTAAACGAAATCCCAAAACTGCCCAGAATTGGTAAAATGGCAAAAATCACAATGCCCAAGGTGCTCGGCAGAATCAGTGCCAAACCCCACAGTGCCTCCTCGCGGCGAAGGCTCGAGCCTTTGCTGCGGCGTTTCTCGAGTTTGTTTGCAGCGGTTGAAGCGGTCATGGTGCGCCTCCTGATGAATCGACACTCGAGTTAACGAACGGTTTTGAAATGAACACCCAGGGTTTCCAAACGGTTCGACCATGCCGTGTTCAGTTTTGAATCGGTGATGATCTGCGAAATGCCCAGCAGGTTGGTGACACGGTACGGTGCGCTGTGACCAAATTTACTCGAGTCGAGCAGCAAAATACTTTGCTTGGTGCGTTCCAGCATTTTGCGGTTGATGCTTGCCTCATTCGCGTCGAGGGTCGTCAGGTTTTCGTCCAGACCGATGGCGGTCGCGCCCAAAAACAGTTGATCGCACCAGAATTCGGAGAGCAGTTTTTCGGTGTACGGTCCGACGCTCGAGAGGTTGTCGGCACGCAATGTACCGCCCAGCAAGATCACATTCACTTCTGGCACGCTGACCAGTTCTTGCGCCAACGCCAGCCCGTTGGTGATCACGGTCAGCGGCATCGGCTCGAGACGGACGGCTTTGGCGAGCTGTAAAACGGTGGTGCCAGAATCCATTAAAACGGTACTGCCAGGTTTTAACAGGGCGTGGGCGGCGCGACCGATGGCGCGTTTGACCTCGAAATTTTCACCCTCGCGCAAGCCGAAGGCGACTTCATGGTTGCTCGACTCTGCCAGCCGAGCGCCACCGTGGGTTCGCTCAATCACACCGCCTTGCTCGAGTTTGCTCAGGTCGCGGCGCACCGTGGCGGGCGAGGAGCGCGTGATTTCGACCAGCTCGTCAATGTTCAAAACACCACGGGCAAACAGGTGTTCTTGAATGGTACGAAGCCGTTGCTCGAGCATTGCGAGTCCTTTCAAAACGGGTTGAAGATGTCTAGAGTTTGCCAAGGTTACTGAATTTGAAGCTAAAAGTCAATCAAAGAAAATCAAAATACTGATTGCTTTTGAGTAGGGTGTCGCCACCGCCCGCTGCCACAGCCAAACCATCCCATAAGGAAAATGAGGATAGAATCTCGAGCGGTATCGTAAAATAATCTCGTCGGACATGAACCACAGCAACTTCAGCTCGAGGGGAACGGGAGAGGCATGACCAGCACTGGACAATTGGTGGTTCAACTGCAAGGCAGCGTGGTCAACACGTTGACACTGCAACCAGGGGTGCTGACCATTGGGCGCACCCCTGAAAACGATTTGCCCTTAAACCTGCCGCTGGTGTCCAAGCGCCACGCCGAATTGAACGTCACCGAACAGGCGGTGCTCATCACAGACCTCGGCAGTCAGTACGGGACATTCGTGGCGGGTTACAAACTGGTCGCCAATCAACCGTACCCGCTCATCAAGGGCGTGCTGTTGCAAATTGGTCCGTTCAAAATCACCTACCGCGACAGCATCAGCCAAGATTTTGAAGAGGTCCCAGTCTCCGAGGAAGCCCCAGAACTCGAGTTTGATTTGTTGATAGCGCCCGACATTGCACCGCGCCCAAAGCACCCGACGCCGTTTGTCTTGAGCGATCAAGCCATGTACACCCAGGACCTGCCCGTGATCTTTCAAGAGTCGGACTTCATGAACCGCTTCATGAAAATTTTTGAAACCGTCTGGGAGCCACTCGAGTGGCGCACCGACGCCATCGAATTTTATTTTGACCCGCGCACCGCCCCCGCCGAATTGCTCGAGTGGCTGGGTGGCTGGCTCAGCATTCAGGTCTACTCGAGGATGCCCGAACGCCGCAAGCGAGAACTGGTTGCCGAAGCCATGACCCTCTACCATTGGCGCGGCACCAAATACGGTCTGGAACGCATGATCGAAATTTGCACGGGTTTGACGCCCGACGTGACCGAAGACCCCAAAGAGGCGTTTGTCTTCTGGGTCAAGTTGAACAAAAAACCCGAAGCCTTGACCCTGGATTTGCTGCGCGATCTGATCGAAACCCACAAACCGGCACACACATTATTCAAGTTTGATCTGGCTTGAAACTCGAGTTGGTCAAAACCTTAAATTTTCAAATCCCCCACTCAAGAACACGTGCTTATCTGTATGAACAGTCTACTGACCAACGCAAAAGCCTTGTTTGAAGCTCGGACAATTGAAGCCAAAACCCATTCATTTTTAAAACGCAACCCTGACGTACACTGA
>CAXTTL010000099.1:0-16715 GCA_964247135.1 uncultured Deinococcales bacterium | reverse complement strand
ACCCGCCGAGTTGTTCTTGTGCCAAGCCGAACCGTAATCGTTGTTGACCACGTGCGATTTGACCACCACGCTGTCCACAATGCCACCAATGTTAAAGGTCAGCAAGTTGAGGAAAGCGGCTGGACTGGCGGTTTTGGGCAGGCTGACTTCGACCGTGGATTTGTCGATGGCTTTGGTGCTGCCCACCTTGATGTTTGCCACGTCGGTAAACAAGAACGAACCGTTGCCTTTGAGCGCAATCGCACGGTCAAAAGTGTAAACCACATCGTCGGCGGTCACAGGATTGCCTGATGAAAATTTCTCGTTGCGAAGCTTGAACGTGACCTTCCAAGAATCGCCTGCATCTTTGGTGCTCCACTTGGTGGCGATGCTGGGCTTCAGGGTCGACAAGTCCTCGCCTTCAAACTTCACCAACGTTTCGTACAAATTGTCGGCAATCAGACCACCCGAGAACTCGTAACTTTGACCTGGATCGAGCGTGATCAGATCACTCGAATCCAGACCATACACCAGCGTACTCGAGCGTGAATTTTGAGCCACCCCCACCGCCAGTAAACCGATGCCCACCAATACTGCCGCGCCGATACGTTTTCGCATACACCCCTCCTCAATTTGAATAGCTTTTTCAGTCTACGCTATTTCACTGGGCGCAGTTTGACACTGGCGTGACTTTTTGACTGCGTTCAAATGGCTCGAGGAATTGATTGAGAGGGCACGAAATAAAATCTCGAGCTGAACGTAGAAGCTCAGCTCGAGACTCTTAAACATTATTGCTTGGAGATTTTTTCAAAGCGAATCTGGTTTTGCGCGTTGCGCACATACCCCTTGACGGCTTTATTGAGCGTCACCGAAACGGTCGGTTGGAACAAAATCGCAAATGGACCATCCTCGAGTTGCAGTTCGGTCAGTTGCTTGTACAAGGCTGCACGTTTGGTCGGATTCGGCTCGAGTGCCGCTTTTTGCGCCAACGCACCCGCGCTCGGGTTGTTCCAAACGTTGCGCCACGCCAGGCTTTTTGCACCGAAGTCGCTCATTGGGGTGGCGTTGCCGTCCGGATCGGGAAAATCCGGTGACCAGTCCACCAAGACCATCGTGGCTTTTTGGGCGCGGTAGAGCGGGTAGAGTTCGGAATCGACGAGTTGCTTGATGTTGGCTTTCAAACCAATTTTGGCAAGGTCAGACTGAATTTTGGCTGCCAGATCGGCGCACGGAATGCCCGCCAAGCAAGCGCCTTGCGGCGTCAGCATGTCAAACTCGAAGCCGCCCTCTTTGCCTGCCGCCTTCAGCAATTCTTTGGCTTTCTCTGGATTTAAATTGTACGGCGTGGCTGGGTTAAAACCGAACAAGCCCGCAGGAATGATGGTCTGGACTTTACGTCCGTTGCCGCCAGCCAAACTCGAGATGATCCCGTCCTGGTCAAGCGCGTAACGCACCGCCTGACGAACTCGAGCATCCTTGAATGGGCTGGCATCGCCGACGTTCATGCCCAAGTATTGAAGATTAAGCGAATCGGCTTTGTAAACGTTGAATTTACCCTCGGTGGCTTTGGCTTTCACCATGTCCGGCGTGAGATTATCGGCAATGTCAATTTCGCCAGTCTCGAGCGCGATTTTTTGGGTGTTGGCTTCTTTCATCTCGCGCAAGATCACGCGGCTGAGACTCGATTGCAAGCGCGATTTGGGGTTGGCATCGAGCACGACTTGCTGGCTTTGATCCCAGCGGTTGAGCACGAATGGTCCTGAGCCAGCCGAATTGCGTTTGAGCCAATTCGTGCCGTAGTCGTTGTCCACCACGTGGCTTTTGACCACAATGCTGTCCACAATGCCGCCAATGTTAAAGGTCAGTAAATTGAGGAACGCCGCTGGGCTGGCGGTTTTGGGCAGGGTGCATTCGACGGTGCTCGAGTTGATGGCTTTGGTGCTGCCGACTTTCATGTTGGCGACGCTGGTGAACAAGAATGACCCAGGTCCTTTAAGGGCAATCGCACGGTCGAAGCTGTAAACCACGTCATCGGCGGTCACAGGATTGCCGCTCGAGAATTTTTCATTGCGCAGTTTGAACGTGACCTTCCAGGAGTCACCCGCGTCTTTGGTCGTCCATTTGGTGGCAATACCCGCTTTGAGCGTGGACAAGTCCGTGCCTTCAAACTTCACCAGCGTCTCGTACAAGTTGTCAGTGACCAGACTGCCCGCGAATTCGTAACTTTGACCAGGGTCAACGGTGATGAGTCCAGACCAGTCTCCGCCGTAAATCAGGGTGCTCGAGCGGGAGTTTTGAGCCGTCACGCCGACGGTCAAGAGTCCAATGCCGAGCAATGCTGCCACTGCACCCAAACGCTTGTTCATAGGTTCTCCTTATGGTGCAATTGCAAGCAATGCACGTTTGAATCGCAGTCTGTCCCTTCAAGCGCACTTGCCCTTTTGCAATTTTTCTTGCTAGATTAAGATACCATTTTGAAATTTATTTTGCAAACTCGAGTTTTGCGAAAAACCGTAAAATAAAAGCCTCAACCCTCGAGATTGGAAAACCCATGACCCTGCGCGAACGCATCGACCACAACACCGCCGATTTCTCGCCGTCCGACCACCAAATCGCCACGCACTTTTTATCAAACCTCGAGGCGACACTTTTGCTTTCGGGCGCGGAACTCGCCGCCCAACTCGAGACAAGCCCCTCGAGCATCACGCGCTTTGCCCAGCGTCTGGGTTTTGAAGGCTATCCAGATTTGCGCCGCGCCCTGCGCCGCGAACTGCGCGAACAACAAGCGCCATCCGTGCCAGAAACCACCGAGGGCGTGTTCGCCGCGTACTGGCAACGCGAAAAACAAAACCTCGAGGAACTCAGCCGCACCTCCGACGAACTGCTCGAGCGCATCTGTGAGGTGCTCGCCAGTGCCAGACGCGTTTGGATTCTGGGATCACGCTCCAACAAAGGTCATGCCATCTTGACCCAAGAATTACTCTCGAGCGTCCGCACGGAGGTCAGGTTGCTCGAGCCGAGCACCATGTTCAGCCCAGAAATTCTGCTCGATGCCAGCTTGGAGGACACCGTGCTGGTTTTTTCGACGCGGCGTTACGCCAGATCAAGCACCCAAATCGCAACAAGCCTCAAAACTCGAGGGGCAAGCATTTTGCTGGTTACGGACAACGGCGCGTCGCCACTGCTGCCACTGGCAAGCCATATTTTGCGCGTGCCAACCCAAGCCATCAGTCAATACGGCGCGTCGGGTTTGATGTCCAGCCTCGCGCATTTGCTGGTGATTGGCACGGCGCAACGTTGTGAGACAAGCCGACGGGAGCAACTCGAGGAATTGCTGGAAGAATTAGCTGTTTTTGAGTGAGGGATAAAGACTGGGACTTGATGTTTGCTCGTCTCGCCAGAACAAGGGCGTGATACGCTACTTTGAAATGTCAACTGCCCACACGATTCGCCTTGCCGATCTGCTGGTTGCAACGGCGGCGGCAACCGACTTGGGCATGGGTCAACCCATCGGCAGCGCGTTTAAGGCTTGCTGGCTTGCCCTACGATTTGCCCAAACCCTAAAACTTGGGTTGCTCGAGCAGAACAATATTTTTTACCTGGCATTGCTGCACTTTTTGGGATGTACAACAAGTGCCAGCAGTTTCGCGGCGTTTATGGGCAATGATCGGTCTGCCATGCAAAGCCTGATCGTACACCATATGGGGATTGTGCCCGACGATTTTAACCAACAATTGCCCCAGCATTTGCCTTTGGTGGACCCAGAAACGGCACTCGAAATGAACCGTTCGAGTTGCGATGTTGCCGCTCGGCTGGCGGCGTCTTGCGGTTTAAGTGCCAAGCTGCAAACGGGATTGTGGCAATTGTTTGAGCATTGGGACGGAACAGGTCTGCCCTCTGGCTTGCGAGGCGAGGCAATTTTGATCGGCGTTCAAGTGGTACAAATCGCTCGAGATTTCATCAGCCTCTCGCATTTTCTTGGGACACAAGCAACCCGAACAGTGCTGCAAAAACGTGCAGGTCAAAGCTTTAACCCAGCCCTGGTGGAGGCATTCGATGCTGTGATTGTGGGTTTGATGGCAGAACTCGAGGGCTTGCCATCGGTGCGCGAAGCCATCCTCAAGCTCGAGCCAGCGCCGCAGATCATGGTCAATGAGGGTGGTGTGGACAAAGTTCTTGAGGCATTGTCCGATTTCACCGCGCTAAAATCCACCTGGTTGCGCGGTCACGCTCGCGCCGTGGCAAGCCTCGCAGGTCGTGTGGCGCAAACGCTTGGCGCGGATGCCAGTCTTGTACGTCGCGTGGCGCTGGTTCAAGATGTTGGTCATGTGGCGCTTTCCGCCGCGTTGTTGAACAAAACAGCTCGTTTGTCAGAATCAGAACGCGAGCAGCTTTACCTGCACCCGTATCATACCGAACGGGTTTTGAAAAATGCCGTTTATCTCGAGCCACTGGTCTATTTGGCAGCCGCTCATCACGAGCGCTTGAATGGGACTGGGTACTATAAAGGTTTGCCCGCCGCCATGCTCAACTTATCGGCGCGGATTTTGGCAGTGAGCGACGTAAGCCAAGCCATGTCACAAGATCGTCCTCACCGCGCAAAACGAAGTCCACTCGAGATCAAAAGTGCGTTGCTCGAGGGCTGCAAAGATGGTTTATTCGATACCCAGGTGGTTGAAACCACTTTGGGAATTATTCAAGATGGGATCAAACCCACCCGAATCCAGGCACCTGGCGGTCTCAGCCCTCGAGAGGTCGAGGTTCTACGCTTGCTGGCTCGAGGAGAATCCAATCGCTTGATTGCCGAACGACTGGGCATCACCTACAAAACCGTGGGACATCATGTTCAACACATTTACGAGAAGTTGAATCTCAACACTCGAGCGGCGGCAACCTTGTACGCCATGCAAAACCATTTGCTCTGAAGAAAAGATCGGGTGAACACCCGATGCGAGCATTGAAACGCGAGCTTTATCGTGGGCTTCGTTACAAGCATGACTTTGGAGGAATTATGAAAAGTCCCGTTTGGTTGTTGGTCGTTGGCACAGCTTTGATTGCCGCCGTGGCAGTCGCCTCAGTCCATTCTCGTCCCTCGAGCACGAATCTCAACATGCGGCAAACCATGAAACACGATGCCGTGGATCAAGCCCATGAGATGTTTCAACCAGCCTATTTGAACAACCGTCTGGTGCAATTCGCCAACCTCGGCGCAGCCCCAAAAGGTATTTCGGCAAAACAGATTCACACGATTTACGAAACCGAATACCCGACAGGTTGGCAGGAGACGCTTGCACGCCCACTGTGCAATTATTGCGATCACTTTGGAGACGGCGAAAACGCTTGGGATTACCACGATCATGTTTTGGATGGTTTACCAAGCCAAGCCGATAACGACGCAAAAACCGTGTACTGGAATGTGATTCACGTCCAACCGGCTTACACCAAAGATGCGAGTAAAGATGCGCAGATCAGCAAAGCTTACGCGGCATTGCTGCCCGCCCAATCGGTCAGCGCGGTCAAAAAACTGTTGGCGGCGAAACTAACCGATGGCACAGTGATTGCCAACGCACTGGATGTAAAATACATATTTATCGCACCTTTGACTCGCAAATAATCTGGATTTCACGCGACACCAACATTGACAAATGCCAGTTGTGATCCTCGAGATCAACAGTTCAACCAGTTTTGAATTTGAAAAGCCTATCCCTCACATTGGATAGGCTTTTGTGTTGATGCCTCAGAAATTGATGTGTCGTATGATCCTGACCTTTGAGGTGAAGTTCTTATGGAAGGTTTGTTCATCGCTAAAATTCTCGAGGAATTGCAAGGGCTATTGCCAGCCCGCAATTTGGGTTGGGTTTTTCCCAACGAAACCACCGCCGCCTTGCTGCTCGAGCCAATCTCCAAAAATGCCAAGCCCTTCAATTTGGTTTTTGCCTACCGTCCACCGACACCAGCCTTGTACCTCAACCGTGACAAGCTCGAGGGCAGTGCGGTCAATGCCTTCGGACGGGCGCTTGAAGGTCGGGTCAAGGGAACGCTCGAGCAAATATCGCAACTCAAATTGGATCGTGTGGTGATGCTCGAGTTTGCGGATGCGCCAGGTTTTGTGGCACTTCCAGCCGTGCGGGTCTTGTTCGAGTTGACCGGACGCAACACCAACATGCTGATGCTCGAGCCTGGAGTCAGTTTTGAAGGCAAAATTCTGGCGGCGGCGAGGGAGATCACGGGTGATCGCAACCGCTTCAGGCAAATCCGCACAGGTGGCAAGTACAGCCCACCGCCACCCTACGAAAAGCTTGACCCCAGAATCGCCAGCGACGCCGAACTGCGCGAAAAACTCGAGGGGAAACCGATCTCGAGTTGGGCGAAACAATTGGACGGTTTGGGTCCAAGTTTGGCGCAAGAACTCGAGTTTCGCGCTGGCAAATTTGAGGGGACAGAATTTGAACGCGGTTTGATTGCGCTGCGAGCCTTGACGAAAAACCCCAGCCTCTCGAGCGAGCAAAGTTTGTCCGACCAAGCCCGAGGTCGCGCCACCGAAGACCGCCTGATCGCCCTGCGCAAAGCCTTACGCGAACCGCTCGAGAAACGCGCCAAACTGCTCGAGAAGCAACTGGAAGATGTCAATCGCGCCAGAGAAGCCTTGTTGGAGGGTTGGCAGGCTCGAGAGTGGGCGGACACGTTATTGGCGTTCGTCCGTGATGTGCCGACGGGTGTCTCGAGCGTCACACTGCCCAATTTATACGGCGCTGGCGAGGTACAGATTCCGCTCGAGCCAACCCTGGACGCCGCCCAGAATGCCAACAAACTTTACGCTCGCGCACGCCGCCGCGAAGAGGTTTTTGCCAAACTCGAGGAACGCGAACCTGCACTGCTTCAAACCCAGCGCGAGGTTCTGGACTTGCTGGCAACCCTCGAGACGGCAACCGAATCCAAACTCGAGAAACTGCTCGAAGCCGACGACAACCGCGAAGCACCACCCGCCGTTGGAATGCGCTTTAAAACCAAAGGCGGTTTTGAAGTGCTGGTTGGACGCAACGACAAAGAAAACGATGTGCTCACCCATAAACTTGCCAAGAGCATGGATGTCTGGATGCACGTTCAAGGCTACCCAGGTTCGCATGTGATCGTTCGCGCCAAAAACCGTGAAGTGCCATTTAGTGAGATTCTCGAGGCTGCCAGCATTGCCGCGCATTTCAGCAAAGCCAAAGGCAGCACCAACGTTCCAGTCGATTACACGCTGGCAAAAAGCGTCTGGCGTCCCAAAGGTGCTCGAGCGGGAGCGGTGTACTTTAGCCATCAGAAGACGGTGTTTGTTGAGCCTGGATTGCCTGGGAGAATTTGAAATTGAGGAAAATCATATGAGCGTTCATTTGATCACTCGAGCCGATCTGGAAACACTTGAGCCTTTGCTGCTGGCGTCTTATGGCAGCAGCGAATTTACGCTGGCTGACGAACTCGAGTATTTTCCAGAACCAGCGCCGACGGATTGGTTTTGGCTCGAAGAAGCCGGAAAAGCACTTGGGTTTTTGCGCTATTTTCCATCGGGCAACAATTTGAACATCGCTGAACTGTTTGCGCCTGATGAAAACACAATCAGGATTTTACTCAAGCACTTCAAAACCCATCATGCTCTTGGTTCAAAATTGCTGCGTTTCGATTTAAAGTCTGAAAATACAAACCTCGAGGCACTGATTCGTAGCCATGCAAGCATTGAAACCACAAAATACTTTTCGCGTTTTGAACTCTCAATTGCTGCGGGTTCACCTGCGAAATTCCAACCATCCAAAACCACAGATTTATTTGGTGTGCAAACCGTGTTGGGTGTGCTCATGGATTATTCACTGGACAAAATACAAACATTACTCGAGCAAGGCTGGCTCAGAATCGTTGAGTTTGAAAACCTACCAGTGGCTGCCGTTCATCTCGAACCTCGAGACAACAAACTCGAAGTGATGAGCTTGGCAACACATCCCGACTTTCAACGTCGGGGATTTGCACGAATGTTATTGGAAACGCTGAAAAACCAAGCCGTTGGCGTTTGCGAGCGTATCAGTTTGCAAGTGAATACCGAAAATATTGCAGCCATTCGCCTGTACGAAAAGGCTGGCTTTCGTGAAATCCCGCAAGACCGCGAGCTTTGGTTGTACACACGTTGGAATTGATTTTGATTTTCACGCGGCGGCTCGAATGCCAAGCCAAAATCGTTCTTTGATCTCGAGTTTATCTTGGCTGGTGTGCAAAACCAACAATTCACGGATTGGCGCGATTTCGTGAAGTTGAGCGTAAGCGTCCAAGGCGCTGGCAGAATCATCAAACCTCGAGATAACGGACAAATCTTCCAAAATTCGGTGATCGTTTTCGGAATGCGCTTTGATCGCCTCGAGCAACAACCAGGTGTTGGGGTATTGATTTCGTATTTCTTGCCAGGTCATGGCTTAGTGTAGACGATTCGATTGACGTTCTCAACACCGCAAAACTCGAGCCACGATCTTTAAAACTCGAGCTTTGGTGCTGGTTGACTTTCGCCCACAACTCCCGTGGTGATGTCTGCCTTAAAATAATTTTCGCCTTTGATCGGTGATCCCGCCATACGTCGCAACATGGCAAGCTGTCCCGTGTGCGTGAGCGCATCGGCAATCGGACCTTGAAATATTTTCTCGAGCGGCGCGTCAATCACAACCTCGGACGCCAGAAAATCATCGAGCGCTTTGAGTGCAGTGTAAAAGCGGTGTTTCTCGAGCTGCCAATCGCCAATGACTGTTGCAGGATATTTGGGTTCGCTACGGGTCATGGTCAGCGCCCACTCGAGCAAATCGGCAATGTGCGAGAGCAAAAACACGGGCGTATTTGCAGTGAGTTCGGTTTTAAAATCCGCAAAATGCTCTGGCGCATCCCGCAAGGTTTTGCTGCAACGGTACGCGAGCGTGGCGACGGTGTGGCGCAGGAAATCTCGAGCTTCACGGTTCATGGTTTCTCCTTTTCAACCCATTTGACACTTAAACCCGTTATTGGCGGGTCGAACAAACTGTGCTGGACGCTCGAGCGGAAGACTTGAGCGAAAACTTCAGGTTCAAAAGCCTTCTCAAAGCGTTTGACATAGGTGCGTTCAAACAGAGCGACGTAATAGGGCACGTCGTAATCTTTGGCAAGCTCGAGCGGGTTGCTGATTTCTTCATCGATTGGCAAGAGCTTGCTTTTGCCGTTTAAAGTTCGGTAAAACCGAATTTTTTCGTTGCGGCGCCAGGTTTTGCCCGCCTCGAGCATGGCTTCGTAAGCAGCTTCCTTCAGCTTATGACGGCTGGCGGCATAGGTTTCCGCACCCTTGCTGAGTTTGGTGCGGGTCGCAACCTCGGCAGCCGTGTACGCTCGAGCTTGCAATTTTTCGATCACGGTGAGATACGCATTCCGAGCGCCAATCACGTCATTCTCGAGGATGCAGCGCACGGAATCCTCTAAGAATTTTGCGCCAAAGGGTTCAAAGCGGCTCGAGCGAAAACCCGCGCCGCGCAAAATCATGGTGCCGTCAAAGGTCAGCAGCGCGTAATTTTTGATTTCGTGCGAGAGCATGGTTTTGTACAAGTTATCGAACTCGAGTTTGATACCGTCGGGCAGGGTGTCGCTGATTTGAGAAACCAAAGCCCTAGCTCCAGCTTCATTCCAAGTTTCGGGCAGCGCAAAAAACACGCCGTCGGTGTCCGCCTCGAGCAGCGTCATGCCCGCTTTTTTGAGTTGAACGGTGACCTGCTCGAGAATTTGCCTGCCGTGCAAGGTGATCGCATCGGCGGCGGGACGGTCGGCAAAAAGCGCCATCTTGCCCGCGCCCAAATAACCGTAGGCGCTGTTGATAATCAATTTCATGGCGGCTTGCATGGCGTCGGCGTGGGCAAAAGTGGGGGTTTCTCGAGCGGCATCTTTCGCCAATTTCTTAAACCCGAGGCGCTGGGTGGTGAGTGAATCCACAATCTCGAGCATTGCCCCGAGTTCGTCGCATTCGGGTCCAATTTTGAACGCCCGCATGATGCTGGGGTATAGGCTGGCAATGTCGGCTTTGACCACGTTTTTTGCGACACCGCTGGCGTACAACATCACCGCGCCGCCCTCGTGCGGTTTCTCGAGGTAAACACGGGTCGAACGCGGCAGGGCATAGCCTTGGTGCAAATACGCCCGAACCAGCATCGGCTCGAGAATGCCGGTGGCTGTTCCCGCACTTGCCACGCGTTCAAAGCGGCGCGGCGCAAGTTTGGACAGCGCGAACGAGGCGGGCATCAACCGCTGGCTCAACCTGTCCACCTCGCGCACATCCTCGAGCGCATAACGCCGCACGCGCTCGGGGTTGCGGGTGTACTCGAGCGCAATTTCCGAGCCTGTGATGTATTCGCGGTCTGGGGCGGCAAGCTTGTAATGCTTGGCAACGTCCTTCAGGCGGTGACTTGGGAGTTCTCGGGTGACAAAATCGTGCCGCCAGACGGCATCCAGGGTGTCGATCAGTTCTCGACCGTTGATGCTGAAACGGTCATTGACATTTTCACGGCGCAATAAGGTCGGGGCTGGAGCGCGTCCAAGCTCGAGCCTGACACTGAGTTCTCGGGCGCGGTGCTCGAGGTAGGGCAGGTCAAAACCGACCAGGTTGTGATTCTCGATCACGTCGGGGTTGCGGTCTTGAATGATCTGCACCAGTTTACGAATTGCCCCAGCCTCATCTTCGGGGTTGGGCGCTTCGAGCAGGGTTTCAAAACCGCTCGAGTCACGCACCGCAATCATGATGATGCGCCCAAAGGCAGGCTCGAGCGAAGTCGTCTCGAGGTCAAATTGCAGGCGTTTCAAATCTGAAAACTCGAGGTCACGGAAAAACGTTCGTCCCGTCTGCATCAGGTATTGTTCGGCTGCACCAACGCTGTAATAGCCTTCAAGATCATTGATGTTGTTGGCAGTCAAACCCGCCTGTTTTGCCCCCTCGAGAATCGCGCCGCGCAGCATTCTGGAATCCCTGGCAGTGATCAAATATTGGTACGCGCCGTTTCCGCGCAGTTTTTGGAATGCAAATTCGCCATCGCTCGAGTCGTGTTGCAGCGCGTTGCCAAGGTGCGACAAATGTTTGAGGTGTTCGGCAAAAATCCACGGGCGGTAACGGTCATGCTCGAGTTTGAGTGCTCCATTTTCGCGCCGCCAGACCAGCACCTCGCCGCCACTGCCAGTCCACAAACTGACGATGCCTGGCGTGGTGTCCCAACCAAACACCCAGGCTTTGGTTTGGTGAGTGGTTTCAACCTCGAGTTTCATTCTGTTCTCAGCATACCGCACATCTTGGGCGACACGAACCGAATATGATAATCGGGAAATTGTATGCGCAAATCTCAAACCTTTACACCCAACAATCGATTCGACTTTCCTGAGCTTAGTCTTAGCGCGGTACTCCCACAATGAATCTCGCTCGAGGCTTGATTGTTCTAGCGCTGGCTGCCATCGTGCCAATCCTGAGCCTTGCCGCACCCAAAGCTATTGACAACGGCGTGGAAATTCGTCAACTCGAGTTTGCTGGCAACAAGTACGCGGTGGTCAGCGTCGATTTGAAAAAAGTCAAGCTCAAAATGTTCTGGAAGGATCCCAAAAACCAACCCTTTAAAACCTTTCAAAACCTCGAGCGACAACTTGCCAAAAACGGCGTCAAGCTGCTGGCAGCCATGAACGCTGGGATTTTTGACAAGACGTACACTCCGCTCGGTTTGCAGGTTCAGCATGGACAAACACTGCACAACATCAACCGCCGCACCAAAGCGTTTGGTAATTTTTACATGCAGCCCAATGGCGTGTTTTTTTGGGGTGCAAACGGTGCAAAAATCTTAAACACCCAAGAATATATTCGCAGCCAACCAAAAGCGCTCGAGGCAACCCAATCGGGTCCATTGCTGGTGCAAAACAACAACATCAATCCTAAATTTCAAAAATCCTCGAGCAACATGCTCGTGCGCAACGGTGTGGGCGTTGAAACAGGTTCGAGTGTTCATTTGGTCATCGCGCAGAGTTGGGTGAGTTTTTACGAGTTCGCCACGTTTTTTAAAGACGTGTTGCACTGCCCAAACGCACTTTATTTGGATGGCAACATTTCGGGATTGTTCGTACCAAACTCGGGTTTTGACAGTGTGGGCGATTACGCTGGCATCATTGGCATTGTCCAGTAAATCTCGAATACCAATGTTATCGGTCACACGGGTTTGATTTTTGGGTGATTGTTTGATTGATGTTACCTCAAAGTTTGAAACGCACAAGAAAATGTGGTTTAATGTTTGAATATCGGCAAAATCAAACATACCAAGGTCGAGGAGCGAGTCATGCCTAAAAACTTATGGAACGACAACGACGCACCCCCATCAGATGGACTCATCAGCCTTGCCTACCGCTCGAGGTTGCTCGGTACAGACCGCAGTTTGGTGAACATTTACGGTGGCAACACCAGCACCAAATCGCTCGAGAAAGACCACGTTGGACGTGAGGTCACGGTGCTGTGGGTGAAGGGTTCGGGTTCTGACATCGCCAACATCACTGAAAAAGGTTTCGCGGGATTAAAACTCGAGGAAGTACTGCCCTTGTTTGAACGCCCCAGCATGAGCGACGAGGAAATGGTCGCGTACCTGGATCGCACGGCGTTTGAGGTGGGTCGCCCGAGGCAAAGCATTGAAACCTTGCTTCACGCTTTTGTCCCAGCCAAACACGTCGATCATACTCATCCAGACGCAATTATAGCGATTGCTTGCAGCGAAAACGGGCGAGACATCATGCGTCAGATTTACGGCGAACGCGCCGCCTGGGTCGAGTACATCCGCCCTGGGTTCACGCTCTCGCAGCAAATCGGCGCTGCCGTGCGCAACAACCCGAAACTCGAGTGCGTGGTCATGGGCAAGCACGGGCTGGTGACTTGGGGGGATACGTCTCTCGAGTCGTATCGGAGCACCCTTAAAATTATTGCCGAGGCAGAAGTTTACCTCGAGCAGCACAAGGTTAAACCAGAAATGGTGGTCGCGGCACTGCCCAAAACAGAACGTGACGCCATTGTCGCAAAATTGATGCCCGTACTGCGCGGCGCTTTCGGCAATGATCGCGGCAGTGTGCTCTTGTACGACGATTCAGACGCCGTGCTCGAGTTTGTTGGGTCACAGGGCGCACTCGAGCGTTCGCAAGTCGGCGCCGCCTGTCCCGACCATCTGGTTCACACCAAACGCGTGCCATTGTTTATTGACTGGAAACCACAAGATGGCGTTGATGCGTTGCTCGAGCGCACCAAAACCAGTGCCGCGCAATTCGTGCAAGAGTACACGGAATACTTTAACGCCAACAAAAGCGAGGGCGACACGATGTTCACGCCCAACCCTCGAGTGACCCTGATTCCTGGCATCGGCATGATTACCTCTGGCGCGGATGCGATGGGCGCGGAAGTATCAAAACAGTTGTACCACCGTGCCATTTTGGTGATGCAAAACGCCCAAGGGAAATTCGTGTCCTTGAGTGCCGCCGAATCGTATGCCATCGAATACTGGCCACTCGAGTTGTACAAGCTCAGCCTCAAACCCGCCCCCAAAGCGCTCGAGGGCAAAGTTGCTTTGGTCACTGGTGCAGCCAGCGGGATTGGCAAAGCCATCGCGCACCGTCTGGCAGCCGAGGGCGCACACGTCGTGATCGCGGATTTAAACCTTGAAGGCGCACAAAATGTTGCCAATGAGATCATCAAAACCCGAGGGTTCAAACGCGCTTTTGCCGTCAGCATGAATGTCACCGATGAAAACCAGGTCCAAGCCGCCTTTGCCCAAGCCATCCTCAAGTACGGCGGCATCGACATCGTGGTCAACAACGCGGGCATCGCCTCGAGCGCCCCGATTGAAGAAACCAGTTTGGAAATGTGGAACAAAAACCAGAGTATCCTTTCGACCGGTTATTTTCTGGTGTCTCGAGAGGCATTTAAACTCTGGCGAGCGCAAAACCTGGGCGGCAATCTGATCATGATCGCCAGCAAAAACTCGATTGCGGCAGGCAAAAACGCAGCCGCCTACAGCGCCGCCAAAGCCGCCGAACTTCACCTGGCGCGTTGCCTCGCCGAAGAGGGCGGCGCGGCAGGCATTCGCGTCAATTCCGTGCTGCCAGACGCCGTGCTTTCGGGCAGCGCCATCTGGAACTCGAGTTGGAAAGAAGAACGCGCCAAAGCTTACGGCATCAAACCCGAAGAACTCGACGAGTTCTACCGCAAACGCACCACCTTGCGCGTCAACGTTTTTCCAGACGACATTGCGCAAGCCGTGTTCTTTTTTGCCAGTCCAGCCTCGAGCAAAACCACGGGCGGCGTGTTGACCGTGGACGGTGGCGTGCCGACGGCGTATGTGAGATAGCGAAGAGCAATTAGCAAAAGCACTCGAGCCACACAACATAAACCTCGAGACTCCCTTCTCCCGCCAGCGGGAGAAGGGTCGGGGATGAGGGTGGAATAAAAGGAAACCCATGTCCAACACAGCCCACATCGCCATTGACCTCGGAGCTTCTGGGGGTCGCGTTGGGCTTGGGAAACTCGAGCACAACAAACTCGAGGTTGAAATTGTGCATCGCTTTTGGAATGGGGTCACACCACTTCAGGGTGGGTTGTATTGGGATGTACTTGCGTTGTGGCGCGAAATTTTGCAGGGTTTAAAACTGGCGTCCGCTCGAGCGCAGGAGCGAAACCTGAAAATCTCGAGCGTCGGCGTGGATTCGTGGGCGGTGGATTACGCGTTGCTGGACGGGTACAGTTTGATGCTCGACGGCGTTCATGGCTACCGCGATGCGCGAACGAACGGCGTGATGGAAGAGGCTTTCAACATCGTTTCTCGAGCTTCTTTGTTCGAGGCGACAGGTTTGCAATTTCTACCGTTTAACACTTTGTATCAGTTGATTGCCCTCAAACGTGATGCGCCGAAAATCCTCGAGACCGCAGCGCATTTTTTGCTCGTTCCAGATTTATTGCATTTTTGGTTGACGGGCGTGAAATCCTGTGAGCGCACCAATGCCAGCACCACGCAGTTTTACAACCCAAGAACTGGGGACTGGGCGTTTGAGGTGCTCGAGAAATTTGGGATTCCGAGCGCGATCTTGCCCAAAATTGTCGAGGCGGGCAGCGTAATTGGAAATTTGCTGCCCGACGTAATGATTGACACCAACCTCGAGAATATCCTTGTGATCGCTCCAGGCAGTCATGACACGGCTTCGGCGGTGGTGAGTGTGCCGATGACCGAACCGAACGTTGCATACATTTCCAGCGGCACGTGGTCGCTGGTTGGTCTCGAGACGCCAGAACCGGTGATCTCGAGCGCGGCACTCGAGGCGAATTTGACGAACGAGGCTGGGGTCAACGGCACGAATCGATTGCTGAAAAACGTCATGGGCTTGTGGATTTTGCAGGAATGCCGCCGCAGTTGGGGCAACCCTGAATGGTCAGATTTATACCTCGAGGCAAAAAACACTACAGCGTTTCTCTGCTTGATCGACCCCGACGATGCGCGTTTTCTCGCTCCAGGTGAGGACATGCCAGCGCGGGTGCAAGCCTACTGCCATGAAACAACCCAGCGCATTCCCGAAACCCGTGCGGCAATCGTGCGCTGCATCCTCGAGAGTTTGGCACTAAAATACCGAACGGTGATTGAAAAACTCGAGCATGTGACCGAATCCCGAGTCCCCAGAATTCATGTGGTCGGCGGCGGTTGCCAAGTCGAACTCTTAAATCAGTTCACGGCGAACGCCACACAACTCGAGGTGATCGCAGGTCCGGTCGATGCAACCCTGACGGGCAATATTTTGCTGCAAGCCGTCGGAACGGGTGATCTCGGGTGGACTGAATTGCGTCAGGTGGTGCGAAATTCGTTTGAGCTTCGTACCTTCCAACCTCGAGACGCGAGTGTTTGGCAGGTGGCGTACAAACAATTTTGGGCGGTACTGGATCAGAAAAAAACAAATTGAGCCTTTTTGCCTTTGGTGGTTTTCACAAGGCACGGTAAACTCGAGTTTGTATGGAGTTCACCAAAAAAGACATTGGCGATTTTTACACCGGCGCGGTCTTGACCAGGGCGCGAAAAATTCGTGCCGATAAAAAAGTCAAAAGCGTTCAAATCACCGATGACGGTTTGATCGTGGGCAAAGTCCGTGGCTCAGACGGTGAATTGTACGAGCAAAACATTGCCGTTTACGAAGACAACGGGGCGTTTTCAATTGACGATGAATGTAGCTGCCCAGTTGAGGTTGAATGCAAACACAGCGCCGCCGTGTTGCTCGAGCTTCTTGACCGTCAAGGATTTATCAACGCGGTGGCTTTTGAACCCCTTGAAGGTTCGGAAATGGCGAGTGTCGAGGAGATGTTGCGAAGCCTAACAGCCCAAATCTCAAAAAAAGTTCAAGAACCAAACAGACAGACACAAGCTCCAGCATCCTTGGACAACCCAAAAGCACAAGATTTAATCAGTGCAAATTTGGTGCAACGTGGTTTGAACACGGGCAACCAACCAAAAACCGAAGCACTCTCGAACGAGATCAAAACTTGGTTTGGCAAGCTCGAGCATGACACCAAACTCGAGGAACACGACGAGGCGAACTTCAAGCACACAATGTTGTTTGTGCTCGATCTGAACACCTCGCGCAGCAACATTACCAGCGTGACCGTAGAGTTTGTTGGCGCGAGACTGAACAAAACGGGTCTGGGCGAACTCAAACCCTTCGAGTTC
>CAXTTL010000098.1:0-16901 GCA_964247135.1 uncultured Deinococcales bacterium | reverse complement strand
GATCTGACCTCCGCCCAGACGCTCGAGTTCGGCGATCAGCGCCTCGATGTCATGGCGGCTGCGCACGAACGAGAGCGAGACCATATCGCCGTGCTCGACAATAAATTGCAAATCCTTGAGGTCTTGGCTGCTCAGGGCGGACAAATGAAAATCCGTATCCGGCAAATTGATGCCCTTCTCGGCGCGAAGCTTTGCTGTTCTGCCCACGAGGTGCGTGATTTCGACCTCGAGCCGCTGCGCCCCGACTTTGCGGATGCGTCCAGAAATCTTGCCGTCATCAAAAAAGATGCGCTGACCGACCTGGACATCGTTGAAGACCTCGGGCAGCGTACAGGCAATGTGGGCTGGCTTTATGGTGCCAGCCTCGAGGCTAGCGTTCTCGCCAGGAATCGCCTCGCGCGTCAAGATCAAGACATCCCCGACACTCAACTCGAGGAATTGCGGGATGGCGGGCAGTGTGCCAATCTGACCCTTCAAAACAGGCTTGCCCTTGCGGTGCAGATGAATCGGCATCTCGGAGGTCAGGTAAACGGTGCGATCCGTGGTGCAAATGATCTCCTGATCAGCGACTTCGATCACCCCTAGCCCTCGAGCGCGACCTCGGGCATCGGTCAGCTCAAAATGGTCACCAGGCTGACAGTGTTCGAGGAGCGATGCCTCGACGACTGGAATGCGTTGCAAACCAAGCCCTGTGCCCACCTGCGGCTCGAGTGTTGAACTGGTCAGGATCACTCGAGCCGGAATGTTCACACGCCCCAACGCGTCGCGGGTCGGTTTGATTTTGAGCACCTCTGGACCGAGGACGATCTGACCGGTGCGCAATTTCGGTCCAGCCAGATCAAAAACCACGCGGCACGTCCGCCCGAGGCGTGCGGTTTGGGCGCGGCGATGCTCGAGCATCTGCGACCAGGTGTCCGCGTCGTCATGGGCGCAGTTGATCCGCATGATGTCCATGCCAAACTCGAGCAGTTGCCCGATCAAACCGTCATCGTTGGCGGCTTGGCTCGGCATCGTGACCATGATCCGAACCGAGCGCTGCTTTGGACTTGCGCCGAACATTTTTGCGGTGTGGTTTTTCAGCAGGCGGTCACCCGCCCTGGGGTCAGGCATCGGCTCGAGGTTGTTTGGAAAGCTCGAGACGGACAGACGGTTTAGGGCGGTCAGCACCGCATCTAGGGTTGGCAGGACGTTCGCTTCCATCCTGCCGAGCGAACTCAGCCCAAGGCGTTGCAGCTCTAGCTGGGTGGTTCGCAAATCCTTGCGCCGCAACGCCAGGTAATGCACAAGGTTGCGGGCGCTCTCGAGGTACGGGGCGCGAATTTGTTTCAAGTCGGAAGCGAAATCCTGCTCGAGCCTCACCGCCTCGTCACGCAAACGGGTCACGTCGGCGGTGATGCGGGCGTACTGATCTTGCAGCGCCGAGTTTATTCTTGGCTTCTTGGAACTCATGCGCCCAACCGACGCACGGCTCGGGCAATCATCTGAATTGTGCCCAGCGCGATCCCGCAAATGCGCATGAGTTGCAAAGACGCTGGCACAATCGGCATTGTGCCCAAACGCGCTTGACTTCTCAATTCTGTAACGTCACTGCTCGAGTTTTGAAGGGGTTGTGAAACGGCATTATTCAACATCTTGCTCCTCGAGTTCTGATCGGTGATTGCAACGAATTTCGGGATGCTCAGATACTCGAGCGGCGCGACCAAAACAAAAGCGCCAAAATGACAAGGTTTAGAATCACCCCAGCAAAGGCGAGGCTCGAGTCCAAACCCGTCAAGACCAGCGAGAAAACGCTGACCGCAATCAGCACGGGTTGCCACCAACTTTTATCAGTCACCATTCCGACACTCGAGACGATAAAACCCAGGGCGGCGACCGCCCACAACGTGCCAAAAATACCGATGCCAGCAGCGCCAACGTCCCAGCGCCCGCCGAGCAACGTGGTCTTGTAAGCAAAACCTTGAACATCACCCAGGCGCAGGTAAACCGTCGTTCCCATCAGGTGAATCAGTCCGTGCGCGATCAACACGAATCCAGCCAAGTACAGCATCCATTTGGACATATTTCACCTCGGGTTTTACAAGCCCGTACCGCCGATGGTTTTGCCGACATCGGTGTTGAATTCGATTTCTTCAACCTCAAAATTCGCCCAAGGTTTGCCGTCATCCATCCAAATCACAGCAGATTCTTTTAGAACCGTAACCCCGCCAACATCGTCCCAAACCCGAGCCTCATTGATCCACAAGACTTTGTGATCGGTCTTGAAGCGCATCGACTCGAGGTATGTGAGCAAGTGAGTGATTGGATCAAAACGTGCAATAAACGTTTCGGTGCTTTTCTCAAACGGTACAGTCAGGGTTGCGGTCACATCGTCCACGGCGTTCCACTGCACCCGAGGGTCGGTCAAAAAAACGCTGGGATACCAAAGGGTTTCCGCCCACAAGCCAAGATTCGCCGCCTGATTCGCTCGAGGATCGTTTGTTGTTGTCCCCCAAGGCATTTCTTGGCGGCTCGAGCTTTTCAGGTACGATTCGTTGATTTTGAGAATCGGGATTCCAAAAATCGTGGCTTCGATGTAATGGCGGTAATCCTGACCCGCTTTGTGCGTAAAACGAAACCGCGCCGGAATGTTAATCGGTCCAACGGGACGAATGCTTGCCCGTCCAGAAATCACCACCGAATGAATCAAGGGAATTCGATCACCATATATTTTTCGGTAAAACTTCACGACTGGCGCAGGCAATCCAGCCGGCAAGGGAATCGTCTCGAGCTTGGGGTGGTTTGAAGTAAGGGCTGGGAAGGATGCAGGTTTGACTTGCAAACCAACAAATACCAGCCCCACCAAAGCCAGCAGGCTCGAGAATAGAACGAACAAGATTTTAATGGCTAGGTTCATAACAACCTTCCTCGAGAAACCCTCGCAGGGGTTTTTATCTCGAGTTGAAGCCTAAAGACTCGGCATTACCAAAGTGTTACCAAACGTCAGTGGGGCTGTTTGTCAGCAAATCAAAACAACACACGCAGTCGAAAATAACCCCAGGCGACATGCCAAAAAACGTAATACATCAATCTGAACAGGTACATCCAGACAAAACCGCTGCGTTTAAAGATCATCAACTGGACAAGGTTGATTAAAAATACGTGAACACCAGTCCAAACCAGAACCCAATTGGGGACTTTTGCCGAAAATCCGCTGACCGTTTGAAAAACAGGCTCAAGCAATGACACGATGGCGAGACTCAACCAAAGCATTTTTGGTTTTTCGGTTTGACGAAAAAACCGACTGAAAATCAAGATCAGAATCGAGAGTGGCAAGACATGAAAAATAATTTCAACACAGAACCCGATCACTGGATAAAAAAGCAGAGATTCGGGGAATAAAATGTTCATGCCCTTGGGAAACTTGACGTTGACATCGACCACAATGGCAATGAAAGCAAAACACGCCGCCAGGACAAAACCGATGGCGCATTCTTTTAAGGTTATTTTTGAAAATACGACAAAAAAATGCTGCGAAACCAGAAAAAACAAAAGCAAAAATCCCGACACGACCAGCAAAAAAATGACCAGCAACGGATGCAGAAGACCAAAATAGTTTTGAAACAAATGCGGGTTTAAAACATAACCGAGTTCTGACAGTGCCGCAATGCCAAGCGACAATCCCGCAAAAACTTGGAATTGCTGCTTCACGCTCGAGTTGCGCAACGCAATATTGGGTGTGATGTCGCCCTCCTGTTGATCAGTGCCAAGAGGCTCGAGAGTTTCATGAAGATGAAGCTCAAGGCAATCTTTCTCGAGCATTGAACGCCAGGTTTTTTGGCTTGAAAATAACAATGGTCAGAATTCCCCAAACAGTGATTAAAAATCCCATGTCATTCACCACGTTTGTGTTGGCAATATCGGCTGTGAACGCAATATCAATGGTTGAATGAAAAATTGCGCAAATCAGAATGCTCGCTTTTGAGGAGTTGTACAACCAAGAAAGTAAAATGCTGCCGGTCAGCAAACTGAACACCCAGCCGAAAATTCCTCCGATATTCATTGCGGTATAGCCTGGTCTGTAAAAAAACAATGGGATATGCCATAACGCCCAAAAACCCGTCAAGATCAGGCTCGAGGTGAGGGCATTGAATCGATTTTGAAGCCGAGGGAGGGCAAACCCGCGCCAACCGACCTCCTCGCCAAAGCCAAAAAACGCGAGGTTGTACATGAAAAAAACCGCGAAGTTAAATTGAGGGAATTCCTTGGTTTTGAGCAATCCAGAAACATCAAACGGCGTGTGATTCAAAACCGAACTCATCAGCAATGCGACAAGTGCCAGCAAAAACGGACTGAATAAAGCGATTGCCAAATACAATAAAGGTTTGAGTTGAAAACATTTTGCCAGCAAATTCTTCAAACCCTCTTTTTTCAAGAAAATCCAAGTTGTTAAAACCGAAGCGATCAACGGTCCCAGCCCACCCAGCGCGTGCTGAAACGGTAGGGTTGGCAGATTGGACAACCCGAAAATATGCCCGTACAAAGGCAACCAAATGATCCAAGAGATCAGGTACGCCAGTCCAAAATAAGTCAGCAATTGTTTCATGATCCAACCCTCTCAGCCTGTACCCTCGCGCTCGAGCAACTAAACACGGACAACAGCGCCGCGACCACCGAGACCAAAGCCAGACGGTGGCTCGAGGGTCACCAGTCTTTCGCCGAATTGCGTCAAACTGGCAGTGTACGATTAGAAAATTTTGTTTCTGGACATCATCTAGCCTCAATTAAATTTGGTTTCTGTTTGTTTACACCCTTAATCAAAAGCCATAAACCAAGTGATAATTCTGCAATAAAACCAATCACGTAACTTGGATAAGATATTGCTGGGTAATTTGGAAGAAGGAAAAACTGAAAAAACCAGACCAGGATGCCAATACAATCAACCATCAATAATATGCCCAAAATTCTGGGCAGAAAGCCCGACTTGAAAACCAAATAACCAAGTGGAAGCAGCCAAGCACCATAAAATACTTGGGCAATCATGAACCCATTCTGATACAAGTTGAGAAATAACATCGCCAAGGATTGTAGTTGACTTTCTTGGAATATTTTTAAGTAATCTGTACCGCTCAAAAGCAGTAGGGCAACAAATAAGTTAAGCATATTAATACACTCTATGATGACGCCACCCAAGTTCAATAATAAAAACAGTAAAGCAAAATTTTTGTCAACTGATTTTAATATTACATATAAACCCCAAGCTGCCAAAAGAAAAAACACCACAGAAAGTATCTCACTCATGAAACTGATGCAAAACAGCCACTCGGAAGCCATAATATTATTGGCAGTAGTGACAACATTTCTGAACACAATAATTCTAGATCGAACAAACGACGAAAAAATTAAAGTCAGCATGAAAACGAGATAAAGCAATCCTGTCATTCTTACGGTTTGTTTAATTGAATTCATTTTGATCTTCCTCGATAAGCTCAACTTCAGACCAGCTCCAAGCGAGCCAAGCAATGAGCAGCATCGACAGGACTTCAATGGTTGCAAAAAAGATGTAGTAGAGACCGTGACCGCCAGTTACGACGGCAACGATATTCAATGCGGCTACGATGATGTTTGCCCAGTGATTTGCCTTATAGGGTAATAACCGAGACAGAATAATCATAGCGATCACGGTTTCCATCACCACTGCACCCGCCAATAAAAACCCTGAAGACATTGGGATTCCCACCATGCGTGTGCGGATTGCTGACGAGGAATCCATCAAAGAAAGAATATCCGCGTAGAACATGTTGAGTATCACAAATATCCACAGCATCGAAAGCCTTGCTTTGACGTTTGTGATACTTGAATTCTTTTCTGCCGCTTTTTTCATAATTCCTCTTGCCCTTAAAGCCGACATCACGCACTTTTTCAATCTCGAGCATCAAGAGGGTAAAACCAAATTCGCTGGAAGTGACGCTCGAGAAATTTCTAAAGGCACAAGAATTTCTCGAGCGTCTCAATCCCTCAGATTTTCAGACAGAATCTCGAGCGTTCACTTTTTCGCAGGCTGATACGTCAACGAAACCACGCCAGAACTGAACGCCTTGGATTTGATGAGCTTCAGGCTCGAGTCAATACCGTTGTGGAACAAACGCTTCCCTTTCCCCAGAACGATGGGAAAGACCAAAAGCGAATACTCGTCGATCAGGTCAGCTTGCATCAGCGACTGGACAAGCTTGGCGCTCCCAGTGACCGTGATGCTCTTGCCAGGTTGCTGCTTCAGCTTGGTGATTTCCTCTACGGCGTCACCACTCAAAATCGTCGTGTTGACCCAATCGGCTTTTTTCAGGCTCGAGGAGACGACGAACTTGGGTATTTTGTTCAAGTAGTCGGTGATTCCGGTCTTGTCATCGGTCTGGTGAGGCCAGAATGCTGCAAAGCCTTCATAGGTCACGCGTCCCAAGAGCATTGCATCGGAAGCGCCCATGCCCGCCGTGTTCTCCTGTGCTATTTCATCGTTTTGGTAGGGGCCAGACCAGTTCTCTGGTGCTTCCATGACGCCGTCCAGGGTCAGCATCTCGTTGATGATCAGTTTTCTCATGTTTGTTCTCCTTGCACCACTTAGGCTCAGCCTGCCCTCTAAAGCTCGAGTTTGATCGGTTCTACTGTTCCAGAAATTTCTTCAGGGATTCGAGCATCGTCCCCCAATTCTGCTCGGAGTGTTCTCGAGCCTCTTGGGTTGAATTGTTGTCCTGGGTTAGCGAAATCCGAGTTTGGTTCCCCTCGCCAGACAGCTCGATGGTCACGGTGTGGTAGTTCTCAGGCTTGTCCGGCAGCCCAGAAAGTGGGCTGAAGTGACTGTACTGGAGTACCTTTCCAGGTTCAAGCCGAAGAATCACGCCCTTGTCCTCGTAGGGTTTGCCCTTAAACTCGCCCTTCCAGACAATCGAGCTTCCCTCGAGCCAGTCCGAGACGGCGTTCGTGCCGAAATAGTATTGCTTGATGGCTTCGGGGTTCACGAGTGCGTCCCAAACCTCGGAATTGGTGGATTCGACTGTTACCGAAGCCCGAGCCATCAGGTTCGTATCCATGTGTCACTCCTTTCAATCTGATCATCTTGCAGATGGGCAACGGGTCAGGTGTAGACTCGAGAAACCCACAAATAGCGACCAGATTGAGTTAAACCTAGGCTCTCAATCTGTCCGAATACGAAAGAGAAGCTGAGGGAGCATTGAGGCTGGGTTTGATCGAACGGATGGACTGAAAACCAGATTTCACCCCTTTTCTGTATCACTCGAGCGCGTTCAAATTTACTTTCGCTTCTCGCCAGTGCAGCATCTTGCATGACCGTTATCACGGCGTTACCACGGCGTTACCACGGCGTCATGTCCGCACGCCTGGGATGCTCGAGTCTGAAATTTATGGTGTGGGTCAGGCAAACCTCAAGCCTCGATAGATTTAAGGACGACGTGTTTCGAGCTGCACTTCGGGGAATTGTTTTGCCAAATTCTCGAGCGGCGCTGCCGAGCGACCCTTCAGGTAGTGATCAAAAAATGCCAACGAGTAAGCGTTGATGATGCTGTACGCCCGCCGTCCATCAATTGGTCCAGTGATGCCCAACCACGAAAAAATTGGAGACCAATACGGAACGTCGGTCAGGTTGACATGGAACATCCCAGGGATTTGCACAATGTAACCGTCGCCTTGCATGTGCTCGAATGTCGCCCGCATGGTGCTCAGGGTTTCGCTGATGTCCAGCTCTGACCAACCGCCAGAGCGGCGTCTCTCGAGTCGCATGGTTTGGGCATCTCGGGTGATCCAGATGGTCGGTTGTTGCAAACCAAGCCGAACCACCTCGGTCGGCATTGGGGCGTCCATGACCAGACAAGCCCGAAGGCGTGGCTCGAGTCGGCAAGCTTCACCAGCGACAATGCCGCCCAGAGAGACGCCAAACGTGCCAACGTGCATTAAATCGAGGCGTCCAGTCAAGATGGCGTTCGGGTCGGCTCGGTTCAGTGCGGCAAGTTGATTGAGCGTGAACGTCACATCCTGCGCCAGATATGGAATTATGCCTTTCTCGAGCGTTCGACCATTCAATATCGGTGCTTTTTTGGCTGGACTGTAACTTTGGTGAATCAAGGTTTTCATCTGCTCGAGCGGGATTGAGCTTGTGCGGTGTCCATCTGGGAAAATGACCGACGCGGCGGTGTACGGCTGGTCGATGGCGACGACAACATAACCGTGCGAAACCAGTGCCTCGACTTGGAACGTGTTCATCTGGCGAAAGCCGCTCGCCCCCTCGAGAAAGATCAGCACTGGATAATTGGGCTGGTCATCTGCCACGGGCGCGGACGCAATGGCATTCGTGGTGACGTATTTCAAATGCGACAAGATAAACCCTGGCAAATGTTTAAGTCGTGCCAGCGCCGAGGAAATGGCGTCGGCATCCTCGAGGTAAGGCGCACGTGATGTTGAGGTGGTTGCTTTGGCTGGATACCAGATTTGCACCATCAACTCACGACTCGCCCTCAAATCGGTGCTGAAAATCTCCTGGCGAGCTGCGTCCAGCCAGTGGTAGGTCAACGTGCCAATCGGATACGTCCCGCTTGGCTGCGAGAAGCGGAACACGGGAAGAATGATTGGCAAAACCGCAGAAACCACCAGCCCGAGTACGCCCAACAAAGCGGCAAGCCAGTACATCAAAAAATGTCCAACCGTCCCGCTCGAGGCTGAAAAGTTTTGCAACAACCAGACCACAAAGAACAGCCCGCTCATGGCGTAAGCTGGGAACATCTGCCAACGCGAACCTTCCAGCAGCAACTGTACGACGGCAATCAGCAGCGCGACAGGGGCTGCGTAACGCATCCAGAACATTGTACGGGGCAGCGAAACTGTTAAGACAAAGAAGGTCAGCAGATTGGCAAGGAACAACAGGATTTCAATCGGTCTGATCTTCTTGCCTCCCCTCAACTCTAGTTTCTGCGAGAATTGGATTCTCGAGTATTGATTTTTAACCCGTATCAAGCCCAAAACGGCATCTTGGATTTGGTTTAGCGAAACAACTTCATCACAAAGAACAGCAGTGTGATTGCCAGAAGGCTGCCGTAAACAAGAGGAATTCGGTCTGTGAACCACATTGGCAGAAAAATATCGCTTTCGTGCCCGTTGGTCGCCCCGACCTTTTCGGCGTAAATTGAAATCGGACAACGCCAACCGTTGGCGACCAGCACAACGGATTCGGTCAGCAGTGCGGCAATGGCAATCCATGAAAGATAAGATATTCTGGTCACGAAAACCTCGAGCATCAGAATTCCCAAACATACATTCATGACGATAAAAATGGCTGTATGAATTGATTTGATAAACAACAGCGAGCGCATCAAATCGCGCATCGGATACCTCCCGCAATGATGTTCAACTTTTAACCCGCGCTGCTGGTCGTCCAGAACATTGCCAATGCCACGTTCAGAATCGAAAGTCCCATTGCCGCCTGAAACCCCGCGTTTGAAAGACTTTTACGGCTGGACTCGAGAATGACAGCGACAATCAGGTTTACCACCAATTTGACGGTGAACTTGAGATGATGCACGTTTTGTTCGGTCATCTCGACCAATCCGAGCAAAATGATGCCCGTCAGCAGTTGCACTCGAGCGCCCCAGATCATGGTGGGCGAGGCTTGTTTGGTTGCAGCGTTCCATTGCACAAACGCGCCGCCGATCAATGCGGCAAGCCCCAAAAAGTGAACGAACAAAAAAATCGTTTTGACAATTTCCATCATGACTCCTGTCCAGAAGCGACAGCCGAACGCGGCTCGGTCAGTTGCTTGAGCAAACGCCTAAATTCTGCAATTTCTTGTGCATCGCGTGGCACTCGAGCTTCCAAGGTTCGGCGGCGCTGTTCAAAAATCAAATCGAACAACTCGAGGTCGGGCAGCGGCATGTTGTCAATCTGTTCATGGAGTTTGTCTTTGAGGTTCATGGTTTCACTTTCTCTCGGGGCGTCCAGTCACTGCCGAACCGATCCGTCCCGATGTGGGCGCAGCAGCAGGTACGCGCCAAGCCCGATCAGCGCCAGCGACCAAACGATGCCCCAGATTCCGGTCAGCCAGTCTGCGGTCAATGCCGCCATCGCCAGACAGCCGATGGTCGGATAGATTGCCCAGCGATGCGAACGTTGCCAGACCACGGCGAATGTCGCCGCCAGCCCGAGGAACAACACGGTGCCGCCGGCAGCGCCCAAACGGCTGACCAGCGCGAGGGTCAGCAGCGTGCCAGCCGGAATGGTCGCCCACCAGAAATCGCGTTTGAGCATGGTAATGCCCGCGAAGCCCAGTCCGATGCAACCGAGAAAGATGGTGCCGCCCCAGTTTTCACCCATCAGGAAGGTCAGCGCCAACCCGATCAGGCTCGAGGCGGGAATCAACGCCCACCATTGTGCTCGGTCGCGGGCGAACCAAGCCAGGAATCCGAGACCACCGATGGTGAACAGGCTTCCCCATGCGAGGCTCGAGAATGCCGTTAAGAATCCGAACTTGCTGAGCAGCCCCAGCGCCCCGACGATCAGCAGCAAGATCGCGGGAATCAACATTGGCTCATTGCGTTTCATAAAAATTTCCTTCCCTGAAAGTCGATTGTGCCCGAACCGAACATTGCACCCAAGTCACAACGAATATTTTCTGGCTCGAGATCGACACCCGAGTCGTACAAGGTCAGGGTTGCATGGATGGGTTTTGCCCCACCGTCACAACCTCGAGCGGACGCAGCACTTGCGCGATGCCCTCCGCCCAGGCGCTGATCGCATTCCAATCTCTGAAGTCACCGGTCGGAGCGCCCAGCGCACGGAGCATGATTTTCTCACCGAAGTTCAGGTCGTGCATGTCGATCTTGCCGTGAAACAAAACGATGTCTTGGGGTTTGATGCGCTCAAAGATGGCTTGCTGCGCCTCTGGGAATCGCCAGCCGTGCATCCGTTCGACCGGATCGCCAGCACCGGTCGGTCCGCTCGAGAAAATCCAAACGGGTCGTGTCGAGAGCGCCTCCTCGTGGAGCTTAAGGAAGTCCACCGCCTCTGTCATCCAGTGACCGACATAGACGGCACTGCCGAGCACCACGGCGTTGTACGGGTTCAGGTCGGTCACGCTGGCGACGGGCAGAACGGTGACGTTCTCGCCTTTGGTTCGCAGCACCTCGGCGATTTTGTTGGCGATCTCGGCGGTCGAACCTGACCTGCTGCCGTAGGTGACGAGCACGTTTTTCATGGGGTTCCTTCTTTCTTCTCGAGCATTCCTGCCAAAAGATTCAATCTGATTCAGCGTTCTGTCTCAACTGAAATACGTCCAACGCCGCCCTGCACCTCGAGTTCGACGCGGTTGCTGGCGGTCTCAAAACCGCTCGAGGTATGCACATCGCCGATTCGCCGGTAATCGCCCGAAATTTGGACGGCACCAAGCCCACCCGAGACGCGAACCCGAGATTCCATGCCGCGTGGAATGAAGATGTTGGTTTCGCCGACACCGCTTTCAACTCGGGCGGTCACACGACCCAAAGCGGGCAGCGTGATGCTGGTTTGACCAACGCCACCGTTGAAGGTTAAAGCGGTGACCTTTAAGCCGCGCAAGTCGAGTCTCGAGTTGCCAACACCCGTTTTGATTTTCAGCGCGAGCGGGACGTTTGGCGAAAGACCAACGACCCAACTCGAGTTGCGGTCGTTTAAAAACGTTGGCAAGCCAACGTTCGCGCCAGTCATGACCGCCTCGAGCCGCACAAATTGGGTTTGGTCGCGCGTAGAAACCTCGCGCTCGAGACGATCACCACCGTTTAACTCGAGCTTGCCATCAATCAATTTTTCGGTGTTGTTGGCGCTGACCTCGAGCTTCCCAACCGTGGTGCTCAGTTGAATTTCGGCTCGAACTGCGGTGATGGCTTCACTTACGGTTTCTTGCCTAAAGCCTTGCGGAATCGCCGGTTGGTTTAAACCCCAAATCAGCATAAACAAGGCTGTGATGACCACCAAGCCAAGGGTCAGTTGTCGCCCCCAAGGATAGGAACGGGTTAAAAAGTCGATTCCCAAAACAATGAAGACCAGCGGAAACCACGTGCCGATGGCGTTCCAAATTCCATTGGTGTTGAAACCAATTTTCTCGATCAGAAAAAATATGCCAAGCCCAATCAGAATGTACGCCCAGCGGCTGCGGGGCAATTTGCTATTCTGTGCTGCCTTGTCTGGTGGAACATCTTGTTGAATCAAAGTGCGGTCTGTCGCTTTCATGATGTGTGCCCCTTCTTATTTCAGTCCGAAAATCACGCATTTCCCGCACCGTGCCTCGAGTTAGGCGGTGACGTGCTTCGTTTGATTTTGACCTCGAGACTTGCGTTTCTTCACCCACGAATTTTGAAGAATTCAGAATCTTGCACGGGGTCAAGAATCTCGAGCCGAGGTTACGAGGTCATCATTACCAACGCATTACTATTTGTGCTCGAGCATCACAACAGAATGTCTTGTAATGGGCGGCGCAAAGAGTTTGGCATCGGCTCGGCGTGACCAAAACGCACCAACAATTGCGGCAGCGCCGTCTCGAGTTTTAAAGCGCTTTGAAACTCTCCGCGAACCTCGGCGACCTCGATGGGTTGGTTCAGGAATGCCGATTTAATATTCAGCGAAGTCATCTCGAGCGCCAGGCGTTCGTACACCTGTCCGGTTCGTACCCAGGCTGTTTTATCGTCCGATTCTGAAGTGACAACCACCGCGCCCGAAGAACTGCGCAATTTCTGGGCATCGCTATCGGCTTGGGCTTGCGGTTTTGTGCCAGCCACAACCATCTGCCCAAGCCAACGCGGGACTTGCGGATTGCCAGACGCGCCCGAGTACAGACCATCACCAGACGCCAGGGCTTCCTTTTTGGTGAACCGCAGCCAAGCAATCAACTCGTTTAGAAAATCTTTGTTGGCGTACTGGCTCAAATTGCCCCGATTGACGTATTCCAGCACGGTTTCCAACCCAGCCGCCCCCAGTTCAAAATTCAAATTTATTCCTGGCTCGAGCGGCAAGGATTGCAGTTGGTTCAGTGCGCTGCGCTCCAGTGGCTTGCCGTCATACATCGAACGGGTGTTCTGGCGCAAGACAATCGCGCCCAGCAATGCGCTTTTCTGTGCGGTGTCGGTGGTCAGATCAACACGAATAAAATCCGTCGCGTTCG
Source organism: uncultured Deinococcales bacterium (assembly GCA_964247135.1). Lineage (GTDB taxonomy): Bacteria > Deinococcota > Deinococci > Deinococcales > JAAFIG01 > JANXTZ01. The sequence goes on along the minus strand of CAXTTL010000098.1, from coordinate 3,736 downwards.
GGTAGCTGACCTTTGGCGAAAATCCTGCGGCTCGAGCGGCAATCAGTAAATTCTCGAGCGCACAACCCAAACTGATCCAGAGTTCGCGGTCGTTCGGGTCAACGGCTGGCAGGCGACGGCTTAAGTCTGGGTGAATTTCGATGGCGTTCTGCGTGATTGCGAACTTCCAAGGCTGGGTGTTGTGACCGCTGGCTGCCAAGGAGGCAAAGCGAACCAGTTCCAACATCTGGGCTGATGGGGCGAGGTCGTTGCCAAAGCCTTGCCGCGCCTGGTCGGCTTGCTGATCGTAATTTTGCCACGGCGCATACTCGTAAAGGGCGTATCCACCGATTGCGGTCACGCCAGCAGCCGCCAACAGTTTGAGTACATTTCGTCGGTTCAGATTGGATTGGGATTGTTGCTCGGTCATGGGTTAGGACTCCTTGATCTTGTGCGAAAGTAACTACGATTCAATCCCGATTCCCTTCAACGCGCAAACCTCGAGCTTCAATTAATTCAGTACCGCCAGACCCAATCGCGCACCTCGGGCAGGTCGTCGCCGTGCTGCCGAATGTACTCGCCGTGCTCGACCAGTTTGTCGCGCAAGAATTGTTTGAAATGCCCACCGATGGCTTGCAACCTTGGCACGCGGTCGATCACGTCACCCGCCAAATGGAAGCGATCAAGGTCGTTCAAAACCGTCATGTCAAAGGGTGTGGTGGTCGTGCCCTCCTCTTTGTAACCGCGCACGTGCAAGTTGTCGTGGTTGGTGCGGCGATAGGTCAGCCTATGGATCAACCACGGGTAGCCGTGATAGGCGAAAATAATGGGCTTGTCGGTGGTGAACAAACTGTCAAACTCGTGATCCGAAAGCCCGCTCGGATGCTCACTCTCGGGTTGAAGCGTCATCAAATCCACCACATTGACCACCCGAATTTTCAGGTCTGGAAAATGCTGGCGCAGCAAGTCCACCGCCGCCAGCGTCTCGAGCGTCGGCACATCGCCCGCGCACGCCATCACGACATCAGGCTCGAGGTTGGCGTCGTTGCTCGCCCAAGTCCAGATGCCGATGCCGGCGTTGCAGTGTTTGATCGCGGCGTCCATCGACAGCCATTGCGGGGCGGGTTGTTTGCCCGCCACGATCACGTTGATGCGGTTGCGGCTGCGCAGGCAGTGGTCGGTCACGGACAGCAAAGTGTTCGCGTCTGGCGGCAGGTAAATGCGCACCACCTCGGGTTTTTTGTTCATGATGTGGTCGATAAAACCAGGGTCTTGATGCGAAAACCCATTGTGATCTTGCCGCCAGACGTGTGAGGTCAGCAGGTAATTCAGCGCCGCAATGGGTCGCCGCCACGGAATTCCACGGGTGGTTTTGAGCCATTTGGCGTGCTGGTTGACCATGCTGTCAATGATATGAATGAACGCCTCGTAACACGAAAATAAACCGTGCCGTCCGGTCAGCAGATACCCCTCGAGCCAACCCTGGCACAGATGCTCCGAAAGCACCTCCATGACGCGACCCTCGAGCGCCAGGTGTTCGTCGGTGGAAAGAATTGGCAGCTCCCAGGCTTTGTTGGTCGCCTCGTACAGCGCCCCCAAACGGTTTGATTCGGTTTCGTCTGGACCAAAGACCCGAAAGTTTTTTGACTCGAGGTTGGCGTTCATGACGTCGCGCAAGAATTTGCCCAGCACCCGCGTGGCTTCGCCCGATGTTGTGCCAGGTTGTTCGACGGTTAGGGCATAATCGCGGAAGTTCGGCAGTTTCAGGTCGCGCAGCAGCAAGCCGCCGTTGGTGTGCGGATTTGCGCCCATGCGCCGTTCGCCTGTCGGCGCGAGTGCGGCGAGTTCGGGTAGGAGTTTTCCGTTTGCGTCAAACAATTCTTCGGGGCGGTAACTTCTCAACCACGCCTCGAGTTGCGCCAAATGCTCTGGGTTCTTGAAAATATTATCGAGCGGCACTTGATGTGCTCGCCAGGTGTTTTCGACGGGTTTGCCATCGACGGTTTTGGGTCCAGTCCAGCCTTTGGGCGAACGCAGCACGATCATCGGAAAATGGGGTCGGGCGCTCGAGGAAGAGGCTCGAGCCTCACGTTGAATCTCAATAATCTCGAGCCAAACCTGATAAAGCGTTTGCGCCATCAACTCATGCATGACGCTCGGATCGTCGCCCTCGACAAAAAATGGTTTGTAACCGTAACCCTCGAGCAACTTGGTCAACTCTTCGGGCGCGAGCCTCGAGAGCACGGTTGGGTTGGCGATCTTGTAACCGTTTAAATGCAGGATCGGCAGCACCGCGCCGTCGCGGGCTGCATTGAGGAATTTGTTCGAGTGCCAACTGGCGGCGAGCGGTCCGGTCTCGGCTTCACCGTCTCCGATCACGCAGGCGACCAGCAAATCGGGATTGTCGAACGCCGCGCCGTAAGCGTGAACCAGCGCATAACCGAGTTCGCCGCCCTCATGGATCGAACCTGGCGTTTCTGGCGCGACGTGGCTGGGAATGCCCCCAGGAAACGAAAACTGTTTGAACAGCCGTTTGATTCCCGCCGCATCCGTCGAAATATTGGGGTAAACCTCGCTGTAGGTTCCCTCGAGGTAAGTGTTCGCCACCACGCCAGGACCACCGTGACCTGGACCCGCAATGAACATGGCATTCACGTCGTGCTTGCGAATCAAACGGTTGAGGTGCGCATAAATAAAGTTCAGCCCTGGGGTCGTTCCCCAATGCCCGAGCAACCTGGGTTTGACGTGTGCCAAACTTAAAGGCTCGAGCAGCAATGGGTTGTCCAAGAGGTAAATCTGTCCAACCGAAAGGTAATTCGCGGCTCGCCAGTAGGCGTCTATAAGTTGAAGTTCTGAAGGCTCAAGTGATGTGGTTTCAAGTTGCGCATTGTTCGTCATGTCCTGACCTCCGCATGAAGCAAGACTTTAGTGCAGAAGTGTCAAGAGAACATGGGTCGCTCGAGAGAGACGGTTTAACTTAAGGGTTGGTGGTTGGCTCGAGCGGTCCTGGAGCACCAGGAACACCGATTCGAGGCAGCAGCCAGTAATCCAAACCCCAGTAGCCTGCGGTGCGCCATGCCAGCACCAGCAGCGTCGCCAGAATAAACAACATCGGGTTGGTCGAAACCGTGCCCGCCAGCAGGTAACTGGCGTTCATGAAACCGCCAAAAAATGCGGCGATGCCCGTGAACAGACCCAGAATCAGGGCGATGCCGACGGCGATCTCGCCAAAGGTCACCAGATAACTGAAAAGGGTCGCATTTGGCAGGGCAATGTGCTGAATGAACCAAGCAAAATAGCCTTGAACGTCTGGATGCGCACCATCGGTTTTGGTCAGTGCGCCATTGAGAAAGCCGGCTACGGCAGTTCCGGCTTTCTCTCCGACCCAGACTCCGGCAGGATTGGTGAGTTTTCCCCAGCCAGCCAGCAGCCATTCATAACCGACGTACAAGCGAACCAGCGTCCAAAGTGGGGCGAGACGCGTGTCGGCGAAAAGAAATTTAGAAATGTTGGGTTCTGGAATCTCGAGGTGCGATTTGCGAACGGGGATTGGGGTTGCGGACATCATGTTAAATCTCCTTTGTTCGCCTTCAGGATGATTCGCAGACGTTACGAACCCATTACAGCCGTGATTGCTCAGGCTCGAGCTTAGGGATTACAAACCAAAGTACGTTCGGTTCTTGGCAATAAAAGCTTGTTGATTGGCGGGAACGTCCTCTTCGGGGAAAAGCGGGTTGAGCGGACAAGCGGGCACGCA
>CAXTTL010000097.1:0-16950 GCA_964247135.1 uncultured Deinococcales bacterium | reverse complement strand
GGCGTTCACCAGCATTTCTCTGGCGTTCAATCCCGTTTTATTTTCGGTCTGGGCATCGTCGGGCAGGTTTTTGTGGCTGCCGCTGGCTCGAGCCGAAAGGGTGAACGGTCGCTGTTGGGCTGCGCCCAGAATCCTTAAGGGCGCGGTGGTTTTTAAAATCACATCGCGGCTTTGACCTGGCTCGAGCGCCACAACCGGTTCGGAGAAATGAAATTTGAGGCGCGGTTCTTCCTCTTCGGTCTGCAGGTAATAATCCAGAGCGGTATTGCCCTGGTTTTTGAGGGTTGCCACAAACTGGGTGCTGCGCCTGACGGTGCGTTTGTTGGGTTTTAAACTCAGGCTGCTCATGGCAAACGGCAGTACCGTCAATGCCACCTTCGAGGTTGCCAGGGCTTCGGGAAATTCCCTCGAGTGGGCGCGAATCGTCACGCTTCGGGTGCCGCTCACGGCTTCGCTCGAGCGCGGCACGACAATCGATAACGCGACTGGGGCTTGCGAACCTGGGTTGAGTTGCACTGGGTTTTCGGGACCATGCAACCAAGTTGCGGGAATGCCGTCGGCAGAAAACGTAAAGTGATCGACGATGCGCCCCATGTTGCCCACCGTCACGCGCAAGACGCCAACCTGCCCTGGCGCGACGGTCAGTTTGTCTTCGTTTAAGACCAGTCCAATCACGTTTTTGGCGCTGGCGGCGGTGGGCGCGTCAAGGCGTAACCAGAACGGACCGACGTGCAAGATGCTGCGAAACGCCCAGGCGGTGGGTTTTTGCACGTCAAGCTTTTGACCGTCCATCATCGTGCCGTTGCTCGAGCCGAGGTCGGTCACGACGATGCGTTGCGCTTGGGTGTCGATGCGTAAATGATACCTTGAGACCATTTCCGAATCGAGTTGCACGTCGTTTTGATCGGTGCGCCCAAAGCGTAAACCTTCACTGGGTACGGTCAAGACTTTGATAATTCTTCCCGATTGGTCTGCCAAAGTAATGCGCGTTGACTCGGACGTGTCTGGCAGCGCGGCAATGTTTGGCGGTTTGGGTTCGCTGCCGACATCGGGCAAGACCAGCGTGGGCGTTGGACCTTGGGGTTCGATGCGCTCGAGGATGCCCTGCAAGGCGTCACGAACCTCGTCGGTGCTGGCGTAACGGTCATTGGGGTTTTTGGCGAGCAGGCGCATGATCAGCCCCTCGAGTTCCTCCGGAATCTCGGGACGGATTTCCCTGGGGGAGCGTGGCGCGGAGTACAGGTGCTTGATCGCGGCTTCGCCGAGGTTTTTGACTTCAAAGGGTAAAACGGTGGTCAGGGTTTCGTAAATTACGATGCCCAGCGAGTACAAATCCGAGGCGGCGGTCAGCGCCAAACCTTGGCATTGCTCTGGCGACATGTAGGCTGGTGAGCCGATCACCAGGTCATCAAACGACATGGCGCGGTCGGCGCTCAGTTTTGAAAGCCCAAAATCGCCAACCTTTAAATTATAAGCCCTCGAGCCTGTGCCAGATTGCGAGTTGACCAGCATGTTCTCTGGGTTCAGGTCGCCGTGAATCACGCCGTTTTTATGGGCATATGAGAGCGCATCGGCGGCTTGGTACATCAAGCCCAATGCCACGGGCAACTCGAGCAGGGTGTTGGCGCGGGTGTTGCGTTGCAAGAGGGTGGAGAGTGACCCGCCGGAAATAAATTCCATCGCCAAGAAAACATTGTCGTTCTCTTCGCCAATTTCAAAAACCTCGACGATGTGTGGGTGCTTTAACGCCCCAAGTTGACGAATTTTACCGATAAATTCTTGTCTTAAATTGCCGACCAAACCGTTGGATTGTAAGACCTTGATCGCCACCGGGCGGGAATTGAGGGTGTCAACCCCTCGGAACATTTGCCCAGTGCTGCCGGTGCGAAGTTCGCCCTCGAGTCGGTAATGACCTAATGTTTTGCCCACCAAATCGTTCATTTGCTACCCCTTGTTTGCCGCCGCTTGTGATGCGGTATTTACATTGACAGGTTCAAGCGCAACGTTTTTGTTTTCACTTTAACAGTCTAGTCGCTTTGAATGCACCAGATCAGGTTTGGGAATTGCTCGAGAGGCGCGGTTGAAGTCAATTTTGAAGTCAATCAGGTCAAATCAACTCGAGTTTTAAGTCCTGGCTCTATCTTATGCGTTTGACGTATAAAATGGGTTTAACAAAACAAAAATGCCGTCTGGCTCAGGATTTTTCGTTAACAATTTAACCAGGATCAATCGAGGACGTGTTTTAAAGCCCAAATTTTAACAATCCAAAAATTGCGCGTTCCAAACGAAATAAGTTTGACATTTCGAGGGGTTGTTGGTGTTCTCGTGTAAACTCGAGCCTGTAGGGAAATCGTCTCACATTCTAAATGGTTGTTTGGCAACCTTTGGCGTTGCCATTGTTTTGTGAATCAAAAACACCAGTTCTTTAAATCTTCTATTTTTTACTTTTCAAGGTGACGAAACGCAAATTCTTCAGGTGAGAGCTGCAAGCTCGAGTCAAAAGTGGTTAGAATTTTATATCCAAAATTGTATTTTCAATTCATGCAGGAAAGAGAGAAAGGAGTCGTATGCCCGAGTATTTATCGCCAGGAATTTACGTTGAAGAGGTCAATGCAGGTCCGCGTCCCATTGAGGGCGTTGGCACGGCAATGGCGGCATTCGTTGGTTTCGCCCCGAGCGGTCCCGCCAACAAACCAATGCTCATCACCAGTTGGTCGCAGTACGTCGACACTTTCGGCACGCTCGAGGAGGGCGGAAAACGCAATCCTTACATGAGCGGCTCGTACCTGGCACACTCGATTTACGGTTATTTCAACAACGGCGGCACACGTTGTTACGTCACCCGGGTTGTGCCAACCAGCGGCAAAAAGGACGATGCTGCTGCCAGCGCACAACTTCCGAGCCGCGCTTCAAAAGCCATTCCGAGCATCACCATCACCGCCAAAGGTTCAGCCTCGAGCGACATTCAGGTCGAAGTGACCCGTCCACCCGCCGAGGACAGCGACGAGGGCGCATTCACTTTAAAGATCAAGATGGGTGGCAGCGAAGAAACCTTTGATAACGTGATTTTGGGCAAGGGTGGCAAGGGCGCAAAATCCAAGCCGCTCGCCGAAGCCGTCGCCGCCAGCCAGATCATTACCATAACTGAAGAAAAAACCGCCGGCAGCCTCGCCGAACGTGCTCCAGAAGTCGGCACATACGTCATCAAAGCCAACCAGATGACCGCCATGCCGATGGTGCAATCCAGCCATTTCGTCGGCGATGTCTCAGACCGTTCTGGTCTTGAAGGACTCGAGGTTGCCGAAGATGTGACCATGCTCTGCGCCCCAGATTTAATGGCGGCATACCAGCAGGGCATGATCGACAAGGACGGCGTCAAAGCCGTGCAGCTTGCCATGATGAACCACTGCGAACGCGTCGGTGGACGTATGGCAATCCTTGACCCACTGCCAGATTTATCACCGCAAGACGTTAAAAAATGGCGCGAACGCGAGTCCAACTTTGATTCCAAAGCCGCCGCGCTGTATTACCCTTGGGTCAAGGTCGACGATCCACTCACCGGACGCCCGATTGCCATTCCACCGAGCGGTCACATGGCGGGCGTTTGGGCGCGTACCGATGCCGAGCGCGGCGTCTGGAAAGCTCCAGCCAACGAAATCGCCCGTGGTGTGCTCGAACCTGTGATTCAAGTCACCAAAGGCGAACAAGACACCCTCAATCCGAGCGGCATCAACTGCATTCGCAGCTTTACGGGCATGGGCGTGCGCGTCTGGGGCGCCCGTACCCTCTCGAGCGACCCACAATGGCGTTACATCAACGTGCGCCGTCTGTTCAATTACGTCGAAAAATCGATTGAACGCGGCACGCAATGGGTCGTGTTTGAACCGAACGATCTCAACACTTGGGAGCGCCTCAAGCGCGACATTCGTGCCTTCTTGACCGGCACCTGGCGCGACGGCGCATTGTTTGGCACGACCACTGCACAGGCGTTTTTTGTCAAATGCGACGCCGAACTCAACCCCCAAGACGTTCGAGATCGGGGTCAATTGGTGGTCGAAATTGGCATTGCGCCAGTCAAACCAGCCGAGTTTGTGATCTACCGTTTCCAACAATATTCTGAAAGCACCAACGTTTAATCGGCAATTCTCGAGAACAAATCAAGCGCAGTTTTTGAAAGGAGCAGTTTATGGCGGATACCGCAAAAGACCCAATCAATGCAGCAATGTTTGGTGTTGATTTTGGTGGAGGACGAGAAGGTTGGTTTCAGAGCGTCTCGGGTGGTGGCGGCGAGGTCGAAACCATCATGACCAAAGAGGTCGGCGAAAAAGGTTTCGTGATTCAACGCGCCATTCCAGGCAATTTTAAGCACACGGCGCTCGAGTTAAAACGCGGTCTGACCGACAGCATGGCGCTTTGGGATTGGTTTAAAAAAGTCGAAGAGGGCAAAATCAAAGAAGCCAGGGTGACGGGTTCGCTGGTGGCTTACGACCAAGAGCACAATGAAGTCGCCCGTTGGGAAATCAAAGAGGCTTGGCCATCCAAGCTCGGCTTCCCACAACTCGATGCCAAATCCAACGAAATCTCGGTTGAAAGCCTGACGATTCAGCACACCGGCATGACCCGCACCAAATAAGCAACCTCGAGAAGCCCCGCAAGAACCGACTTTCCTCGAGAGAGAAACAGGTTTTTGTGGGGCGAATTCTCGAGCATCATGGCGCGAGTTTTCTTGATTGACAAGGTATTTCATGTTGCAAACCGAATTCGAGTTTTTACTGCCCAGGGGTTACGTTGATCCCGAAGGCAATTTGCACCGCCAGGGCACCATGCGGCTTGCCACCGCCAGAGACGAAATCGAACCACTGAACGACGCACGGGTGAAAACCAACGAATTGTACTTGGGTTTGCTGATGCTCGCCAGGGTCGTGACCAAACTCGGAACGTTGGCGACGATCACTCCCGAAATCATAGAAGACTTATTCGCCAGCGATTATTCCTACCTTCAAGACATGTATTTGCGCGTGAACGACTCGGGTAACATTATAGAAACCCAGTGCCCCAACTGTGCGACCCGTTTCGCCCTCGACCTCTCTCAAGCCAAAGCCGAACAGGAATAACCCATGCCTGAAGATGCCCCAGCTTCAAAACCAAATGCCGTGGATGTTGAAACCCTGGCGCAAAAAGTCTACAAACTGATGCTCGAGGATATTCGATTGCAAAAAGCCAGAGGTCAGAACACACGGCGGTCTGGATCAAAGCAAAGGTGAAGCCCAATGGATGAAGTGTACGGCAATAACCGATTTTACGTCGAGATTGACAGCAAAAAAGAGGCTGTCTTTACCGAAGTCAGTGGCTTGTCGGTTGAAGTCACCACCGAAGATTTCAATGAAGGTGGCAACAACGAATACGTTCACAAATTTATTGGACGCAGCAAAATTGGAAACATCACCCTGAAGCAGGGCATGACCAAATCACAAGACTTTTTGAAATGGGTGATGGACGTTTCGCAAGGCAAAATTGAGCGCAAAAATATTTCGGTGGTGATGTATGACCTGGAGGGCAACCCTGTACAGCGCTGGAATTTCCTGGAAGCCGTGCCAATCAAATGGACTGGCGCGCAATATCAAGCCAGCGGCAATACCTCGGCAATCGAAACGTTTGAATTTGTCCACCGTGGAATGCAGCTCGCCTCGTAATTGAATTTAGGAAACCATGAGTAGCGCCCTCGTCAATCGCATCAGACAACGCCTCGAAGCCCGCCGCGATTTTATGCGCAGCGTGTTTGCAAAACACCATGCCTTGACCTGGCGAATGACCGACGCCCCCAGTTTGAGGGCACTTGGATTGACCCCCAAAAAGATTGAACCAAACCGTGCTCGAGCCGTGCAAGTCCCTAGGGACGCAAAAGTTCAACCACGAAATGCTCGAGCTGTCAGAAATCCTGGGCTGGCTTTTGAAACAGAACGTTCATTTGAAGTGACCGAGCCAATACTCGAAACAATGGTCACAGACTCGAGTATTGTTGCCTCAAACGCCTTGAGTCTTGAGACTCAAGCAGACTCGAGCTTGGAGGCTCAAGAATCAACGGTTGAAGTGTTGCCTCAACTCGAGGATTTGGAGCCGATTGAACCAACGTTTCAAGCATCACCCAAACTTGAGCCTGCGCGTACCAAAGAAATCCTTGAACGCCGCGAGTCCTCTGCGACACCAGAATCTCAGCCTGTTGTCGCGCCGTCCGTGCGCTCGGGTGAAACGGCACCCCCTGACGTTTCACCTCGAGCGAGTACCGCAAATGTTGTGCCTGATGGTGTTGTAACACCTCGAGTTGAGATGGATGAAGAGGCGATTTCACAAGTCATCAATCCTGAAGAAGTTCGAGTTCTGGAACAAAGCGAAGTTGCCGCCGAGTTGATTACATCTATTGAAACACAAACTATTCAAGATATAAACAGTTCAAATGTTGAACAACAATTGATGCGGTCAGAAAAAATTCAGAACCCACAATCAAATCAAAACCAACCTTTGACCCCAGCTCGAGCCATAGAGCCAAGCTCAAGCAAAGCTCCTGCTGAAGCAGAAAAAACCGCAGCGAAATCTAAGAACCCACTCGAGCCAACTGTTTTACGAGAGACTGGAAATCAAACGACACCCGCACTCGAGTCAAACGAAAATGCAAGCTCGGAACAGCAAACTGAACTTCCATCTGAACCAGCATTGGTCGCTCGGGAGGCAATTGAAACGCCTCGGGTCAGTGCTGAATTTCCTATACCTGCCGAAGTTCCAACCTCGAGATTTGAATCAGTCATGGAACAATCGACACCCAAAATCGAGACTCGAGAGGCGACGGTAGAGGAGACTCGAGTTGCCCAAAATCAAAGTTCAGATGTTGCACCTCGAGAAACAACCTCTGAAATTGCAAAAATTGAATCTCAAGAAGTCAGTCAACCACTGCAAGAATCTGTCAGCCGAGAGACGCCACAAAAATCTTTAGCTCGAGAATCACAGCAAGAACCTGTGGCTCTGGAATCACAACAAGAATTTGAGGCTCGAGAGATATCGCAAGAAGCTGCAACTCGAGACGTGACGCAAGAAGCTGCACCTCGAGAATTACAGCCAGAGTCTGTGGCTCGAGAAATACGAACCGAATCTCAAAGCGAGTCAATCCCTGCGCTACCCGCCACGCCAGAACAAAGCGATTGGCAACGTTCAATTCCAGGCGACCCGCAAAGCGGCGTGGTTGAAATTATTCGCGCCAAACCGCCACGGAAACATCAATCCGAAAGACTCGAGAAACCAACCGAACCTCGAGAGGAAACTGCGAAACCGCAAACGCCCGAGGTTCGAGTTTCGCAAACTCCAGAGAATGTGGTTCGACCCAAGCAAAACCTTAGTGAGCGCATGAAATCGTTGCAACAGCGTTTTGGCGGGACTGAACAAACCCGTTTTGACCCCAGCACCAACGCGTTTTCCCAGCAGGTTGAAGTCGATGTAACCGAACAAACGCCAGCGCCAAAATTCCAATCGATCTCAGATGTTGCCCAGCGACTCGCACGAAGGTATTCGGAGACACCAACCACCATAACCTCGAGCGAAGTAGATACCAGTTCGCCAGATTTAAAAGTGGGGCAGCAACTGGGTCAAACCCAAACCCGAGCCGCCAGCGAGTTCGTGCAGCAAGGCACGCAACCCGTTCAATTGCTCGAAAGCACCCGCACCTTCCTTGCGCCGCTGATTGGTTTTGATCCCAATCAAGCCAGGGTTTTTGTCGGACCTCGCGCCAGCGAATTCACCTCGAGCTTGAACGCCGACGGCGCGACGGTCGCAACAGACGTTTACCTGAACAATGGTTTTGATGAGCAATCAGCCGAGGGTCTGGGCTTGCTGGCACACGAGTTAACGCACGTTGGGCAAAATTTGCAACCCGATTTTGTGCCGCCGATGTTGCAAAATACAAACAATCAACAAGACTTTACGGGTGAATCTTTTGAAACCCAAGCGCGTGCCGTCGAAGCTCGAGTCACCAATACCGCCAGCATGTTCGTGCCAGGAATTCCGCTCGAGGCGGCAAGTGCACGGCAGACCAGCACCGCTCCGACCGCGCCAAGCAATGCAACAAGAAATACCGATGCTTGGAATGGACTGCCAGCCCCGTGGGAAGCCATGCCAAATTTGAACACCAACACCTCGGACTTTGTGACCGTGATCGCCCCAAGTTCTGTCGGCTCGAGCAGCACCAGCACAGGATTGACGTCTGTTGCGGATTCCTCGAGTTCGGCGGTGCAACTTGCCGAGTCAGATCGACCATCGGACAACCCCGACAATCAGCCACCAGGGGCTGCGGGCGGTCAACCGCACCCGCCCGCGCAAGACATGGATTTGTTGGCGCAACAAGTCTATGACATTCTCAAACGCAGACTCTCGAGCGAACGCCGCCGAGAGGGATAAGAAGGAGGTCAACCATGAGTGGAGCGCCCGAAAAAGCCAGAATCACGATCCTTGAGGGTCAGAAAAAAAACAATTCCATTGACTGCATGTTCAACCCCAAGGAGTACACGATTCAGCGCAGCGTCAAATGGGAGCAAGGCAAAAGCAGCGGTAAAAACGTGCCGCCCATGAAGTTCACCAACGGCGAACCCGCCTCCTTGCAACTCGAGTTGTACTTTGACACCTACGAAAAAACGGGTGATGACCGCGATGTGCGCAAGCACACCAAAAAAATCTGGGATTTGATGATGGTCGATGACGGTTTGAAAGACAACAAAAGCAAGGTCGGGCGACCAAGTAAAATACTGTTTCAATGGGGCAAGGGCGTGAATTTTGAGGCGGTGGTGCAAAGCGTCTCGCAAAATTTTACGATGTTCTTAAGCGACGGCATTCCAGTACGGGCAAAGCTGACCGTGGGATTGTTGCAGCTTCGGGATTTAACCAGCCAACCGCCAACTAATCCGACCTCACAGGGTGACGGCGGCGAGCGCATCTGGACGGTGCAACAGGGCGAAACGTTAAGCCTGATTGCCCACCGTGCGCTTGGGGATACCAAAGCTTGGCGCAGCATTGCCGCCATGAACAAACTCGAGGATGTCCGCAAGCTCCAGCCTGGAACGGTGCTGGTGATTCCGAATGCCTAGCGGTTCGACGCTGCACTTAAGTCATTTTTACCTGTATTTTGATGGGGCGCTCGACAGCGAAATGCAGGACGATCTGCTGTCTATCACCATTGAATCGAGTTTGCATCTGCCTGATACGGCGACGCTGGTGCTCAATGACCCAAATTTAAAATGGGTTGACCATGCCAAAGTCATGCCAGGAAAGCAACTCAAAATTCAAGCCGAATCTGGCGGAGGACCAGCCACAATTTTTGAAGGCGAACTGGTCGAACTCGAGCCTCATTTTGAACCCGAAGGCATGAAATTGACGGTTCGGGCGTTTGATAAAATGCACCGCTTAACCCGTGGACGTTTTGTCAAATCGTATGTCGATGTCAAAGATTCTGACATCATGAAAAAAATTATTGAGGGCGCAGGTTTGCAACCCAAAGTGACTGAAACCAACGTGATTCACAAGCACGTTTTGCAAGCCAATCAAAGCAATTTTGAATTTTTAAGGGATCGCGCGGCGGCGCTCGGCTATTTTATGTACGCCGAAGGCGACAAAATCCACTGCGAACCGCCGCCCTCTGGCAGCGTCGAGGTTGAACTGCAATGGCATCAAAACCTCGGCGATTTCCGCCCGCGCCTGAGCACCGTTGGCATGGTCAGTGAAGTCAATGTGCGAGGTTGGGATCCAAAAAACAAACAAGTCATCACCGCCACACAAAGCCAAGGGCAGGGCGCACCGAAAATTGGGATCAATCAAACGGGTTCGCAAATTGCTCGAGCGGCGCATAACATCAATGCCACATACCTGGTCAACGAACCACTGCCCCGCGATACCGCCGCCGCCACCGTGCTTGCCAAAGCCGTTGCTGACCGTTTGATTGGGCATTTTGTAGAAGCCGAAGGAACTTGTGGTGGTGATCCAAAAATACTGGCAGGTCAAAAAGTCAAAATCTCGAGGGTTGGAGAACGCTTCTCGGGCGAGTATTTTATTACCTCGGCAACCCATATTTTTCAACAAAAACTGGGTTATGTCACGCATTTTACGGTCAGCGGTCAAAACCCAAGTTCATTGCTCTCGAGCCTCACAGACCACCATGAGTACCGCGTGCCGCCAAGCATTGCGGTTGCAGTTGTAACCGACAACCAAGACCCCGAAAACATGAACCGAGTCAAAGTCAAATACCCAGCCTATTCGGACAACGACTCGAGTTACTGGGCAAGAATCGCCACGCCCAGCGCTGGCAAAGAACGAGGTTTTCAGTTTCTGCCCGAAATTGATGATGAAGTGTTGGTGGCTTTCGAGCAGGGCGACGTCAACCAGCCCTATGTGATCGGCAGCCTCTGGAACGGCAAAGACGCGCCGCCACAACCCGCCAGCGACGCCAAAGACAAACGCATGATCAAGTCGCGCTCGGGGCATGTGATTATCCTGGACGACACCAGCGGCGCCGAAAAAATTATCATCAAAGACAAAACGGGCAGCAACTTGGTGCAAATCGACTCGAGCAGCAACGAAATGAAAATCAGCATGGAGGGCGAAACCAAAATCATTGCCAAAGGCAAAATCAGTTTGGAATCACAACAAGACATTTCAATTAAAGCACAGACGGGCGTCAAAATTGAAGGTTTGCAAGTCGATATCAAAGGCAGCGTCGGACTCAAAATGGACGGTGGCGCGATGTCCGAACTCAAAGGTGGAATTGTCAAGATCAACTAAACTCGAGGGTTTCTCGAGAGACAGGATATTTTATGCCTTTTGCCGCAAGACTGACCGACATGACCGTGACTGGCGATTTGATTGTCGCGCCTGGTGCGCCGACCGTGATCATCGGCGGAATGCCCGCCGCCTGCGTGGGTGATGCCGTCGCCGGACCCGTTTGTACTGGCGCAATCACCTTGGGCAGCATGACGGTTTTGATTGGCGGTCGCCCTGCCGCTCGGGTCGGCAGCATGGTGACGGGTGTCAACACCGTGACTGGCGTGCCACTTTCGACCACCGTTGCCCCGCCCTGCTGCCCGACCGTGGACATTGGAGGTTAATCATGAACGAAGATTCGATGAAAGATTTTTTGGGCGTCGGCTGGTCGTTTCCGGTCGGCGTGGACGCCAGGGGGCGCATCGGTTTGGCGCGGCACGTGACCGACATCGAGCAAGCCATCCTGATGATTTTGCAAACCCCCAAAGGTCAACGCGTGATGCGTCCAGAGTTTGGTTGTCAAGTCCACGAACTGATTTTTGCACCCAACGACGCGAACACCTGGGGGCTGGCATCGTATTACGTCGAAGATGCCCTGCGTTTCTGGGAACCGCGCATCGAGGTGCTCGAGGTCAATACCCGCCCCGACCCAGAGCACAACGAACGAATGGACATTGAAGTCAGTTACGAAATCAAAGCCACGCACGACAGGCGGTCGTTGGTCTTTCCGTTTTATCGAATTCCTGGCGAGTGAAATCTTGAATTTTGAAATGTTTAACTATTGAAACGTTTGGTTTTTAAAATAAAACTCGAGAATCCACAGTCAAAATCCCAAATTGAAATTTAAGACTGATCGATATCAGCCAGGGTGAACACGAGCGACCATGCCCGCTAGGTGCAAGAATATGGTCAAGAAGGTTCGCCCCTACAAAAACCAAAAACAAAGATTTAATTTTCTGGTGATTCCCGCAATCCCTTCTCGCTCGAGGTGTTCATGTCCTTACCAACCACCAACCTGGATGACCGAAAATTTCAAGACATTGTCGATCAAGCCAAACGCTTGATTCCGCAATACTGCCCAGAGTGGACGGATCACAACGTCTCCGACCCTGGCGTGGCACTGATCGAACTGTTCGCCTGGATGACCGACATGCTCTTGTACCGCGTCAACCAAGTGCCAGACAAAATGTACGTCAAATTTCTCGAAATGATCGGTGTGAGGCTCGAGCCTCCGCAAGCCGCCACCGTACCGGTCACCTTTTACCTCTCGCAGAGCCAAACCGTGCCATTAATCTTGCCCGAAGCCAGCGAGGTCGCCACGGTTCGCACCGAAACCAGTCCCGCCATTATTTTTTCGACCGAACAAGCCCTGACCATCACGCCACCCGTTTTGCTCGGCGCGTTCTCTCGAGACGCCACGCTCGGACGCGACGCGCCCTGGGTGGTGCATGAACTTTCGCAGCTCGAGCTGCCTGGTAACAAATTGCGTTTGTTTCCGCTGCAACCAAACCCAAACGACGCGTTTTACCTCTCGCTCGAAACCGATCACAGCAACCATGTGCTTGCCATCATCCTCGAGTGTGAAACTGCCGGCGGCGCGGGCATCGACCCGACCAACCCGCCGCTGGTTTGGGAAGTCTGGCAAGGTCCGGTGCGCACCTGGCAACCCTGCGAGGTCGAATTTGACGGCACGGGCGGTTTTAACATGTCCGGCGAGGTGATTTTGCACGTGCCAGCCATGCAGCAACGCGCTTTGCAAAACATTTCAAGTTACTGGTTGCGGGTGCGGTTGACGGGCGACCAAGCTGGCACACTGCGTTACGGCGTCTCGCCAGAAATTGAAGCCATCAAACTCGAGGCAAGGGGCGGAACCGCCAACGCCCGTCACGCCGTGACCGTGACCGACGAGTACGTTGGCATCAGTGAGGGCACGCCAGGACAAAAATTTAATTTGCTGCACTCACCGATTTTGGCTCGAGACGCGACCCGCGACGCTTTAATGGTCGAAGCGATTGGGTCAGAACCCGAGGCTTGGTCTGAGGTTGCCGATTTTGCCGATTCCAAACGCGGCGACAAGCATTACAGTTTGGACAGTTTGGACGGCAGCATCCGCTTTGGCGCGACCCTGCCGCAACCAGACGGCACGGTTTACACTTTCGGGCAGATACCAGCCAAGGGCGCAAGCTTGAGATTCTCGAGGTATCAATACGGCGGTGGCGTCATGGGCAACGTGCCAAAAGGGGCGCTCAGCGTTTTAAAGTCCAGCATCCCTTACGTCGCCAGGGTGGTCAACCGCCAAGCCGCCGTCGGGGGACGCAACCCGCAAAGTTTGGAGGATGCCAAAACCAAAGCCCCACAAACCTTGCGCACCCGCACCCGCGCCGTCTCGAGCGACGATTACGAGCATTTGGCGCAACAAGTCCCAGGCGTTGCCAGGGCGTACTGTCTCGCGCCGGGCAGTCAAACCAACCCCAAACCAGGCGATCCCAAACCAGGGCAGGTGGCACTGATCGTGCTGCCCAGCACCGATTACGCTTCGGGGTCAATTCCGGTCGAAGCCATGACCCTCTCCGCCGAAACCCGCGCCGATGTGCTGGCGCAACTCGAGGGGCGCAAACTGGTCGGTACGACCCTCGAGGTTCGAGGACCGCAATTGATCTGGGTGTCTATCGAGGGTAAACTTCGCGTGCCAGAAGGTTTTGATGCGGCAATGGCAGCAAGTGTTCAACTGGAAGCCGAAAAAGCGCTGTACCGATTTTTAAACCCTTACGTCGGTGGTCCAAAAGGAACCGGTTGGGCATTCGGGCGCGATCTTCAACAATCGGAATTGTTTGCTTTGCTGCAACGGATTCAATACGTCGAATTTGTCGAGGAACTCAAGGTTGGTGTCAGTGAAATCGGCTCGAACGAACCGCCGCGCCCGATTCCCAGTTTTTTAACCGTCCCAAGGGGCGTGCTGCTCTGCTCGAACACGCACCGAATTCGGGTGACGACACGGCAAGACATGGACACATAAGATGTTGTAGCGAATGGATAAGGGCGCATGGCGACCAAGCCCGATAGGTGCGTTTTTTTGGTCAAGAAGATATGCGCCCACCAAGGAGCACCGTGGCTAAAGGTCAAATCATTGTTCAATACCAAGGGCAGGATGTCCACGTTAAACCCGTGGACGGCAACCTGACCATTGGGCGCATTCCAGAAAACGACCTCGCGTTGGCGCTGCCAGGGGTTTCAAAACGCCATGCCGAAATTCAACAAACCGAAACGGGTTTGGTGATCGTTGACCTCAATTCCGAAAAGGGAACGTATATCGCGGGCAACCGCCTGCTGCCAGGACAGCCCTACCCGCTGCCCGTCGGAACGCCGATTCAAATTGGTCCGTTCGTGCTGACCTACCAACTGCTGGGTGGTGGCTCGAGCACCAGCGCACAACTCGAAACCAAGGTGACAGAAGTTGAGAGTGTGGTGATCGAAGCCGACCCCGTTCCGTCCTTACCGATCAAACCGCCTCGGGTGAAAGAAATTGTTCCAATGGTGGTCGGACAATCGGGTTATTTGCAGTACCTTCCCGCCATGTTTCACGAGCACGATTTTATCGACCGGTTTTTGCGGATTTTTGAAACCATCTGGGAGCCGCTCGAGTGGCGGCAAAATTCGCTCGAGATGTACTTTGACCCGCGCACCGCACCGACCGGAATGCTCGAGTGGTTGGCGGGTTGGTTGGGTTTGCCCGTGGCGCTCCATTACCCCGAATCGCGCCGTCGGGCTTTGCTTCACGAGGCAATGGATTTGTACCGTTGGCGCGGCACAAACTATGGTCTGGAAAAGTTTATTGAACTTTCCACGGGTTTTGTGGCGACCATCACCAATGAACCGAACAACCCCTTTGTGATTCGGGTCAAGATCAACCCGCCGCCAAACGAGATTGTGCCGCTCGATGTGCTCGAGGATGTGGTCAGAACCCACAAGCCTGCCGTAATGGGGTATGTGATTGAAGTGGTCGGGCAGAGCAAAAGAAAGAAAATTTAAGTTTCTTCGGTTTTGGGTTCAATGCTGATGCCCGCGTAAATTTGCTCGAGCGTCAAAGTTGTCCCAAGACAAGGCAAATCAATTTCGCCTTGATCCTCGAGCGTGACCACTTCCCAGTGGTCCAAAACGCGTTTGTACAACACCACAAAACGCCGATCTTGAGCCACCAGTGCATAGCGTTCCAAACTGGGCAGGTTTTTGTACTCGTCTAATTTCAGGGTTAAATCGGTTTTTTCAGTCGTGCTCGAGAGAACCTCGGCAATAAAACATGGATTTTCGAGAAAGTATTCGTCCGTGCCTGGGGTGCAGGAAACGGCAATATCGGGGTAACGAATGCGTGTGCCTCGGGTTCGGATTTTGACGCTTTCGATCACAATCTCACAGTTTTTGCTGTCCGCCAATGCCTCGAGTAGCAACACAAACCGCCGCGCCAAACGGTTGTGAACGCGCTTTTCTCCTGCCATTGCCTGAATCTCGCCATCAACAAATTCGTGGCGAACCTCTGAATGCTTTTCAAGCTCGAGGTATTCACTGACAGAACTTTTTTTCTCGAGTATGGCTGCCATGAAATCAGTATAGCGCTTGTCTTCAATCTCGAGTTTGGCTTCTGCGCCTTAAATCTGGGCGTTGCACCGGCTGGTACTTCTCGCGTTTAAACGGTGCCCGCAAGGTGGCGACCTCTTCAGGCTCGAGTTCGCGCCATTCACCGACCCGTAAATCGCCGAGGTGCAAGTTCGAGATTCGGGTGCGTTTTAAAACCGTGACCTCCAAACCGATGGCGCCGAACATGCGGCGCACCTGGCGGTTGCGTCCCTCCCGAATCACAATGATCGCGCCGCCATCGGCTTCGCGCAAACTGTCGGGTTTTGCCAATCCATCCTCGAGATTCACCCCACGCCGTAAAAGCTCGAGTTGGGCTTTGGTGGGAATGGGGTCAGACCAGATTCGGTATTCCTTGGGGTGCTCGTAACGCGGGTGGGTCAGTTGAAGCGTGAGATCGCCGTCGGTGGTCAGCAGCAGCAAACCCTCCGAGTCGCGGTCGAGCCGTCCAATCGGGTGCAACCCAGGCACGACCGGCACCAGATGCAGCACGTTTTTGCGTCCCAGTTCGTCGTCGGCGGTGGTGACGATGCCGCGCGGTTTGTACAGCGCAAACGTCACGTGTTCGGTCGCTCGAGTGACCTCTTTGCCGTTGACCACAATGCTGTCAGTCTCGAGCGCAGATTCGCCAAGTTGCGCCACGCGCCCATTGACACGCACCCGACCTTGCTTGATGAGGTCTTCGGCGGCGCGTCGTGATGCCACGCCCGCTCGAGCCAAGATTTTTTGAAGGCGTTCAGGCATGAATTGATTCTAAGCTGTTCGGCTTCAATACCGAAATTGGTGTCTCGATATTGGGTTCTGTAGGGTGCGCCCCGCGCACCGATTTGCCGTCCAAGACGGTGCGCACGGCGATCATGCCCGTTCGGTGCATTTTATGGTCAAGAGGCGCACCCTACCGCTCTGCTTGTTGAGGCAGCTCGAGGCTGACTTTCAAACCCGAAGGCTTCAGATTCTCGAGTTTGAGTGTGCCGTTGTGCGCCTCGGTAATGCGTTTGACCACTGCCAACCCTAAACCACTGCCGCTCGAGGAGTCACTGTGAAAGAACGCTTCGGTGGCGTGTTCAAGCATGTCCTGGCTTAAACCTTGCCCGTTGTCTTCAACGCTCAAAACCACGTTTGAACCTCGAGCCTCAAGTGTGACGGTTGATTTGGCGTTTGGGGCGTGACGTTTGACGTTCTCGAGCAAGTTCTCGAGCGCCCGTCCGAGCAAAATTGAATTTCCGACAACCCATAATTCTTTCGCGCCGATAAAGTCTGCGCCGTATTTTGTGGCAAGCTCGAGTGCCAGTTTTCCAAGGTCAAAACGGCTCATTTCAGCACGTTCTTCACGAGCCAACACCAGCAACGCCTGCGAGAGTCTGGTCATGCGTTCGACTTGATTTCGGGCGGAGGTCAACGCCTCGGATTCGCTGACCCAACCGTTTTGCTGCGCGTCGAACTGGGTTTTCATGGCGGCGAGCGGTGTGCGCAACTCGTGCGCGGCGTAACGCACGAACATCGTTTCGCGTTCGCGGAAACTTTGCAGAC
>CAXTTL010000096.1:0-16967 GCA_964247135.1 uncultured Deinococcales bacterium | reverse complement strand
CAAGGGCGTGACTGGGCGTGAATTGCGTGGCATCGTGCGAGCTGTCCATCGCGGTGAGGTCTTTGTCTCGCCCAGTTTGGCGGCGGGTGTGCTCTCGGAAATGGCTTCGGCATCCAGCAAAACAAGCGCCAGTCTGCTCGAGGATTTAACACCACGCGAGCATTCGATTCTCGAGTTGGTCGCGGCAGGGCGCAGCAACAAAGAAATCGCGGCTCGGCTCGAGTTGACCGAGAACACCGTCAAGGGCTACATGACCAACATCTTGCAAAAGCTTCAGGTTCGCAATCGTGTCCAAGCCGCATTGCTGGCTGAACGGGCATCGAGGATTGGTTGATAATAAAAATTAATTTGGTCAATCGTGTTTGATGACCGCTTTAGGCTCGAGCACTAACCCTCAATTGAATCCCACCAAACGGCATTCCAGTCGCACCAAAATAAACTTGATAGGGTTTAAATCCTGGCTCAAGCGCAAGGTCAAAACGCCGTAAAATCTGGGCGATCATGGCTTTCATTTCGACGGTGGCAAAGTTGATGCCAATACAAACCCTCGGTCCACCGCCAAATCCCACCAGGGCAAACTGATGCTTTTTGTCTTCCTCTCGAGGTGGTGCAAAACGGTCTGGGTCAAAGCTGGCGGGGTTCTGCCAGATGTGTGGCAACTGGTGGCTGGCAGCAATCGAGTAAATCATTCTTGTGCCTGCGGGAATATGGAAGCCGTTAAATTCAAAATCTTGTACCGTGCCTCGAGGTGCGTTTGCCACAGGTGGGTACAAACGCTCGGCTTCGGAAAGCGCATATCCCAAGACCTTCAACTGCTTGACCCCCTCGAGGTGCGGGTCTTTGTCGCCCAGTACAGCCGTCAGTTCGGCTCGGATTCTGGCGGTGTACTCGGGGTTTTGCGCCAGCAGACACAACAGCCAGGCGCTTAGGCTGGTGCTGGTTTCATGACCAGCGACCAGCAAAATGTTGGTATGCCCCAGCAATTGCTCGTCAGAAAGCGCATTGCCCGCCCCATCTCGAGCGCGAACCAACATGCCAAGCACGTCATCGGTAGGTTTTTGGCGGCGTTGTTCGATTTGCTCGAGCAGCATTTTTGACAGCGTTTCTTTGGTGTTCATGGCGGTTTGGAAGGCTTGTTCTTGGGTGGTGTCCTCACCATTGCCCATCAAAAGCACCGTGAACAAGCGCCTGAACTCGTCAATTTCAGCTTGGTCAGAGAAGCCCACCAGCGCTTCGGCTGCCACATCAAAAGTGATCTTGCGGGCTTCTTCGTAGACATTGACCGTGCCTTGTTCAAGCCAGCTCGAGACATAACGGTCAATCACGCGGTTCATGATCGGCAAGTACCTGTCCATGTAATCTTGGGTAAACGCTGGGTTCATCATTTTGCGTTGCGCGTCGTGTGGTGCGCCGTCCATGTTCAATAAACCCTTGCCCATGATTTCGCCCATAATTGGCGTCCAACCCAGATCGTGCGAGAACGCCGCCCGATTCTCGAGCAGCACAAAACGGTTTGCCTCGGGTCCGACCAAGTACACCAGTTCGCGCCCGTCAATGTCGCGGGCAAAAATTGGACCGTGTTGTTCGTAGCATTCTGCCAAAAATTGTCCCACTCGAGTTGGGTAATCTTCAGGAAAGACTGGACGTGGCAAATCTGCAACGGTTTTCATGACTGCATTCTGGCATTTGCAGTGTGAATCTCGAGTGAATGGTCTTACGTTTGAAACTCGAGCCAAATTTAAAGTGCCATAAAATAAAAAACACGGCTCTTCGCCGTTGATTTGTATAGTGTAGCACGTTATTCGTTATTCGTCAATAATATGCACTCGAGTCGTGTCGGACGGGTTCAATACTTGCTTGAGTTTCAAGCCTGACAGATTGAGCACGAACACGCTCGAGATTGCGTTTATAGCACCTTGCACAATGTTTGACGCGAAGCGTCAAACATTGGCGACCAAAGGGAGTAGCAATAGACAGCGGTTTGCATAGAAGTGAGCGCGCGGAGCGCGTCAACGGATATGCAAACCGCTGTAAAGCTGTTGCAACCAAGCTGCGATTCCAGTTGACAGCCAGTCGAGTCAAACAGATTTTTGCGCCTAGGTTTTCTCGAGTCCAACCGCGAAAACATCATTGTTTTGAAGCTCGAGTTGCAATCGCGGCAGGGGTTTCAGGGCGGGTCCGGAAACGCTTTCCCCTGCTTTTTCGGGATCGAAGGCGCTGAAGTGACAGGCGCAACCAAGAATCGGTGTTCCCTCGGGTGGACGGTATTTGTACGCCATCGACGCGATTTCGGGCTTGACAATGAAATCGCAAGTGCAGTTTTGATGGGTGCAGACTCTCGAGAGGGCAATAAAATGCCTGCTGCCTTGGCTTAACCCGCCTGGTTGTGGTTTGGACACCCGAATCAGAATGGCAGGTAAGGCTTGGGTGCTCGAGCCGATTTTGACAGGGTAATCGAAAGTTTTGGCTTCACCTGGTTTTTTTAGATCAGTTACCCGAGCAATCCTGTATTTATCGCCCGTTTGGAAATTTGGTGTGCCTGGAGCGGTTTTGCCCAGCAGAATGCGGTAGGAACGAATGCCAAACCAGGCAAAAAAACCGCCAGCCGCGAGCACTGGGGCAATCCACCAGAGTTCGAGCAGCTTGCGTCTGGAGATTGTTGTGGGTTCGATGTCTGCCATGCGTTTAGTTTAAGGCAATGCGGTCACGTACTTCACCAGCAAGCCGATGTCTGCGCTCGAGAGTTGTGCCAGCGCTGGCATTTTCTTGTTTTTCGAGCCGAACTTGATTTGATGTTCGACGAATGCGGCATCTCGAGCGTTAACGGAAGTTCTTAAATTCGGTCCGATCTGCCCTGTGGCTTCGCTGCCGTGACAGGCGGCGCAATTTGCCGCGAAGACCTTCACGGCTGGGTCGGTGGCGTTCAAGCGTTTTCTGGCGGCGCTCATGAGTTGCGTGATGCGTGGACTGCCCGTGTCTCCCGTGATTTTTTGGTACTGGGTCCAAGCGTTCAGTGCGCCTTGCGGGTCATTTTTGGAACTGAACAAAATGTTGCCAATGGTCATCCAAGCCTCGCTCGAGGGTGGCGTTAGTTTGGTGGCGGCGCGTAACAATGCAAGCGCTTGATCGAGCAATTTTGGGTCTTGCGCACTGGCAAAAAACAAAATTTGTCCATAACGCGCCAAGGCGGTGACACTCTTGGGTTCTTGCCGCAGCACCTCGCCGTAAGCGTTGGCGGCACGGCTGTAATCTTGAATTTCCCAAGCCAGTTGCCCGTACTCGAGCAAGGTTGCAACTTCAGCTTTACCGGCTTTGGCTTGAGCGTTCAAGACAGCCTCGAGTGATTTGAGTTTGGCAGCACTTTCGTAATCTTGGGCTTCCTGTCTGGACAATGCCAGACGCTCCAAACTCGGGACAACAAAGACGTTCGCCAGCGCTCCAGCCAATGCCAGCCCCGCCAGAGAACCCAGCACGAAGGACAACGGTGCTCGTTTGCCGGTTTGAACTGGGGCGGGCGCCAAATCCTCAAGTTTCTCGAGGATCAACGCGGCACGGGTTTCGTCTCGAAGGCGCAAACGTGGGTAATCGGTGTCGTCGATCAGTCCAAGCGTGTGATCCCGCTCGAGTTCTTTGATTTGCTTGAATAATGCGTCGCGCTCGTCTTCCAGTTCAACGCGTGCGTTATCGGTTGCGCCATTCTCCGCCGAACTTTTGACGATTGGACAAACCGCGTAAAACACCAAACCGAGGGCGACCAACACGCCTAAAATCCCAAAAATGATGCCTAAAATAAATTCCCGCCTCTCGAGTCAGAACTCACGAATTCTTGCTTTCCTCGAGTTGCTGCCGGACTTTCTCGAGCGAGGTGCCGCGTACTTCGGGCATAATTTGGCTGCTGGCGCGACGCAAGTATGAGAATAAACCAATCGCCCCACCAAACAAGATCACCAGTGGCGCACCCCAAACGATCAAATCCGAACCGCTTTTTGGAGGCTCGAGCAAGACCACGCGCCCGTACTTGGAGACAAAATAATCGCGGATCGTTTCGTCGGTTTGCCCTTGTTTGATGCGGTCTCTCAGTTCGTTCAGCATCGACCGCGCAAAGTCGCTCGAGCTTTCGGTGATACTCAAACCCTGACAGATCGGGCAACGAATTTGCTTGCCCAGCGCTTGCACTCGAGCGTCCTCGGCAGCGTTTTGCGCCAGGGCAAAACCCGTCAAAAGTAAAAGCAAAAGACTCGAGACAAGCCGCATTAGATTGCGCCGATGCCTTTCAAGCCTGCCTGCAAAGAATTGGCATCGAGTGGTCCGGTCACGGCTTTCACCACAATGCCGCCGGCGTCAATGAAAAAGGTTTCGGGAACGCCAGTGATCGCGTATTTGACGCTCGAGCGACCAGCCTCGAGTTTGTCATCGTCCATCACGACCGCAAAACCCAGATTGTACTTGTCGCGAAATCCTTTGGCGAGCGGGGCTTTGTCGCTGTACGCCACACCCAAGAACACGGTTTTCTTGGCTGCCGCATCAATTGCCGCCTGAGAGAGCATCGGCGCTTCGTCCACGCAAGGTCCGCACCAGGAGGCAAAGAAGTTCACGACCACGGGGCGACCCCTGAAACTCGAGAGCGTCAAGTTTGTGCCCTCGAGCGTCTTGAGCGTGAAATCGGGCGCGGGTTTGCCTTCGAGCGAACTGGTGTTGACGGCGGCGGGTTTGGTCAAGCCATACCCGAGCGCGGCAACAAAAGCCAGCAAGACGATTGGCACGACAAATCTTTGAATCGGATTTGATTTTGGTGTTGGATTTTGCATGGTTTACCTCGAGATTAATTCAAAATAATCTTTTTTGGTATTTGTAGGGGCGCTGCTTGCTGCGCCCCTCATTGACGGCTTCTTGAGGTTGTAAGGAAAAATTTTCAGGGTATTGAAGTTGAGTTCTAAGGATTTTGACTCGAGATTTGTTTAATCGCTTGCCGCCGCCACGTTGGAGGAGACCGTCTTCGGTTCGGTCACAATCGCTGGAATCAAGGTCAGCGCCGCGCCAATCACCACAATTAACCCTCCGACCCAAATCCAACTGACCAGAGGACTCGAGATAAACTTTAAGCTGACGCTTTGATCTTTGGGATCACCATTCACCAACACCATGTAAAAATCACCACTTACCTTGTACTGAATGGCTGGCGTCGCCACCGCCTCGCGTTGTGTGCCGTAATAATTTTGCGCTGGATAAAATTCTTTGCCGTCCACCTCGAGTTTGGCGGCTTGAATGGTTTTTTCGGGGCGCTGGTCACCAACCAGACTGTAATACCGAACCTCGTGTCCGAGTACGGTTTTCAGTTCGCCTGGTTTGAACGCCAGTTCGCGCTCGGTTTTGTACGCGCCCGAAAACGCAATGCCAAGGGCAATCACGACCACGCCAAAATGCGTGATGTACGCGCCGTAACGCCGTGGGTAGGCGTTCAAGAGATCGCTCAGTGCCTTCAGGCTCGAGCCACCCTCTGCTTGCTTGCGTTGACGCACCGCGTTGCCTGTCACCACAAAAAGCACACTTACGGCAAGGCTCGAGAATGCCAGGGTTAACAAAACGTTGATGTCTCGAATCCACAGCACAAATGCGATGACGCTGGTCAGCACAGCCAAAATGCCAGGTATCGTCAGGGTTTTGCGCAGTGCCACACCCTCGAGTCGCCGCCAGGTGAGTGCTGGTCCAACCGCCATCAAACCAAGAATGGCAAGCCCAATCGGAATGCCGACCTGATTGAAAAATGGTGCGCCAACCGAGGTGGTTTTGTTGGTGAACGCCTCGTAAAACACGGGAAACATGGTGCCGAGAACGACCGTAAAGGCAAAACTCGAGAACAATAAATTTCCAGCCAGAAACGCGCCCTCCCTCGAGAGTGGGCTGTCGAGGCTGTGATCGTCACGAACCAGGGACAGGCGTTTGTAGGCAATATAAAGCGTGATGGCGAGCATGAGGGCGAAGAAACCCAGAAAAACGGGTCCAATCGGGCTTTTGGAAAAACTGTGAACGCTTTGGACGATGCCCGAACGGGTTAAAAATGTGCCAAAGACGGTGCTCGAGAACGCAGCGACGATCAAGCCCAGATTCCAACCTTTGAGGATGCGGCGGCGTTCCTGAATTTGCAGGCTGTGCAAATAGGCAGTCGTGAAAAACCAGGGCAGAATGCTGGCGTTTTCGACGGGGTCCCACGCCCAGTACCCGCCCCAACCGAGCACCTCGTAAGACCACCAACCGCCAGCCACGATTGCGGCAGACAGGAAAGCCCAGGCGACGATGCTCCAACGGCGGGTTTGCACCAGCCAGGTTTCGCCCAAGCGCCCCGTCAGCATGGCGGCGACGGCGTAAGCGAACGGCACGCTCAAGCCGACAAAACCGATGTACATCAAAACTGGGTGAACCGCCATCATCCAGTGGTTTTGCAAGAGCGCATTTGGACCGTTGCCATCGAGCGGCGGCAATGGAACCTCGAGAAACGGACTGCCGACGGTGGCGTTCACGCCCAAGAAAAACGTTAAAACCGCGAACATCGTGGCGAGCGCATAAGGACGTAACGCATCGTTTTTGGCGATTCTCGAGACGAGCAGCAAGAAACCAGAGAGCAACCACGCCCAGAGCAGAATACTGCCCGCCAGTGCGCCCCAAAGTGAAACAATCTTGACCCAGAGCGGCGAGGTGCTTGCGGAGTGGTTTGCCACGTAGTTGACGCTGGTGTCGTTGGTTAATAACGCCACCTCGAGCACAATTAAAGCAAAGGTGGCGAACAAAAACGTTGGGATGGCGGCGCGGCGTCCAACCTCCGCCAACCTCAAATCGCGCCTCGAGCCGCCGAGGGCGGAATTCACAAAGCCCCAGATGCAAAAGACCAACGCGATCAAAATTGAAAATTCACCCAAACTCGAGTTATTCATGTTTTACCTCGAGTCTTTGATGTTCTTGGTGATGTTGTCGTAATCGAGGACTTCGCCTGGTTTGGGCGCACGGTATTCTTCGCTGTGTTTGACCAACAATTGCGAGCCTTGGAAGGTGTTGCCGACGAATTTCCCTTCGACGGTCACGCCGCGCCCTGGTTTGAACAAATCTGGTGGCGTGCCCGTAAAACTAACAGGGAATTTGCTGGTGCCATCGGTAATGACAAACCGTAGCTCGAGGGTCTGCTTGTTGTACGCCACACTGTTTTCTTGCACCACCCCGCCGAGGCGAACGGTTTTGTCAGTGTATTTGGCGGTGTCAGCCAAATATTCGGAGGGTGTAATAAAAAACGTTAAATTGGTGTTGAGGCTCGAGGAAAGCACAAAACTTACGCCGCCCAGAATGATCACCAAACCCAAAACATATTTCCAATTGTTGCTCGAGCGTGGGTTCATGGCGTGTCCTTTTTCAGTTGGCGCATCAGGCGAATCAAGTAAAAAGCGTAACCGCCCAACAACAACACTGCCGCACCATACGCCCAGTAGACAAAAATATCCCACTTGTGCGCGGCGACAATGTCGGCGGGGGTCATTGGGCGACCTTCATGTTGCCGAGCTGCATTTCGATCTCTTCAGACTCGAGGTCACTAACCCGAAGCGCGATCTGTCCACGAAGGCGCAATAGGTACACGTAAAGAACTGTAAAACCAAGCAGGGACAGCAAAAACGCGACTAGGATGCCAGGATTTGCCAGCGAGGAATGCTTTGCCGCAACACTTAAACTTGGGGTTTGATGCAAGGTGTTCCACCAGTAAACGCTCATGTAATTGATTGGCACGCCCACGCTGGCAACCACACCAATGACCGCGCTGACTCGGGCGCGACGGGCTGGATCGTCGATGATGCCGCGCACCATCAACATGCCGACGTAAACCATAAACATTAACAGTGTGGTCGTCATGCGGGCGTCCCATTGCCAGTAGGTTCCCCAGGTCGGACGACCCCACAACGCACCCGTGAACAAGGACAGCACAATAAACACCACACCAATTTCGGCGCTGCTGGCAGACAACCGATCAAAATGATTGCGCCGCGTGATCAGGTACGCCAGACCGTAAACCGCCGTCATGCCAAACGACAGGTACGCCAACCAAGACGCTGGCACGTGAAGCGGCAAAATGCGTGTCAAGAACCCTTGCTGCACGTCGGGTTGTGCCGTGAAGGTAAAAACGAACGTTAAAGCCACAATCGCCAAGCTCGAGAAACCAAGGGCTGGTGTGATCCAGGTGGCATCAAAAAAAGATTTTGCTTTACTTTGCATAAATACCCTCCGTCTTACTTCTGACCAGTGTACGCTCGAGAGAAAGCTTTGGTTCTATTGTGCGCCTTCAAGATGAAAAACACACCCCAAACTTAGGGGATGAAGATTGTCCCAAACTCGAGTTTGCCATGACCGCCTGACCAAAACCTGAACGAACTTAAGATTCGACCGCGAACGGAAACACCAAGGTGCAAACCGTGACGTAAACAACGTTAAAACCAATCAACAGTCTAAGCCAACCCCAGATTTCGATGCCAGAGCCATTGGTCACGATCAAGGTGGTGGCTTTGACCGCGCCGATCACCACAGGCACCACCAACGGGAAAATTAAGACTGGCAACAACGACTCTCGAGCGCGAAGGTTGACGGTCAGGGAACTTTGAAAGGTCGAAATGATCGAAAAACCGATCACGCCCAAAAACACGGTCAGCAGCAACAATGGCAGGTTCTCGCCCACTTTTACGTCATACAAAAGCACCGTTAATGGCACGACCAACAACGCCAGCATCAACATCAACCCAATGTTCGATAATAACTTCCCCAAGTAAATCAACTCGTGCGGCACTGGGTACAACAACAACGCCTCGAGCGCCCCGTCCTCCGCCTCCGAGGCGAACGCCCTGGACGCCGCCAAAATGCTGGCAAAGGCAATCGCCACCCAGAGCACCCCAGGTGCAGCCTGACGCAAACGAATGGTTTCGGGACCAAAGGCGAACGCCAAAATCATGACCACCAAACCCGCAAAGAAAATCGTGGCGGTCAGGACATCTCGAGCACGACCTTCGATACGCCAATCTTTGGCTGCAATGGTCAGGATCACGTGCCACGGGTTCATGCGCTAGCCCCGAGCGATGGTTTAAAGATTTTGTAGGGGTGAACCTTGTGTTCACCCTGCGTTGCGAGGAAAGAGACATTTTTCGTGGTTACACACAAGGTAATTATTCGTCTCCTCTCATCCCCGACCCTTCTCTCCCAGGAGAGAAGGGAGTTTTGGTGCTGTGTGGTGTGGCGGCAATGGAGGCTCGAGAAATTATTGTTTTGAGGCGTTTGAACCTTCTTCCGCTTTCGGGAGAGGGTGACGAGCTTTAAGCGAGTGCCCCAAGCCCGAAGGTGCTGCTGTAAGGGGTAAAAAGTCGGGTGAGAGTGGCGTGGTGACAAATTCATGCGAGCCTCGGAAGGATGGGTTCACTTAACAACCCATTTTGCAGTGTCGTCTCGAGGCTGGCGATTTTACTGGTGCGTTCGGGTTCGTGGCTGGCAATAATCAGGGTCGTGCCGCGTTGACGCTCGAGGGTTAAAAGTTCTTCGACCAGGTTTTTGCCTTCAGGGTCAAGCGCGGCGAAAGGTTCATCCAAAAGCACCAGTTCTGGCTCGAGGATCAGCATTTTGGCGAGCGCCAGGCGTTTGCGCATTCCGCTCGAGTAGGCGCGAACGCGGGCGGTCACGTTGCCCATGCCGACGTGCTCGAGGGCGGTTTGCAGGCTGGCTTTGGGAATATTTTTCAGGCTCATCTTGGCGCTGAATTCAAGATTCTCGAGTCCTGAAAGTTCTTGGTACAAGCCCAGCGCGTGCGAGACGAGCAAAACCTTGCCGCGAATGCGTTGCTGGTCGTTCAGCGCGAATCCCAGAATCTTGCCCGTGCCTCGAGACGGCGAGAGCGCGGTTGCCATAATTTTGAGGAGCGTGGTTTTGCCCGCGCCGTTGCTGCCGTAAAGCGCCAGCACTTCGCCGCGCCTTAATTGCAAGTTTGCGCCGCGCAAAACGTAAGACCGTGCGTAACGGTGTACCAAACCGGTCAGCTCGAGGGCGGGGGAATCGGTCACAACTTCTAGCTTACGGGGTTTGAGTCGGGCTTAACAAAAAAACCTCCCCGAAATCTGGGGAGGTCTGGACGCTTGAGAACAGAACCTTTACTTTTTGACTTCACCGCAAACATCATCGGTCAAGTCCGTGCCTTCTGGGTCGGCGTAAATGACCAAACCGCTCGAGGATGCGATCAGACGATCCATGACCATCACGTAACCTTGGGCTTTGGCAACCTTGGAAACGGCGGTGTCAACGTCTTTGGTGACGGGCGTGAGGAGTTTATCAAATTTGTCTTGGAGTTGCTTGGCTCGAGCTTGGTACGATTTTGCCAGCACGTCGTACTGTTGGCGTTCGGCGGCGGTGGCGGTGTTCTGTTGGAGTTTGGCTTGAAGCGCTTGGATTTGTTGTTGAATCGGCTTGAGTTCGTCTTCGGCTTTTTTGCGTTGTGCAATAATATTCTTGCCATCTGGGTGGCACTCGAGCACTTTTTGGGCGTTGACAAAACCAATTTTGGTGGCTTTGCTCTGGGCGTTGGGTAAGGTGAATGCGGCGGTTAAAGCCACTGCCAGCAGGACGGGAATGATTTTTTTCAACATGGTTTTTCCTTTCAAAAGCACACGGTTTTAAATTCGCGGGCGCTTGGTGTAACTCGAGGGTCGGTTTTCCGTTGTTCGGATTCCTCTACATGGCAAAATGTAACACAGGCTTTCTCATGAGCGTGAGGGCGGTGTTAAAAACGTGAATGAAGGAAAACTAAACTTTGCGCTCAAAAAGACGTAAAATATCTTTTCGGAGGCTTCAAAATGCTCGTTAAAGACTGGATGACACCCGCACCCCTCACCGTAGCCCAGGACAAACCAGTGCTCGAGGCATTAAGGCTCTTGCGTGAACACAAATTCAGGCGTTTGCCCGTGGTGGACGGCGCAAAACTGGTCGGCATCGTCACCGATAAAGACCTCAAAGACGCCATGCCCTCCAAAGCCACCACGCTTTCGGTCTGGGAAATGAATTACTTACTCTCCAAACTGACCGTCAAAGAAGTCATGGCGCATCCCGTGCGCACCACCACCAGCGATGACACGCTCGAAAATGCCGCCCTCGAGATGCAAGCCCATAAGGTCGCCGGTTTGCCCGTGCTGGATAACGCTGGCGCACTGGTCGGAATCCTGACCATCACCGATGTCTTGGGGGCGTTGATTCAAGTGCTCGGTTTAAAAGAGGGCGGCGTGCGCCTGACCATCGACCTGCCCGACGTACCAGGGGCGCTCGAGAAAACCACCGAAGCCATCAAACCCAGCAATATTGCCAGCCTTGCCACCGCAGGATTAGCCGATGGTCGCCGTCAAGTCGTGCTTCGTGTCACTGGCGAAGGTTCAGAAACGGCGGCGGAACGCCTGCGCTCGAGCGGAATTGATGTCTTGGATGCGCAGTAAGCTCCACCCTCATCCGGCTCGTACCTCGCCACCTTCTTCCGCCAGCAGGAGAAGGACAAATCCCTCGATCCACACGTGTAAAAAACCTAATCTCCCTTCTCCTGATGTTGGGAGAAGCGGTTTCGCTCGAAGGTGCGTCTTGAAACCAAGAAGGATCGGGGATGAGGGTAGACCACGCAATTGCTAAGAATCCAGGACTTCAATGCGCACCCTCTCCAGCCCGTATGGTCCAATCGAACTCTTCCCTTGCGGCGATCCTGCACTTTTAAGGACGCTCGAGATGGATGCAAGTTTGAACGTTTTTCGTACCCCCGACCGTCAGTTCGAGGCGTTACTTGAGATTGCGCAGGATCGTTTGGCTTGCGTGTGTTTTGCGCGGTTGGGGCATCGTCTGGTGGGTTATGCGACCTTTCATCCGCCCGATGAGATCGAGCGTTGGAGCGGCTCGGGTGTCCCTGGCTTGCTCGAGTTGGGCGCGGTGGAAACCTCGAAGTTGCACCGTGGGCGGCATTTGGCGCGGCATTTGCTCGAGGTGGCGTTTAACACTGGGCGTTTTGAGGATAAAATTGTGATTGCCACAATTTATTATTGGCATTTTGACCTCGAGGGGACAGCTTTGAGCACCTATGCCTACCGCAAATTGCTTGAGCGCCTTTACACTGGTGTTGGCATGAGGGTCTTTAAGACCGATGACCCAGAGTTGGATTTTCCTGGCAACAGTTTGATGGCACGAATTGGACCGAGGGCTTCGCCCGAACTGATCGCAGAATTCGAGCGTTTGCGGTTTTTGGGGGTCAAATGAACACGGCTTTTGTCTTCTCGAGCGCGGAGTTGCGTTACGATCTGGGGCAACATCATCCGTTTAAAGCAATTCGTCCCCAAGCCGTGAAAAGTTTGCTCGAGCATTCGGGTTTGCTGGCTGCCAGCAATGTCTTTGAGCCTGAAATGGCGGGTCTTGAGGCATTGTCGGCTGTTCACAGCAAAAAGTATCTCTCGAGGGTCATGCGGGCGTCCAGGGGCGAGGATGTTCCTGACTGCCTCGAGTACGGCATTGGCACGTCGGACACCCCAATTTTTGCTGGGATGCACGAGGCGACCAGTCTGGTGGTGGGCGGCACCCTGCTGGCGGCAGAACTGGTGGCAAGTGGTCGGTACACTCGAGCCTTAAGCCTGGCTGGCGGTTTGCATCACGCGCAAAGCGACAAAGGTGGCGGTTTTTGCGTGTACAACGATCTCAGTGTGGCGATTTCGTATTTGCGAACCCAAGGTTTGCGGGTGGCGTATCTGGACATCGACGCGCATCACGGCGACGGCGTGCAATGGATTCATTACGATGACCCGAACGTCCTCACCATCTCTTTTCACGAGACTGGGCGTTATTTGTACCCAGGCACGGGTTTTATTTACGAACTTGGGCGAAATGAGGGTCTTGGCGCCAGCCTCAACATTCCGCTCGAGCCTTACACGCAAAACGTCAGTTTCTTGGAGGCGTTGGACCGTGTGCTCGAGCCTGTTTTGGCTTGCTTCAAACCCGATGTGCTGGTCTTGCAGGCGGGTGCGGACGCGCATTTTTTTGATCCGCTGGCGGATTTGGCACTGACCGTGCCTGGGTATCAGGAAATGTTCAAACGAATTGTGCAGTACAGCGACCGTTTTACGGGAGGGCGAATGGTGGCGACGGGCGGCGGTGGGTATGCCACCTGGACGGCTGTGCCGAGGGTTTGGGGCAGTTTGTACGCCGCCTTAAGCGCTCAAGAATTGCCGTTTCAACTTCCCAAAGCCTGGTTGACCCAGTGGCAGCCTCACTCGAGCGAGGCGCTACCCAAAACCCTAGATGATCCTGAACCCGACATTCCTCGGGTTTTGGAGATCAATGCCCAGAATTCAAAAACCGTGACGCAATTGCTCGAGTTGTGGGGCGGGATTGCGAAACCTAAAGTTTGAACGCTAAGCCATCTGGCTTAAGCCAATGGTTTCACCTCGAGATACTTGCAAACTGAAACTATTTCAGGTATAAATTATCTCGTTGTGAAATCATTACTCGAAAAATCCTCCAAAGACCTTTCAGACACGCCATCAAGCGACGTGATGGATGCGTGGTGGACATTTGGTCAAGTCATGAAACGCAACGTCGCACCAATCCTCGAGCGCGAACATCAGATGGATTTTGGCGATTTTATGGCGCTCAACACCATTGATCGCGGCGCAAATTACCCAGGCTTACTTTGCGAACGTACCAGCATTTCACCCAGCGGAATCTCGAGGATGCTCGAAAACCTGACCAAACGCGATCTTGTCAGGCGCAGCCTCGACACCGAAGATTCCAGACGCGTTAAGCTCGAGATTACCCAAAAAGGTTTTGAGGTTTTAAACGCCACACGCAGCACGATGGCTCGCCTGGTCGAACGTGGTCTGGTGAGTCTGCCCCAAGAGCAAGTCAAAGCCTTTATTGACACTTTGGTTCATCTCGCCAACACCATGAGCGAAACAAACGAAATCAATTCTTAACCCTCGAGAAACATCAGGTTGGCGTCTCGAGCTTCATGCACTGTTCACACGTTTTGCGTCACAATCACCTCGCCCGCTAGTGCCGAGATTCGGCTTGAAAGGAGCACAAACATGGCATCACCATCATCCCGACCCGAAGGCGCACCACCAGGCATGGCGTACAACGCCCCAGCCGTACCAAAATTGACCCAACAGCAAATCAATTTCACGCTGATTGGTGCTTTTTTGGGCGTTCTGCTGGCAGCCCTCGACCAAACCATCGTCGCCACCGCCGCACCAACCATCCAACGGGTCTTGAACATTGACAACTCGCTCTATTCCTGGATTACCACCGCTTACCTGGTTTCCAGTACCGTCTTTGTGCCGATTTGGGGCAAACTTTCAGATTTGTACGGACGCAAACCGATTCTTTTGATCGGCATCAGCATTTTCTTGCTCGGTTCGGTGCTGTGCGGACTCTCGAACACCGCCGAATTTTTGATCATCGCCCGCGCCCTTCAAGGTTTGGGTTCGGCATCGCTGTTTACCAGTGCCTTAGCCATCATTGCCGATATTATTCCAGCCCAAGATCGCGGCAAGTACAGCGGTTTGTTCGGCGCGGTCTTTGGACTCTCGAGCGTGGTCGGTCCATTGGTCGGCGGCTTTTTGACCGATAATGTTTCTTGGCAATCGATTTTTTACGTCAACGTTCCAGTTGGTGCTCTGGCATTGACTTTTATTATCAGCAAAATGCCGAATTTAAACTTGGCAGTTTTAAAGCCTAAAATTGATTATTTGGGCGCTTTAACCCTGATTGTCGCCGTCATTCCTTTGCTGCTTGCCTTAAGTTTGGGCAAAACCAGTGTTGCTCCTGGTCAACTGGGTTTCTTGTGGGGGTCGACAGAAATTCTTGGCTTGTTTGCCCTGTCGGTGGTTGGTTTGATCGCCTTTATTTTCACCGAACGTGCAGCGCATGATCCACTGCTCGATCTTTCATTGTTTAAAATTCCAACCTTTGCCATTGGAAACTTAGCCGCCTTTGTGATTGGCATGGGCTTTCTCGGTGCGTTCGTGTTCTTGCCCTTGTTCATGCAGCGCGTGGTCGGGGTCAGTGCCACCAGCAGCGGCTTTGCCGGTATTCCACTGGTCTTTGGTCTGGTCATCGGTAATGTGCTCAGCGGTCAACTCGTCTCGAGGTTCGGGCGTTACAAACCATTAATGCTGGTCGGTTTGGTCATCATGGTACTCAGCTTTGTGCTGACTGGTTTTACACTCACCTCGCACAGCACCTTCTGGGAAGTCGTCGCCAAAATGGTCGTCATGGGCTTGGGACTCGGACCGAGCATTCCACTGTTCACGCTGGCAATTCAAAACGCCGTACAACCCCAAAAAATTGGGGTCGCCACCGCCAGTGCCACCTTCTTCAGACAAATGGGCAGCACGATTGGCGTGGCAATCCTCGGTTCGGTCTTTGCCAACGTCGTCTCAAACGATATCACCCCGCGCATGGACACGATCAAAGCCAGTCTGCCCGCCGCCATGCAAAGCCAATTTAGTGTCGCTGGCGGAGGATTTTCGGGTGAAGGCAGCTCGAGCAACGGTTTTGACGCGACCAAAATCAAAGCCGACCTCAGCGCCAAACTGGACGAAAGCGCCAATTTGTTCACCGCCGCCGTTCAAAACAACGACCTCGAGGCATTGAAAAAACTGGCTGCCAGCCCTCAAACCCCAGCCGACCAGAAGAAACAACTCGAGGACGCCGTGAGCGCCGGTGGTTTCCAAAATTACTTGAAAAACCAGCTTGCCGCGCAAAAAGTCACCTTCACCAAAGCCTTGCGTGACAACGATCCAGTCGCCATCAAGGCGGTGCTCGAGAATCCTAACGCCCCAGAGCAACTCAAGAAAACCTTGCAAGCCGGTGGCATCGCCGCCAGCGTCAAGGCAGGATTCGCCGCGCAGTACAATGCCATTGCCGCCGCCATCAACTCTGGCAAACCCGAAGCCATGAAAGCCTTGCTCGCCAACCCGCAACTGCCAGC
This sequence comes from uncultured Deinococcales bacterium, assembly GCA_964247135.1. Lineage (GTDB taxonomy): Bacteria > Deinococcota > Deinococci > Deinococcales > JAAFIG01 > JANXTZ01. The sequence continues at coordinate 952 of CAXTTL010000096.1, read as the reverse complement.
GCCGCTCAAAGCGCAGCTCTCGAGCATCCCTGCGGCTGCCCTCGCCAACCCAGGCGCTCGAGTTGGGATTCTTGCGGGCATCAAAAAGGGCATGGATGCCGCCCAAGCTGGCGCGATTGCGCAAGCCACCCAGGGCGCACTGGCGGGCTTGGACAAAGGTTTGCAGACGGCTCAAGCCAGCGCCACAAAATCGATTCTCGACAAGGCTTTAACGGGCATTTCTGACGCCAAAGCCAAAGCCCTTCCAGCCGTGGACAGCATCGGCGACGCCATCAAGGAATCGTTCACGACTGGCATCACCACCGTTTACAAACTCGGCATCTTGATCGCCTTGCTTGCACTCTTGATTACCGCTTTCATTCCAGAACTCCCACTTCGCGCAGGTGCGCGTCACGCCCCAGCCGCAGAGTAAAATCTCAAGCTTAAGTTGACGTTGGGAGTGCAAATTGCACTCCCAATTTTTTGATCACATGTTTGAAGCTCGAGAAACTTGGTATTCTCGAGAAGTTCGGAAGACCTTAAGATCGAGGAGAGTAAATTGAAAAAAGGGTTCGTTCTGCTGCTTGCCATTACAAGTTTACTTTTTGTTTCTTGTGGCTTTTTTGCACAAAATGACGAATTTATTTTGTCTGATGGTAAATTATCTAAACAATTAAGCTGTAAAGATTTAAATATTAATCCAAAAAATAATATTGTGATGCTGGATGAAACGACGCATGGCAGCGAAATATTAGATCATTGAATACTTGTATTGTAAAATATTTGGTTACAAATAAAAACTTTAACACAATAGTTTTAGAATGGGATTTTGCTGATATTTATTATTTAAACGCGTATATAAAAAATGACCCCCATGTTTCTAAATCTTTTATAGAAAGGATTTTTAAAAACTCACTTTACTGACTCCTGCAATTTTAGCTTAATATAAGACCATGCCTTGGACACCATCAAA
>CAXTTL010000095.1:0-17071 GCA_964247135.1 uncultured Deinococcales bacterium | reverse complement strand
ATCAACGAGGTTAACGGAGTTATGGAGCGAAGCGGAATAACGGAGTGTTCTCGTTCATTCCGTATCAATCAACTTCAAACCAATTTTTCTCCAGCCACAAAAACGTTTTTAACGCTCTCCTCCCGCGCCAAGGTAAACAACGCCCCCAAACTGGCAGCCATTGACGGCGAGCCTTGCAATGTTCGCTCGAGGGTGCTGCCCTTGGGTGCTTTCAAGACCACAAAATCGGCTTGCTTTCCTGGTGTAAAATCCCCAATTTGATCCTCGAGGTGCAAGGCTTTCGCGCCAGCTTTGGTTGCCAAATACAGGAGATGCGCGGGTGAAAGCTTGACGCCCTCAGCTTGCAGCATTTGCATCTGGTACGCCTCAAGTCCCTCTTTGAGAAGCGAGAATCCCGTGCCGCCACCCACGTCCGAGCCGAGCGCCACGTGCACCCCAGCCTCGAGGTGGGAGCGCATGGGGAACAAACCGCTGCCGATGAAGGCGTTGCTCGAGGCGCAATGCGCCACGCTCGAGCCGGCTTTTGCCAATCGGGAAAGTTCGGATGCTGTCGGGTGGACGCTGTGCGCAAAGACGCTGCGTTCACCCACCAGGTTGTGGCGCTCGTAACTCTCGAGGTAGTCGGGTGCGTTGGCAAGACGTTTGACGGTTTGTATCTCGAGCGGGTTTTCGTTGATGTGCGAATGAAACAATATTCCAGGTTGCGCCGATAAAAGCGCACTGCACACCTCGAGCATCTTGTCCGAGCATGACAAACTAAAACGTGGCATCACGGCGTAGCGCAAGCGCCCGTTGTTGTGCCAACGCATGATTAATTCGGCGCCGCCGGCAAATGCCTGTTGCGGGCTTTGATGCAGCTTCGGGCGCAATTCGCGGTCCGAAAAGACCATGCCGCTGGTGATGCGAAGTTTGGAATCTTGGGCGGTTTCAAAAAATTCGTGCATCGCATTTTTAAAATGGCTGCCAAACACCAAGGCGGTGGTCGTGCCATTTCGTTTAAGATGCCCCAAGAAATCGATTGCCACCTCACGCGCATATCCCGAGTCCGACAATTTTTCTTCTTCGGGCAGCGTGCGCGTCTCGAGCCATTCGAGCAACTGAACCCCCATCGTGCCGATGACATTCACTTGGGGAAAATGCACGTGACAATCGACCAAGCCAGGCACCATAAAACTGCCAGTGAAATCAACCACTTTGGCTGTTGGGTATTTTGAATACAGACTCGAGAATTCACCAAGCTCGAGAATTTTGTCCCCATCAACCAGCAAACCGCCATCCACAAACGTCTCGAGCGCGTCGGAATGCAAAAACGGGTTGCGTGGCGTGTGGGCGAGGCTGGCTCGGTAGAGTTTCATGACTCGAGCCTTGAATGAATCTTCGATGAATCTTGGAAATATGGGCGCATCATCATTTTAGATTGTGACACGGAAGGGGAACAAAACATGAGGGGATTCAAAATCGAGTTTCTGATCTTGGCGTGCGGCGCGTTGGTGGCAGTCTCGGCGTGTAACGGAATTTTGCACGCGAGCAAAGCGACGGCGCTTGCGCTGGGTCAGGTGGGCGCAAAAGTGTTTTTACAATCGGGTCCGATCAAAGAGACGGTTGAAACCAAAACCCTCGAGCCTGGCGATTGGCACAAGTTAAATGTAAAGAACGAGGTTGGCAAAATTCGTGTCGTCAGCGGTGGCAAAACCCCAAGCCTGACCATCACCAAACGATTTCACAAACCCGAGAACCTGGCATTCAAACTCGAGACAGCCAACGACACGCTGTGGTTGACTGGCAAAATCAAAACCAAAATTTGCAATGGTTGCGGCATCGACATCACACTCAATATTCCCCAAGACCTCGAGGTTCAGCTTCAAACCGATGTTGGGGATGTGACCGTTGCCGGCTTGTTGCGTTCGTTGGACGTGACCACCAGCGTTGGTGATATTGAGGCTCGAAACTTGGGAACAGCCACGGTTCATTTGCAAACTGACACTGGGAACATCGACCTGAAAGACGCTCAAGGCAGTATTGAACTCAAAACCGATATCGGCACGATCACCGCGCAGCGTCTGGGCAAATCACAGGTCAACATGCAGGCGGACACCGGAGATTTGAACTTGACTGATGTTGAAGGCGCGGTCGTGCTCGAGACAAACATGGGTTCGATCCAAACCAACAACATTCGGGGCAGCCTGAATTTAAAGACCGATACGGGTGATGTCGGCGCCAAAAATATTCTGCTCGAGCCTGATTCCAGCAATACGCTCGGCACCAACCTGGGAACGCTGACGCTCGAGGATTTTAGCGCCTCCGACGGGATCGAACTCGAGGGACAGACCAGCATTGGCGAACTGAGTCTTCAGTTGAATGGATTTGTGGTGAACCAAACTGGCGAATTGACCGAGCATCAATTCACGGCTACCCAAACTGGGCAACACCCAGCCAAAGTTCATTTGCAAACCGACGCCGGCACGATTGAGGCTCGAGCGCCATAGTTCTTGAATCGAGCAGCCCTTAAACCGAGCGTCCCGTGACCGCCAAGACGGACGCCAGAAGCTGCATTTCCGAATAGGGTTTTAACAAAAACCGCAAGTTGGACACTGTGTTGTTGTTGCGGTTGAAAAAGCCACCCTGGCGTGGTTCTTCTTTGACAATGGCGATGATCGGTGTCAGGTTCTTGCCTTTGACTGCACGGAATTGTTTGGCGGCTTCAATCGGATTTGCCCAGTCGAGCAAGATCGTGTTCGGACGGCGCTCCTCGAGCAGTTCTTTGGCTTTCTCGAGGCTGTCGGCGTGCATCACGCGGTAGCGTTCGCGGGTCAGGGTCATGGTGTTCAAACGCCGCGTGGTGTGGCTCTCGGTCACGATCAAAACCCAGGGGTCTTCGGGGCGCACATCGGCACGGCGCAACAAATTTCGCTCGAGCAGCAAGAACAAGCGGCGGTAGGTTTCGCCCTCGGGAATGTCGAGTTCGGCGGCGATACTGGCGGCGGAGCGTTGACCATCGACCAAATGCAGCAACTCCCACTCGCCGACGGACAGCGTCGGCGGCGGATTGCTCGCCTCGAGTGCGACCTCAAAAACATCGTAGGGTTTGACCTGTCCGCGCCGCCATTCGTCGAGCCTGCGGGTCGCTTCCAAGAGCAACGCCATCGGGTCAAAAATATGCTGGGTTGGAACTTGAGACGCGTCTGGACCGCGCTCTTTAAAATCAAACCTCGAGCGTTGATTGTCGTTCCAAATCAACACTTCGGTGGTGGCGTCCAGGCACTGCGCCTCGAGCGCCCGCTTGAGGTCTTCCTCGTTGATGTTGCCCGAGCGCACCGCCATCATGCCCAGCGGCGTGTGCGGGTTTTCTTTGTGCTGACGGGCGATCAAATTTTGAATCTCTTCGGGGTTCATCAATTCAAATCGCACCAGGTACTCGCCGAGGTTCGCGCCGTCCTCGACCCGAGCGTACAAGACCTTGCCCATTTCAAAATGGATTCTGGCTTCGCGTTCGTCGAGTTTCACGGTCAGCACGCCAGACTTTTGTCCGTTTGAGATCAGACCAAGCAAATCGGCAATCGGGTAATCTTTTAGGCGACCTTGAATCATCAAGCAACACGATACCAGCCATACTGATCTTCGGGCGTTCCTTTCCATCACAAGAGCGGTGGGAAAGTTCGGAATGCTTATTTGAGGGCAAAGGTTTTGCTCGAGATCACCAAACCGTTTTCGGGACGGCGTCGGTCATAACGTAGTTTAGACACCGTATTGATCTTGGTGCCGAAATCGGCTCGCTCATAACTGACCTCGAGCATACCGCCACGCATCTCGAGTGTTGTTTGAATGTCGTCAAATCCGCCGCGTCCCGAAAATTTTAGGGGTTCGATGTTGGTGGCGCAATCGCTGACCATTACCGATTGACGTTTGATGGCTTTTAATTGGCGATCAAATTTAAACCACAACACTTGCGTCACGCTGCCCGCACCGCAGTAACCTTGGACGTTGCAACCGCTGGTCAAATTGATTTGCGAGAGCACGTACCAAAACCCAGACTTTGTTACCTCATCGAGCACCCGAGGGAAAAGCACGATTTTTTCGGATGACAACTTGGAATTTTCAGGGTCGTAAATCGCGGTCCAACAACCGTTCAGGTCAGCCTTTAAGTCCAGCACCCTCGAGTTGCGCCCGAGTTGAAAACGCAGTTTTGCCTCCTGCAAACCATAGATTCGGATTGGGTCTTTTTTGCTTTGGGTCGCTGGTTGCGCTTGTTGGGCGAAGGCAAAGCCGAATACCAACGCCAACCAACAGGCAAGCAAAACTCGAGTTTTGGAAGTCATGACCGCATGATAAACACCAACATGAGATGTTTGCTCGAGCTATTTTATTGTGTGGGTTTTAATTTGAAGATAAAAACATAACGCTGCTGCACCTCGAGCTTATGGTATTCAACGCCAACCACCAAGTGCTCGCCAGCGTTCTGCCAGATTCCTGGTTTTAAACGCTCGAGCACCAAGACAGGGCGTTTGCTTTCCAGGCACTCGAGAAGTCCCGCATTGCCTTTGGTGGGCGTTTGATCGCCCGATTTGCCCTCGCCCTCGTAAAACAAAAACCCTGCCTCGCGGCGGTTGTGGTAAACGCTCAAGCCAAAGTCGAGCAGCAGGCTGGCACGGCTGGCATCAATCCGAATGCCGCGCCTCGAGCCGTGAAGCGCCAAGACTTCCTGCCAGGTCATACGGCAATATAACTCAAGGCAATCCGCAAACCCTCCCGAGCCATGATGATCGCGCCGCCAGGCATGTGATGGACCAAAATTTGCTCCAGGGTTCGTCCACCGCCGCCAGGCAGCAGCACATAAACTTTGCCCAAGTTGTCGGTGCGAATGGTCAGGGCGCGTTGCATCACGCGAATGGTGATCGGTTCGCCACGGTACAAGACCAGCAATGCCTCGTCGGGTTTTTTGATGTCCAAGCCTTCAATCGGCTCATGGTCGGGCATTTTCAACAGCTCTCGGAAGGCTTTGGTCACAATGTTGGCGCTGTTGGTTCCACCAGGTTCGGACAGCGATTCGGCGCTGGCAAAAAACGCCCGCTCGAGCACCGCCTCTGGGCTGCGTTTGAACATGTCCTGCAAACGGCTCGCGCCTTTGCGGGCAAAATCGAGCAGACGATCCTCGGGCGCGTTTGCCCAATTGGCGGCAACTTCGGGACTGACCTGCTCGAGGTCAACCCGACGGTCTTTGATCCAACTGGTCGCCGCCCGTGCCAGCCGAAGATTGAGGTATTGCTCATTGGGGTCGAGCATGACCGCCACGGTACGGGCAAGTTTCAGCGCCTCCCAGAGGGTGCTCGCCCCGCCACGATCACGAATTTTGATCAGGGCATAAATCGCGCCGAGCGCCTGTTTGGTATAAATGCGAATCTCTTGTCCCTCGAGCGGAATGCTCATGTCCGATTGCAAGGGGTATTCCGCGCCGCCGACCTCAATCGCCCAACCTTCGGGCTGGGTGTGCCAATGCACCTCGATGCCCGCCAAGCTCGTGCCGCCGGTTCGTTGCAAACGCACCGCAACCTCGGTGGCGTTTGGATTGAGGGTCTCGAGCCTTAAATCCTCGTTTTGGGCGTTTAACGCCTTTTGAACTGGATTGCGGTCTTTGGCACGACCACCCAAACGCTCTGGCACCTGGTCGATCAAATAACCGAAAATGGTTTCAACCGATTCTTGCAGGGCGCGGCGATCAGACTCGTAACGACCGAGCAAGGTTTTTTCTTGACTCAGCGCGTGCTCGAGTTGTTTTTGCAGGCGCTCGAGCATGGTGCGTTTGGCTTCGGGGTTGAGGTTCTCGCGGCGCACATCCTCGAGCGCGTTTTGAATTTCGCGCGGGCTGGGACTGACCACCGGTGGCGGTTCGCCGGCGGTGCTGTCGTTCGCCACCGCCACCGCAAAACGACGCAGGTACGAGAGGGTTTCGCTGCTTGGCATGGTCAATTTGGGGTAAAGCTGCGAAAAACTGGCGATGTGGTTGGCAAGACCTTCCAAGAGTTCATTGACCACATCGCTGTTGCCCAAACTGATCAGCGGATCGTCGCTGTTTGGTACGGCTGAAATGACTTTAAACTTGGCAAGGTTCAAATCCTGGCTAAAACCAGGCAACTCCGAATATTGCTCGAGGTTGTGCAGCGTCGCGTAAATCAAACGCAAGCTCGGGCGGTTTGGCTCGAGCCTAAAGCGCTTGTTCTGAGACTGTACCTCCTCACGAAAATCCACACACCAAGCCGCATGGCTGAGCGCTTTAAACACGAAAGTTTCGCCGTCGGTCAACTCGAGGTTCGCCATCGCCATCTGTTTGTCGCTCACGACTGGCACAACGGCGGGCATTGAAGAATCAAGGTCAAGATTCAAGCCCACGTTGACATCGAGTTTTTCGCCCTCAACGGTTTGGGTCAACGACTTTGGCGCCGCGCTTTTCTCTCGGAGTTTTCGATCCGTCTCGCGGTAACGCCTGAGTTGTTGACCAGTCAACGCCAGCTTTGCAATGGTGTCCCTCAAGGTTTTGACCGATTGCTTCCCGCCGAGCGGTTCGCGCCCAGCGATCAAGTCTGCGACTTTATACTCGTAAAGCTCAACCATTGATTGCTTAGGATCTTCCGACACGGGGTCATTATACTGGCTCTGGATGTCAAACAAGGTCAATTCTGGGCATCAGTAAATCAATCCGCCACACTCGAGTTTTAAAGCTGAGGTGCAGACGATCAAACGGTGATTGGGTCAATCCAATCTGAAAAATCCGCTCATGAATTTATGACAGACTGATGACCAATGAAACCGATTAAACTGGTCTTTTTGCTGCTTTGTCTGTTCGGTACTGGAATTTCTTTCGCCCAGACACAACCCGTCACCGCCGCACCAACGGTCACGGGTGCTATCGGTTGGCCCCCAAAAATCGTGGTTGGACAAACCTGGTATGTCAGCATCGAAAAGCTTGGCGATTGGATGGTCACGCTGGACGGCAAAGACGCGGACGGCGATCCAATCGGCAACGCCAAAAATTTACGAAATCCGAGGGTCTTAAACGTCTTTTTTTATTATGACAAGCAAAAAGATTTTGCCAATTTGCTCCTGACCGACGGTAAAATCTCGCAATTGTGCCAATTTGGGTCTTACGGTGTGACCGAGTACATCATGACCGGTGCAACTTTCGTCAAAGACTCGGGCAGCGCTTTTAAACCGTACTCGGGGTTTTGTACGGCGGCGCTCGACGACGGCACGGGGCGAGCCAAGCCAGATTTAACCGCCCAAAACTCAAGTGATCCAACCCCAAAAGTCAATGCCTTGTGGCCCCCAAATCTCGAGGTCGGGCAGACCTGGCAAGTCAGCATTGCGACCGTTGGTGACTGGACCCTAACGTTAAATGCCAAAGACAAGGACGGCGATCCTTACGGCAAAGCCAGCAATGGCACCTCGAGTTTGGACGCCTATTTTTACTGGGTTGCGGATACCCGCAATGCCGTGTTGCAGTTGACCGATGGCGTCGGCGTTTGGGGTTGCGTGTTTGGTGAGGGCGGTTTGAACGGTCAGACTTTAACGGGCGAGGCGGTCTTTCAAAAAGACAAGAATTCCCAGACAGCTCTACTCAATCAGATTTGCACCGCCGAATTGACCGGCGGTCCTGGCATCATCAAAGCTGGCACAACCCCGCCAGCTTTGAGCAACATCAAGCTTTCTTGGCCACCGAACATTGAAGTGGGTCAAACCTGGAAAGTGCAAATTGGGGCGCAAATTTACGATGTCAATTTGACCAAACTTCTGGCGAATGTGCCCAGCGGCACCGCCAAAAATGGCAATGCAAAACTCGATGCGTTTTTCTTTTACTCGAGCAAGGAAAACCGTGCGATTCTCGAGCTGAGCGGGGCGTTTTCGCAGATTGTTTGCAATTTTGAAATCACAGGCATCGCTGGCGCGAGCCTGACGGGTGCGGGTTCGTTTCGCTTGGACAAGAACAAACCATACGCGCCCTTAAAAGACAAATGCGTGGCGACCCTGGTCAGTGCAAAGTCCGCCAGCTCGAGCCTTGCGCTTCAAACCATGCTCGAGACTTACGGGTTGATTCAAACGTTTTAAAACCCTGTCTCGAGTTTGACTTCCAGCGCATCTTGAGGGTCCTGCACCGATTGAGTTGTGAACGCTTCGAGCAGTTTTGTAAATTCGCCAATCGTGCGTTCATCACCAATCTGCTGCAATGCCCGTTCGAGTTTGACTTGCCGCTCGAGCCTGACTTTCCCAATCACCTCACGACCCCGTTCGGTCAGCCGCACAAAGGTTTGACGCGCATCGCCGTCGCTTCGTTTTCGTTCCGCCAGATCGCGTTCGACCAGACGATCCACGGCTTTGCTCGCCGCAGGATAAGAGATTCTTAAACCTTGACTGATCGCGCCAATCAACAAACCCGTGCCGTCCATCGATTCGCCCGAGAGCAGCTTGAGGGTGCGAAGTTGCGCTGCCGTGACCTCCTCGAGATCGCCCAGCACATCCTCGAGCACCCGCCGCGAGTAGATCACCTCGAGGGTCGCCGCGAGTTGCGACAACGCCCGATCAAGACGCTCGAGGTTGGTCGGTTCAGGTGTCATGTGAATTACGCTTCAAGATGCTCGAGCCACTTGGGCAAGAACGCGGCAACCACGTTGGCGGCGCGTTCGGCGGCAGCCTCGAGAAAATCGCTGAAACTCATCGGGGCGTCGTCGCCTGCACCGTCGGAGATCACGCGAATCAAAACCATCGGAATTTTGTTTGCCAAAGCAACTTGCAACGCCGCCGCGCCCTCCATCTCGACCGCATCGGCTTGGAAGGTCTTTTGAATCCAAGCGCTTTTGCCAGGGTCAGCCACAAACGCATCGCCCGAAGCGACCCGCCCCAGAATGCTCGGGTATCTGAGCGCGAGCGAAGCCTGCAATGCCAAACTCGAGCCGTGTTCCTCGAGCGGTAAAAAGCGCTGTCCATTGTTGAGTGTGCCAAGCTCACCACCGTTGATCGGCGTGATGTCCACATCCCACTGCACCGCGTCTTTGGCAACCACCACATCCAACCTCGAGAGACCGCCCAAACCGCCAGCCACGCCCACAAAGACAATCGCATCGGGTTGATGCTCAAAGATGGCGCGTTGCGTGTTCATGGCAGCCGCGACCTTGCCCACGCCCGTTCCCAGAATCACCACTCCAGGCAGTTTTTTCTCGAGCGGCGCAACCTCAGAACCCATCGCCGCCAACAAAATGATTTTCTTCATTGGCTCGAGACTCCATCCGGAATCCGCACGGTTTCTTGCACGATCAAGCCTTGCTCAAGCACTTTTTTTGCCCAGTCCTTGGCATTTTGCAAATTGTGATCGCGGTAATTGCCACACTCGAGTTCGGACACCCCAGGAATTGCTTGGTCAAAATCGCGCACGAACGCCAGGGTTTTCTCGAGTGCCAGCCGCACCGTCTCTACGTTTTGATCGCCGTCCATGACCATGTAAAACCCAGTGCGGCAACCCATTGGCGAAATGTCAATGATCCCCGTCAAATGATCGCGCAAGTTTCCCGCCAGCAGATGCTCGAGCGTGTGCATGGTGCCAGTGCCCAGAAATTCTTGGTTGGGTTGCGCCAGCCGCAAATCGAATTTGGTGATCGTGTCGCCGCTCGGCGTGAGGTGTCTGCCCGCCACGCGCACGTAAGGGGCGCGGACTTTGGTGTGATCGAGATTGAAAGATTCTACTTTTGCCATGACTTGATTATAGTCTCTGCAACGAAAGAAGTTTTGAACGTTGGAACAATGACTCGAGTTTCAACAAAATTGTTTTCATTGACTTGACCAAGTTATGGGTGTGGGTCATAGTTGACCATGATTTATGAAACTCTTCGCCGTAAAACCCCACGCTCGAGAATCCAAAAATGCTGTCATTTTGTCGGTTGGTGATGTGGTTCAAGTTCAGGTTGATGAGGGAAGAAATTGGAATTGGATGGGCAATGTGTTTTGCACTTTACCCGATGGACGTACTTGTTGGGCATCCCATCGCATATTTCAGAAGTTTGAAGGGAATGAAGCGATTGTTGCTCATAAATTCAATTCACGACAATTGACGCTAGAAGTTGGTGAAAAACTCGAGGGTTTTGGGAATTCTAACAACGGCTGGTGGTGCTTGAATGCTCGAGGTGAATCGGGTTGGATTCCTACCGATTGTGTTGATGTGGATGAACCTGACCTCGAACGGCGCAAATCCGAATTGATTGCTGAAATTGAAACTGCGTTTGCTGAAGTTGAAAAAGGCGATGGAATAGGTTTGCGTGAAGCTTGGGAACTTGATTTGCCATACAGGGACAATGCGGAAAGAGAACAACGCATTTTAGAGGCTCGATCTCAGGATGTTGAACGATGGCAAGACCTAACCGACGAGCTTTTTGGAGAAACGGGTTATTACTTTGTGTTGTTGGGTATTGACCCAATCGGATTTCGTTATCTCATTCCAGCTTTTATGCGAAATTCTTTGCGAAGAAAACCTTTTGATTCTGGTCTTGCCGAGGAAACTGTTTTGAGGATTTTGGGCGGTAATCCAGTGACGATCTTTGGAATTGATTTGAATTCTGCACAAAGGCGTGCTGTTGGTCATTATTGTGAATTTATGCTTGACGTGGGTATCAATTCTCCGAGCCAGGATATTCTTTGTCAAAGGGATTTCACGCATGAACTACTTGAAACGGTGAATGAAGGTTTAAGTCAGGAATGTTTCAACGCAGTTCCGTAATTTAAAATGAACCAATTCGGAAAACTCGAGAATCACATTGTTTTTGCAATTCTCGACCCACAAAAAACCCGCCCTGAATCAAAGGGCGGGTGGAAAAAGCTTCGGCTTCCAGAGTGAACGGCAGGGAGGAGTCCGCATCGACTCGAGCCAAAGCGAGTGGTGGGTCGGGTTAAGCGGGTTTGCGGGAAAGTTTGAAAAAGCGTGGAAGCTTGAATTTGAAAACCCGAGCGATTGGGTTTTGTGCGGCACGAATCTCGCGGGCGACTTGGGCTTGGCTTTGCATGTTTTGAATGCGTTCTTTGGCAAAATAAAGTTCAGCGGACATGGTGGTCTCCTTGGTACTCAGCGAAGGCTTTGGGTTTGGTGGTCTGTTGGGTGCGCTCGAGTGTCCGTTGATCAAAACCCGAGGGCGCGTTAAGAGGTTTTCAACACGACCTCCTTTCATGGGTTTAGTTTAGGTTTTCTTTGTCAGTTGCGCATTTGCCGATACGCTTAGGCGGTGCTGAATCAAATGGCTTATTGCTTTTTATGGCTTGTTGTTAAACTGCGTTATGGTTCGTTCTGCACGCCATTCCGACATTCCCAGCCTCGCCAGGGTTCATGTGCAATCTTGGCTCGAGACCTATTCGGGTTTGATGCCCTTGGAGGTCATCAACTCGTTTTCACTCGGGGCGCGTGAGGCGCAGTGGCAGCGCACGCTTTCAAGCTCGAGCATGGTGGTGTTTGTGGTTGAATCTGATGGCGCGGTGGTCGGTTTTTGCAGTCTGGGATGGCGCGAAACCGAAGCCGAGTTGTTCACGATTTATGTTTTGAAATCATTTCAAGGTTTAAAGCTCGGACAAGCCTTGTGGAATGCCGCGATTGATGCCGCCAAAGCCAAACAATTGCCGTCTTTGGTGTTGTGGGTGCTCGAGGGAAACCCAAGTTGCAGCTTTTACGTGCACTTGGGTGGCAAGCTCGAGGGGCGCAAGGTGGAGATGGTGAACCACAGCGCCCTGACCGAAATCTCGTATCGTTTTGACTTGTGACGCCTCGAGTTTGAACGAATTGTCGTGATTGCCTTATTACTTCAATTTACGAAGTGTATTTTTAAAGGTTTTGAAGTCTCCAGCCTCAAGCCGGTTGGTGGGGCTGCAACATTCTTACTGCCAGATTTTGGGGGAAAAAGTGGGGATGGGTGGTAAAAAGTGGGGATACCGTGCTAAAGTGTCCCGTATCAAAAACGCCCTTGGTGTGGGCTTGAAACCCAAATTGGTGAATGAAAACACCATGAGTCGGGTGGGAGCGAGTGGGAAATGCCGTTCGGAGAGTACCCTTACACAATCGATGACAAAGGACGGGTGGTCATTCCACCTGCCTTTCGTGACTTTCTCGATGATGGCATGGTCTTGACTCGAGGCATGGAAGGTTGCTTGTACGTGTTCCCCAGCGCCGAATGGAAACGAATCGAAGAGGCATTGATCGACCTGCCGTTAAATGACAATTCTGGTCGAGCCTGGGTGCGTTTTTTCTACTCGGGCGCCAGCAAAGTGCGCCTTGACAACCAAGGTCGCGCCAGCGTGCCAAACACCCTGCGCACCTTCGCCAACCTCGAGTCTGAGGTGATGATCGCGGGCGCACCAAAACGGCTCGAGATTTGGAACACCGACCGTTGGACCGCCAGCATCGCCGAGATTCAAGCCATGCCACCAGCCCAGGACACGCTGCCAGAGCCACTGCGGAGGCTGGTCGGATGATTGTGGAACTGTCACACGCGCCAGTGTTGCCGCTCGAGGTTCTGGATGGCTTGCAACCCGCACCTGGCAAAACGATTTTGGATGCCACGCTCGGCGGCGCGGGTCACACGCGATTGCTGCTCGAGCGCGGCGCGAACGTCATTGGTCTGGATCAAGACCCGTTTGCCCTCGAGCGAGCCAGAAATGCGAATTTGCCCAATCTCGAGGTGATCGAAGGCAATTTTCGTGACCTCGAGCAACTGCTGGACGGTCGCAAAGTTGATGGGGTTCTCATGGATTTGGGCGTCTCGAGTTTTCAGCTCGACGACCAAGACCGTGGCTTTTCGTTTCACACCGATGCCGCACTCGACATGCGCATGTCCCAGGCTGGCGAAAGTGCTTATGAGGTGGTGAACGACATGGTGTTTGAAGATTTAGCCAGAATCATTTACGAGTTCGGCGAAGAACGCCACTCGAGGCGCATCGCGCGTGGGATTTCCGAAGCCCGTGACAAAGCCCCAATAGAAAGCACCAAGCAGCTTGCCGAGATCATCAAACGCGCCTATCCAGGCGGTCATGCTCGCGGAATCCATCCAGCAAGGCGAACGTTTCAGGCGTTAAGAATTTACGTCAACGACGAACTTGGGGCGCTCGAGGCTGGTTTGAAGGCGGCGTCAAATGTTTTAAATCCCGATGGGCGTTTGGCGGTCATCAGTTTTCACTCGCTGGAAGACCGGATTGTCAAGCATTTCTTGCGTGACAGCGGCGATTTCGAGGCATTAACCAAACGCCCCATCGAAGCAAGTGAAGCGGAAACCATAGACAATCCTCGAGCCAGAAGCGCCAAACTTCGCGTCGGAAAAAAATTAAGTGTCCAGAAGCTCGAGGTGATCGTATGAGTTTAATTGCCGAAACCAGCCGACCCGAAGTCAAAACTGAATCTCGAGTTTCATCAAAAACTGCGCCAAAACAGCTTCAATCGCCTCAAACGCGCTTGATGAAAGAACGGGTGATTCGTTACTCGTTTTATTACGTGGCATTGCTGATCGCCTTGACAGGAGTGCGGTTTTTGACCGCCAGCCACGCACGTCAACTCGGTGATTTGCAAGACCAAGCCAGCCAACTCGAGCGCGAAAGTGCGCAGCTTCGCCGCGATATTTCCAGCCTCGAGTCCCCCGCACGGGTTCGCGCTTGGGCGGTGGCTCACGACATGGTTCCGTACAGCAGCGGCAATTTCGATTTTAAACAACTCGAGCCGTTAGCGGCAGTCCAGGATTTGCCCAAACCCGCGCAGAAGGTCAAGGTGGAAACACAGTGGCGTTAAACGAATTCCAAACTCCATCTCAAGTTTCCAAACGGGTGATCGTGGTCGGCGTGGTGCTCGCACCGATGCTGGCGGTCTGGTCGGTATTTTTTGCCCAGCGCTCGGCGGGCATTCCATTTGTGCCAGAAGACACGCCAACCATCATGCGCGGCAAAATTTTAAGCTCGAGCAGCGTGGGCGGCGAAAAAACCGTGCTTGCCGAAAGTTATGTCGTGACCTCAGCGCGCGAACTGACCAACGACCAAGGGCAAGTCATGCTCGACAGGAACGGCAAGCCCAAAACCGAAACCGTTTTTGAAACAAAACGCTCTTACCCGCAAAATCAGCTAGGCTCGAGGTTGATCGGTTTTACTGGCGATCAGGACAAGGGTTTGTACGGCATCGAACTGTTCGCCCACGATCAATTGTTGGCGGGCAAAGACGTGGTGCTCACCATAGACCCCGTCATTCAGGCGATGGCGGAGGCGGCGCTCGAGAAAGCGATTCGCAGCGAACAGGGCGATACGGGTACAGCCGTGATTTTGGAGGCGAAGACCAACCGCATTTTGGCGATGGCAAATTACCCCAATTTTGACCCGAACCACTGGCGTAGCGTGCAAAACAAAAGCAATTGGAGCAACCGCGCCCTGCGCGATTACATGGACCCGGGTTCGACCATGAAAGGACTGGTTGCCGCCGCCCTGATCGATTCGGGTTGTGCCACGCCAGACACCGCCGTGTACGCGCCAATGCACCGCACCATCTCGGGCATCACCATCGGTGATGCGATTCAACACCGATCCGATTTGACCTTAAAAGATGTGCTGCGTTTCTCGAGCAACGTCGGCATCAGCAAACTCTCCGAATGCCTCTCGAGCGAAAAATTGTACGGTTATTTGCACAAGTACGGCTTTGGGCAAGAGGTTTGGGCTTCGACCAATTGGGGAACACCTGGAGTTTTGCACGATTGGAAAGCCTGGCGACCCATCGACCATGCCAATTACAGTTTCGGACAGGGTGTCAGCACCACCGCGCTGCATTTGGCAACCGCCTACAGCGTTTTGGTCAATGACGGAATATTAATTACCCCCACGCTCATGGCGGGGCAAAAAGTCCAACCACCGTACCGTGTCGTCTCGAGCGGCGCCGCCAAGCAAACCCGAGACATGCTGCAAGCTTCGGTTGAGGACGGCTTGAAATTTGGCATCGTGCCAGGGTTTCCGCTCGGTGGAAAAACTGGCACGGCACAAACCTGGACGAAAAACCATCGAATCTCGAGCGACGTTTATGGTGCGTTGTTCGCAGGGTTTTTCCCAGTTGACCAGCCCAAAGTCACGATGCTGGTTGAGGTGTTTCACCCCAGAAAATTGCATCACGGTTCTCAAGTCAGTTTGCCCGCCTTTACCGATATCACCCGAGAATTAACCAGTTATTGGCAGATGACGCCGACAGAAGCGAGTTTGAAAGCGTCGATGTACAAAATCACGCACCGTACCCGATAAAACGTAGGGGCGCTGCTTGCTGCGCCCTTGCGAGTCAGCAATTTTTGATTTCTGGCATCAATGCTTGTCACTCTAAATCTGGTACATTGACCTGATGCGTTCTTTACTCACCTCACTCAACTTACTCATATCTGTATTAATTCTTCGTCACACCCGAGGTCTGGCATGATCGAATCAAAACTCAACCCACTGGAGCCTCGAGACTGGATTGCAGCGCTCGAGGCTTTTGGCGTGGTTGTTCATGCCGATGCTCGAGCCGCCACGGCAATCACTTGGGATTCGCGCAAAGTCAATGAATTCACGGCGTTCGCGGCGTTGGCTGGCGAGGCGGAACATGGCAATAATTATGTTCAGTCGGCGCTCGAGGCTGGTGCGCCGTTTGTGCTGACCGACCTCGATGTTCCTCGAGCCGTGCGGGTTTCGGATGCCACCGCCGCGTTGCGGGCTTGGGCAAAAGCTTGGCGGCTCGAGTGCGGCGCAACGATCATTGGCGTGACCGGTTCGGCTGGCAAAACCACCATGCGTTCGTACTTGGCGGCGGCGCTCAATTGCCCGAGCAATTATTACAACACCTTGAACGCCATTGCCTGTTACCTGCTTTCGAGCGTCAACCGAGACTCCAAACACGTGCTCGAGCTTGGCATTGACCGAATCGGGGAGATGGATGAACTTGTCAACCTGACCGCACCCGATTTGGGCGTGATTACCAGTGTCGGCGCGGCGCACCTCGAGTTTTTTGGCAGCTTGGAACAAATTGCGTTTGAAAAAGGCAGGATTCTCGAGGGGCGAAATGGCTTGGTTTCAACCTCTTGTGCGCACCTGTATCCAGACGTACCGAGTTACGGTTTTGAAGCTGGCGCAACTTTTCAAGGCACGGATTTAAAACTCGAGGAATCCAGCGTCCGTTTTTCGTTTCAAGGTTTACCAGTCACCATTCCCAACCCGTCCCAAAAGGTCGCCGAAGCCGCGTTGGGTGCTCTCGCCATCGCTGGTCAGTATCATCTCGATCTGCCCGATGCAATCGCTCGAGTCCAAACCGTTGAAGTGCCTGGCGCGAGAATGCGCGTCGAACACGGACTGCAATTTAAATTGATCGACGATTCGTACAACGCCAACCCATTAAGTGTCAACGCCAGCCTCGACACGCTCGAGCGTCAAACGGGACGCAAGGTGGCAATCTTGGGAGACATGCGCGAACTGGGTGAAACCTCGCCAGAACTTCACGCCCAAATTGGCGCCCGAGCGGGGAAAATTGCCAAACTGGTGATCGGTGTTGGCGTGTACGGCGACGATATTGCCGATGCGGCTCGAGGTTCGGGCACAATCTCAACGTCGTACCCAAACTCGCAAGTCGCCACGCTCGAGATTGAAACGCACCTCAAACCAGGTGATACGGTGCTGGTCAAAGGCTCGCTGTCGGTCAACATGAAATTGATTGTTGATGCGATCCGTACCCTCAACGGCGAGGTACAGCCATGAGCGTGGTGATTGCCACCGTGCTCAGTTGGTTTGCGGTCGGCAGTTTTGTCGGCATCGCCAAAAGCCGTGGTTGGGGGCAAACCGTGCGCCGCGATGGTCCCGCCACGCACCTATCAAAAGATGGTACGCCCACAATGGGCGGTGTCCCATTTTCAATCGTGATCTTTCTGGTCTGGCTGGTGATGATTGGTTTGGCGGGCTACACCGACCGCAAAGGCTGGGCAGCGTACCTGATGAGCCTCGGCATGGGCTTGATCGGTTTCGCCGACGACTTTTTGATCGTGCGCTCGAGACTCCTCGGCGCTCCAAGGGGCGGGTT
>CAXTTL010000094.1:0-17139 GCA_964247135.1 uncultured Deinococcales bacterium | reverse complement strand
ATGCGGCGATGATGAGGTTGATGTTGGTTCGATTGGCTGAAAGTGCGTCCTAAACCAATTCAAACACCTTCTAGCTCATTTTGCATCTACCACAGCTCTCTCGTCAAGTTTTAATTCTTATTAAGGTTGTTACGTTTAAATATTTTCTCAAGTCTTCACATACTGTCGCTCAAATCATGTCACCCCTTTAGGCACAACTCGCACAGTCCCAATCTCGAGCGTATACTTTGAAAGTTTGTGCTCGGGCTTCAAACCCTGGCAGCAAGGTCGTTCGAGGGATGCTCGAGCGTAAGGAGGATACGTGAAACTTCACGAGTATCAAGCGAAAGAATTGCTGGCGCGTTTTGGCGTGCCTGTGCCTGCGGGCAAGGTCGCGTTCACGCCCGAAGAGGCAAAAGCAATTGCGGTCAGCGTTGGCAAGATGACGGTCATCAAAGCCCAAGTGCATGTCGGTGGTCGCGGCAAGGCGGGCGGCGTCAAGCTTGCCAAGGACGCGAATGAAGCGTTTGATCGCGCCTCGGACATTCTGGGCATGGACATTAAAGGCTTGACGGTCAAGAAGGTGCTGGTTGCCGAAGCCGTGGACATTGCCAAAGAGTATTACTGCGGTCTGATCGTGGATCGCAACGTGCAATCTTACACCCTGATGGTGTCCAAAGAGGGTGGCGTGGACATCGAAGAGGTCGCTGCGAACAACCCCGACGCCATCACGCGGTTTGCCATTGACCCGATCAAGGGTTTGCGTCCGTTTGAAGCTCGAGAGGTGGCACTGAAAGCGGGACTCGAGGGCAACATCAACAAAATTGCCAGCATGATGGTCGGTTTGTGGAACACCTGCGCGGGTGTCGATGCTTCATTGGCTGAAATCAACCCGCTCGTGGTCACAACGGCTGGCGATATCATCGCTGCTGACGCCAAAATCGACCTCGACGACAACGCCCTCAGCCGTCACCCAGAGTTAATGGCGTACCGTGAACTCGAGGCTGAACATCCGCTCGAGGTTGAAGCCAGCGCGTTCGGTTTTGCTTACGTGAAATTGGACGGTTACATCGGTGTGATCGGCAACGGCGCGGGTTTGGTCATGACCAGCCTCGACGTGGTCGCTCGAGTCGGTGGCAAAGCCGCGAATTTCTTGGACATTGGCGGCGGTGCAAAAGCCGATATTGTTTACAACGCTGTGAAGTTGGTGCTCAAAGACCCAGACGTGAAGGGCGTTTTAATCAACATTTTCGGTGGCATCACCCGCGCCGACGAGGTTGCCAAAGGCGTCATCCGTTGTCTCGAGGAAGGCATCCTGACCAAACCCGTCGCCATGCGCGTTGCGGGTACAGCGGTCGAAGAAGCCCACGTGTTGCTTGAGGGCAAACCAATTAACATTTACCCAACCATGATGGAAGCCGCGACTTCGCTGGTCAATGAAGTCAACGCAGCAGGAGGCAACGCATGAGCATCCTCGTGAACAAAGAAACTCGAGTTCTCGTGCAAGGCATCACGGGGCGCGAAGGGGCGTTTCACACCGAAAAAATGCTCGAGTACGGTACGAAAATTGTCGCAGGCAGCACCCCAGGCAAGGGCGGGCAGGTCGTGCAAGGCATTCCTGTTTACAACTCTGTGACCGAAGCTCGAGCCAAGCACGACATTGATGCGAGCATTATTTTTGTTCCACCCGCAGCCGCGCCAGATGCAACGCTCGAGGCGGCACACGCTGGAATTCCGCTCATCATCAACATTGCCGAGGGGATGCCCGTTCTGGACATGATGCGCGTGGTCAAAGAAATCAAAGAACTCCCAGGCGTTCGCTTGATTGGCGGCAACTGCCCAGGTTTGATTACCCCAGGCGAGTGCAAGCTCGGCATCATGCCAGCCAGCACCTTTAAAGCAGGACGTGTCGGCATGATCTCGAGGTCGGGAACGCTGACCTACGAAGCCAGCGCGATGCTTGCCGCCGCAGGCATTGGATGCAGCACCGTGGTCGGCATCGGTGGCGACCCGATTATTGGCACGACATTCATTGATCTTTTGCCAATGTTCAACGAAGACCCAGACACCGATGCCGTGGTCATGATCGGTGAAATTGGTGGTGCGGACGAAGAAATGGCAGCCGAATGGATCAGCAAACACATGAAAAAACCCGTGATCGCGTTTATTTCGGGACGCACCGCACCAAAAGGCAAACGCATGGGTCACGCGGGAGCGCTCATCATGGGCAACGTGGGCACAGCCGAGAGCAAGCTCGAGGCGATGGCGAAAGCGAATGTGCCTGTGGCTGACACGATGGATCAGATTGTAGAGTTAACCAAAAAGACTTTGGGATTGTAAGAATTTAGGTGTCCGTAGACTCGAGCAGAAAACCTCTTCTGCTCGAGTTTTTTGTTGTACTCTGACTTTGAGCGCTTCAGAACTTTATTTCTCGCAATTGGAATGCTTTGAGTTCAAGCATTCGAGCACTCGGTAAGTATGCGAAAACGACTTCGCAAAAAGTGGCACAAAAAATGGATTTCGGATGTCAGAATTGAAGTGAGTGGTAATGATCAATTTATACAATTGATCGCGGCGGCACGCGGCGCAAAACTTGAAATCAACCGAGACAATGCAAAAGAGTGCATTCCTTGGAATTTCATTGTTCGTGAGGTCATTGGTCACAACTTGCGTTATCACGTTTGGATTGACTCACAAAGTATCGAATTGATCGATTCTGATATTCAAGGCGAAGGATTCTACCCATTTTTCTATCTTGATTTTTGTGCTGTAGAATTTCCAACCGTGAAATCATGGGCAGGAAACAACCTGTCTCATTTCCGAAACGTTGCCGCCAAGAATCAAAAGCTTGAGCGCTAAACACTCGGTTCTCGAGATAATCAAAAACGGTCAGCCTTTTGGGGTTGACAGTTTTACTCTTTTTACGTCTACAATAACCCCATGACGCAACTCCTCGAGTCACAAAACATCGCTCGAGTCGAGCGCGTTTTATGGAGTTGCGATTTTCAACCCATCAGGCTTTTTGGCGTTCCAAAACCCGTACCATCACCAAGCGCCGCATTGGACCCGACACCGAAGCCGAATACAGGCGCATGAGGCTCGAGTTGTAAACTGTAAACCCGTTGCGTTCGTACAAGCGCACGGCGGCGGTGTTGTGATCGGTGGTCGAGAGTTGCACGCCCAGGGCGCCTTTGGCTTGACACTGCGCCAAGAACCCTTCCAGCAGGGCGCGTCCCGCGCCGTGACCACGGGCAACCTCGAGCAGGTTGATGTGCAAATGGGCAGGATAGAGCCGATACGGGGCGTGGGTTGAAGGCTCGAGCGCCGCCCTGAAAAGGTATGCCAGAGCTGGTCGCCAATTTGGGTATTCGCCGCGAACCAGCCTGGTCAGCACGAGCGGAAGCACATGACGAAAATAATCTGCTGGCAGGCTTCGACTGTCGGTGACCCCAAAGATGTAACCCACGGTCTTCTGATTCAATGTGGCGACCAGCGCCAAGTCGGGATGCAGGTCGGTGTAGACCGCCGTCCAAAGGTCGGCAAACAGTTCGGGGTCTGGCATCAGTGGCGCAATCGAATCGCCCAAAAAAGCAGTTTGGTAGGCAATCTGGCGAACTGCCGCGCGGTCGTGTGAATCGTAGGGGCGAACCTCGAGACTCAAGGCTTGTGACGACCCTGGGTTGCCGCCAAAGTTCATTCGCCCCTCACCCGTCCCAGATGACGAAAAATCAGGCTGATCCCAGTCACCCAGGCAATCGCGGCGCCCCAGCCAGCCAGCACGTCAGAGGGGTAATGCACCCCAAGGTACAACCTCGAGAGTCCGATGGTTAACGCGAACAGGCTGCCCAGAATGACCGTCCACCAACGCCAGGGGCTGTGCCATTTTAAAACGATCAGCACCGCGACCAGTGCCATCGATCCCATCGCGTGACCGCTCGGGAAACTGAAGCCGAGTTCGCGGATGCTCGAGTCCCAGAGGTGGGGTCGGACGCGTTGAAAAATGATTTTGGCGAGCAAGTCCAGTGCGCCCGCCCCGACGATGCCCAGCGCCACGTAGAGGGCGCGGGTGGGTTGGTGGCGGCGCCACAAGACCAGCGCGTAGGCGGCACCGAGCAGCGCCATCAGTCCGCCGGAGCCAAAGAAGGTGACGATGAGCGCCACTCGGTCCAGGGTCGGGGTTTGAAAGCCGTGCAGCAAGGTTAAAATTCGTTGATCCCATAAAAATGCCTCGTGCAACCAAACGTCTTCTGCCAGTGCCGCAAAACCGTACAGCGGCAACAACAGACCGAACAACACCAGCAGCCACAGCATGGCTCGAGGGAGCGGTTTTGGTGTGGAATCGGTCATGGGCTGTTCACGGTTCGTTCGGGGCTTTGGTGTTGCCCGACAGCCAGAATTCGAGGCGTCCAGGCAGCAGGTCAAGATCGATTTTGGTTGGGGGTTTAATGCTGTCAGTGGACGGGTCTTCGGAGAGCAACTCGCCCTTGACTTCGGCATCCAGGTGAACGGGAGCACCATCCCACTGGAGGGAGAAACTCCGGCATTGCACCACGCTGACCGTTGGGATGTCCTCGAGCCTGCCGACGACCAGGTGCATCAGGTAGTTGAGCAGTCCGACGCGTCCGCCCTCTTCGATCAGAACCACCTCGAGCAGCCCGTCATCGGTTTTGGCGTTTGGCGCCAATCGCATCGAATTGCCGGTCATTGGCGTGTTCATCGCCTCGATCAGCAGGTAACGTCCCTCGCGGGGCTGACCATCGATGACCAGGCGGTAATCTTTGGCTCGCAGATGACCCAGGGCGCCGATCACCGCCTGGGCGCCGCGAATTGGGCTTTTGGGCGCGTCTGGATCGTACCGCAGCAAGGTTTCGGCGAACAGACCCCAACCGACCGCCTCCAGAAACAGCGTTTCGCCCCAGTCTCCTCGCGCCCGCCCGAGGTCGAAAACGGTTTTGCGCGGCGCGGCAAGGTTGGCGCACAGCTCGAGCGGCTTGCCAGTCTGCCCGAGCGAATGGGCAATGTTGTTCGAGGTCCCCATCGGAATGAGCGCCATTGGAATCCCGCGACCGGCGATGCGCACCGCGACCGCCCGTACCGTGCCGTCGCCGCCAGCCACCACGATCAATTCTGGGTTGCCCTCGAGTGCCCCGTCCAAATCCGCCTCGGACGCGGTTGGTCGGTGCTCGGCGTCAAAACCGGCGGCGGCAAGGGCGGACAGCAATTGCTCGCTCGAGACGCCTGCGTGACCTCCAGCGCTGGGGTTGTAAATCAAAATCGCTCGCATGATCTTCAGCCACCCTTCCGTTTGGATGCCGCTCGAGCCTGGGTCAAAGCAAGTCGGTCAAACATCGGTTTCCTCGAGGGCAGTCTGGGCGAACAACTCGTTGCGCCGCGCAAACGAATTCAGGTAGCGCGACATCAACAAAACCTGCGAGTGGTGTGCGCCGATGGCTCGAGATTTGGTGCGCACCTGATCGTGTTCGATGTCCAGACGCTCCCAGGATAGCCCGCGTCCGCGCGGCGGCGGCACGAGCGCCAAACGTGGATGAAAGCCTTTGGGCAGGGGCCATTCCAGACCGCCGTGAATGATCCATTCGTAACGGCGAATCCCCTGGCGCGAGCCGAGCGACCGCGCCACGAGTTTGGCGCTGGCTTGATGGTCTGGGTGCGCGTCGCGCGACGACGGGGCGAGCAGCACGGTCGGTTTGACGCGCTCGAGCACCGTCTCGAGGTCGGCAAGCAGATTGTCCAGGGTGTATTGCGCCTCTGGCGAGAGCGCGGCGGCATACGGCACACGGTCAGCACCGGTGTAAAACGATTGGTAGACCGTCTCGCTTCCCTCGAGTTGGATGATTGGCAGCAATCCTCGGTCTGGATAGCCCAGAAAAAACAGGTTTTGAGCTGGCACACCCAGGGTCTTGGAGGCGTTTTGAGCCTCTTTCAGACGTCGCTCACCGAGCCGCAGGTTGTCCGCCCAACTTGGTCGCCAGTGGCGTGCCATCAGGGCGGCGTCGATCCAAAAGCCGTCGCCGAGCGTCAAAAAGACAATGTGAACGCTGGCGCCCGCTTTGATCGCCGACAAAATCGCGCCGCCGCAGGCGAGCACCTCGTCGTCTGGATGTGGCACCACCACCAACAGGCGATCCGAGGCACCGCACAGCCTCAACTCTGGGAATTCATCGACCACCCGTGCGCGGCGTTTGTACCATGAGGTCACGCCGACCGAACCCGCCAAGGCAAACGAATAGACCAGGTTTCGGGCTGCCCGTGCGCCAGCCAAGACCGCGCCCACCACGTTTCGCAGTGCGGGCATCGCCTTCGAGCTGGATTCGAGCGGTTTGTTCATGATTTAACCGTTGCCTGTTGAGGATGGGTGACAACCAAACTTCTGGTTTGAAACCTGAGCACTCGAGCCTTGCTGAAGGAAGCGTGCGTATTGTAAAAGTGGGCATACAAACGCAACGGTCTTCCTCCTGCGCAATTGTGGCTTGATGTTGGTCTGTTTGAAATCACGGCTGGCGGGCATCACACCGAAATGACTTAAGTTGAATTCAAGTTTATGAATTGACTTTTTGTTGTACCTGAAGCCAAACTGAGGATGGGCTGAGAAATCCGTTCAGAACAGGATTTGCAGGACTCAGGTGCGGGTCAGCGCAGCCTCAACCAGCCGTAAGATGGGGGTATTAAATTTGGGCATGAGCCTCGAGCTGTCGTTTTACATCAGTTTTTTGGGGTTTGGGGCATGAGCCAATCGCCGACCCTGCGCATCGATTTGCATTGTCACAGTTTGGCGTCTTACGACTGCCGCACGCCGCTGTCGGCGATTCTCGAGCGCTGCGAACAAACGCACCTGAACGTTTTGGCACTCACCGACCACAACCAAATTTGGGGCGCCGTCGAACTTGGGCGCATGACCGAGCAGCATCCGACGCTAAAGATCATCGTTGGTGAAGAGGTTTCGACCCGTGAGGGCGAACTGATCGGGCTGTACCTTCAGCGCGTGATTCCGGCGGGATTGACCCCAGAACAAACGGTCAATGAAATTCATGCCCAGGGCGGTTTGGTTTTGTTGCCGCACGGCTTTGACCCCTTAAAAGTGCACCGCTTAAAGCCGGCGGCGCTCGAGCGGATCGCGGCGGACATTGACATTGTCGAGACGTTCAACGCCCGCATCTCGAGGCGGTCTTGGAATACGGTGGCTGAACGTTGGGCGCACTCGCGCGGTCTGCCCATGTCGGCGGGGTCGGACGCGCACATTGGGGCGCACATCGGCGACGCCTGGGTCCAAACGCCGCAACGTTCTATTGAGGGCGCGGCTGATTTGCTGGCGGCGTTGCGGGGCGGTCAGGTGAAGGGCGTTTGGACGCATCCAGTCTTGGCATTTGCGCAAAAAACATTTGGCTTAAAACCTTCCCTGTCCTCCGATAAGTCGGGGGTCAAAACCTGAACATTCAAAGCGGGCAACCATTCTTATGGGTTGCTCGGGTTTTCCCAACAGACTTTAATCAAGGTTTAGCTTCAAAAAACTTGTCACCGTCGGCAGCACGCGAGGCTCGAGCCAACGCCCAATCTTGGAAAACGCGCCCAGCATCGTGAAGTGATCGAGTTTTTCAAACATCACGGCTTTGACATTGCCGCCCACGGCAAGCAAGGCTTTCTCGAGCGCCGGCGTGTTGAGCGGACTGACCAGCGTGTCTTTTTCGCCGTGCATCAAGAGCATGGGCGGGTTTGTACCGTCGGCGAAGCGCACGGGTTGGGTGTCCGACCAGTGCAGCGGGTCGCCGAAGGCGGCTTGGATTTTGGTGTCGGTCAATATGAAATCAAAAAAATCATAGGGTCCAGACAGGCACACCACCGCACTCAGCACATCCCTGGTCAAGCCCACACCCGTCAGATGTCGCGCATCGAGCGCCAGCAAACTGGTGATGTGAGCGCCGCTCGAGTGACCAATCAAACCCACTTTTTCGGCTTGGTAATGGTAATCATCGGCGTGACGACGCAACCAACGCAATGCCAGTCCTACATCCCGAATCCAAGTTGGGAAGGTTGCCCCAGGCGCGAGGCGGTAATTGACGGTCGCCACGGCAAACCCCTCGAGGTTGAGGGTTTCCGCCAGAAAGGCGTACTCGTCTTTGCTGCCGCCGTGCCAGTATCCGCCGTGAACAAAAATCACCAGTGGCGCCATCGGGACACGCCTTGGAATGTACAAGTCCAGTTTTTGCCGCTCGAGCGCACCGTATTCGAGGTTTTTAAAGAGTTTAAAATTTTTGCTTGATGCCACGGTGTTGATCAGGTCAAGCGGTGCGCGACGAAGGCGTAACAAACTTTTTTCGCTTTGACGCTGAATGATGTTCAGCCAGTTTCGCTCGAGGCTCATGGTTACAGGTTAAAGCACAAGATGAGTTTTTTCTTGTAGTTGCTCGAGCAAGTAACTGGCGGCACTCCAACCACTCATGATCGCGGCTTCGATGCGGCTATGGTTAGTCGTACACCAATCGCCGCAAAACACCAGGTTGTCTTGTGCCAGGAACAGTTCTGGGTGCGTGATGCTCGGCTTGGCGTAACGCCAACGGTGCGCCAGCATGGCAGCGGGTTTCACCCAGTCGCCCAACAATTTCTTTGCCTCCTGGAGCATCAGTGCCGCCACGGTTTCTGGGCTTTGCTCGAGGTGGGTTTGACTCCAGGCGGGTGTGGCGTGAAGCACCAATGTCGGTGGGCTGCCAGCCTCGCGTTTGCTCGAGTCGAGCGCCGCCCATTCCAGCATTTCGTGTTCAATCTCGAGTCCTTGCCAGTCAATATCGGGGCTTTCCTCGAGCGCCACCATCAACGCCCAGCAGGGGTTAAATTGCACAGCTTCGAGCGCTTGAAGGGTCTGTGCTTGCAAACTCGAGCGGGTCAGTGCCAGGGCTTGCGGCGCGGGCGCGTTCACGATCAAACCTCGAGCTTGGTAAATTTCGCCATTCTCGAGCACCGCGCTCCAACCCAAATGACTTGGAAAAACCGCGCTGACCAAAGCATTGGGCACAACCTCGAGCGGCAAACCCGCAGCATCTTCCACAAAGGCTTTTGCCAGGGCGTTCATGCCGTCTTTGCACTTGTAACGCGAATGACCCGCCGCTCGAGGCTCCAGACCCCTTACAGTCAATTTGGGAAAGCCACGAGTCCAGGCTTGAACCACACCCGAAGACTCGAGTTGAATCACCAGTTTTTGCAGCCGTTCACCGCGAACCGTGAAAAACTGCGCACCATGATCGACCCGCGCCACGCCATCGCCAACCGCAAGGCGTTTGGTCGCGCACCGCCCGCCAACGCCACGGGATTTCTCGAGCACCAAGACACCAAAACCCGCGTTTTGCAAATCTCGAGCCGCCGCCAAACCCGCCAGCCCAGCCCCCACCACGATCACATCGACCAAAGCTCGAGCATTCATGGGTTTAATTTGCACTGAATTCACGGACAACACAACAGGCTAACCCGCAGTTGGAAGCGCTTCTCGGGCATTGGCGTTCATTCTGACGCGGGATTTATCACCCGAAAAGCCAATTTGGATGTCATAGTGCAGGCTGGAGGTTTTTATGAAATTACAACAATGGCTCAAAAGATTGATCCCGATGCTGATCATCGCCCTGTTCCCCGTCGCCGGTGCGCAAAGCATTTGGGGCGGTGTCAACGCCGAACTGCCGTTCTCGGGCGGCGCGGGCATTTACGCCAGCCTGCACGTCGGTGCGGGTTACAACCTGCCGCTCGGTCTGGGAACCATCGGTGTCGAAGTCACGCCCTTTGCACTGCGCGGCGACAACCAATCGTTTTTCCGCGTTGGTGCGGTGCTGCGTGACATTCCAGTGCCATTCTTGCCTATCAGCTTCCGTGCAGAAGCTGGACTCGAGCGTCTGACGGCTGGCAGTTTGTTTGATTTCTCGACGGGCAGCACCAGCGTTTATCTTGGCGGTGGTGCGAGGTACACGGTTTTTGGACCGTTGGGCATTAACTTGGCAGGTCGTTTGTACTTTGGTGGCAACGCCACTGCCAGCGCTTTTACGCTGTCGCTCGGTGCAGATTTCAAAATCTAAACCACAGTCAAGATCAAACAAGAGGCTCGAGAATCTAAAATCTCGAGCTTTTTCTTTTCATGGCAACTTCACTTTGGGACAGTGAAAATTCCTCGAGCCGCACGTGTAAAGCAATAAAACTCCCTTCTCTCCGAGGAGAGAAGCGGTTTCGCCCGCAGGTGCATCTTGAAACCAAGACGGGTCGGGGATGAGAGGGAAGTAGTTCCCCTCAACTGTCCATCGCCATGCCCATAATGCTGTAACCTGCATCGACATAAATCGTTTCGCCCGTCGTGCCGCTCGAGAGTGGGCTGAACAGGTACAGGCAGGTGTTCCCGACCTCTTCAAAGCTGGCGTTGCGTCCCATCGCGGCGACCTTGGCGGCTTTTTCAAACATCAACGAAAAACCTGGAATACTTTTGGCGGCGACGGTGCGCATCGGTCCTGGCGAGACGACGTTGACCCGAATGCCTTTCATGCCCAAATCGTAAGCCAGGTAGCGTGCGCTGGCTTCGAGGGCGCTTTTGGCGACGCCCATGACGTTGTATCGCGCCACGACTTTTTCGGCGGCGTAATACGACAGGCACACGATGCTCGAGCCTTCACCCATCAAGGGCGCGGCGTGTTGGGTCAGTGCCACCAGGCTGTAGGCGCTGATGTCGAGCGCAATCTGCCAGTCGTTGCGGGTCGTCTCGAGAAACGGATTTTCCTGGCTCGCCCTTGGTGTGAACGCGATGGCGTGCATCAGGTAATCAATTTTGCCGCAAACGGTTTTGATGCGGTCAAACAATTTGGTCAGGTCTTCGTCTTTGCTGACATCGCAGACTTCCAAAAACGCAATTTGGTCTTTGTAGGGTGCGGTCAGCTTCTCGAGCGCGGGAAGGTTGCGTTCGCCTTGAAACGAGAAAATACAGGTCGCGCCCGCCTCCAAGAGTTTCTTGCCCGCCGCCCAGCCTAGGCTGTACTCGTTTTGAACGCCGGCGATCAGGGCTACTTTTCCCTTAAGGTCAATTGAAATCATGCTTGCAATCTACCACGTCAAAGATTTTACGGGTTGAGGACTCGAGATTGCAAGTTTGTCAGGAGTTGCTCGAGTTGCTTTGGTCCGATGCTGACTTCAAGTTTGGCAGCGCCGCTTGAGAGTGTCACGTCGAAATTGCCGCAGAACAACACGATTGGACGTTTGCGGTCCTTGCGCTCGAGCCAAATTCGGCAAAGGGTTTGGTAATTATTTGCTTGAATGTAAAAAGACGTGTGAGTGGTATTGATGTGATTAAGTTTGTCAATCAGAATCTCAACATCTCGAATCAAACTGCCATTTTCAAACAAGATTCGTTGGGTTGTAAACCAAGCCTGTCCTAAACTTCCTGGGATGTACTCCAAGCCATCTTTTTGACCAAGGAGTGCCTCGAGCACAAACAACACTTTTTCGTTTTTGCCCAAAACCCGTGGGAAAACTGATGTCACTTGCTGCCATTCGGCATTTTCGATGGCTTTCAAAAATGCTTGTTCACCCTCGAGTTTGAGTTGCGCAACATCAGCCGCAAGTGGTTTTCCAATCGCAAAACGCATCCAATCGTCTTTGCTGCGGCTCACATTCCCAAGCGTGTAACTCGAATTTTTAAGATCAAGTTCGGTGGCGCAAGTGTTACATTTCACGCCGGCGTTGGCGTGTTGTTTGCCCGCCGCCAGGTAACGCCAAGCCTCGGCTGGAAGTTGCATTCCGACCAGGGCGCTTTTGAAACTCGAGACGAGTTCCCAGTTTTGTCCTTGCACCACCCATTCCGAGGCGCAGTGGGGGCAGGTTGGACCTGGAACGCTGGCGGTTTTGCGTCCCATTGCCTTTGATTGCCCCAGCGCCAGCAGGCGTTCAATGCCCATGCTTGGCGTGGCTGCCAGCATTTTTGCGCCGCGCACCCTGGTTTGCGTGAAGACTTTGGGCGCGGTTTCGTCCCATTCGGAGGCACAATTTTTGCAGACCATTCCCTCGAGTCCAGTGTTTTTGCCAGCCTTTTTGAAGACGCTGTAATCGGTGCTGACCGTAAAACCCAAGGGCAGTTGGCTTTGGCTGCGCCCAGCATGAATCAGTTTCAGCATTCGTTCGCCCAGGTTTGCGGTGCCTACCCAATCCCATTCGGCGTTGCAAGTTTCGCACAGCACCCCGTCGTTGATGCTGCGTTTGCCCGACGCCAGTCGTTTCCAAGCCTCGAGCGGATGGGTTTGACCGATTTGGTCACGCAATAAAGGACTCGAGAGCAAGGTCATGTTGCCGGCGTCGAGGTCAAATTCGGAGCTGCAATCCGGGCAGTGTTGTGTGCCACGGTGCGGCGCGATGCGGTGCGCGAGTTTTGCCCACTCGAGCGCGGTCATGGTTTTGTGCAGCAATGGGGTTTTCTCGAGGCTGTAACCGAATTTCAAACGCCCATCGTTTTGCTGGTCAAATTCGCTGTGACAATGGTTGCAGACCACGCCAGTTCGTTCACGTCCCGACATCTCTTCCCAAGTTTCTGGGGTGTGACTCGAGCCAATTTGGTCCGCCAGTTCACCCGTGGCTGTTAATAATTTCCAGTGTGAATTTTGCGTGTCCCAAGTCGCGTCGCAGTGGTCGCAATTGGCGCGGTGCTCGAGTATGAACACAAATTTGCGTTTGCTGGTTTGCGTGATGCGTCCAACCTTGCAATTCGGGCAGCACGCCTGATCGGTGTTGAACGCCTCGAGGTTTCCGGTGCGGCAATGCGGGCAGAGTCGGCGGTTCGGCACGCGATTCTCGAGCGTCCGACCTCGGCAAGATGGACAGATGAGGCTGGTCACGGGTTTGGGCGGTTTTAACTCGCCTTTTTCGCAGGCTGGGCATTGGAGGGTTTGGGCAGGCGCGATCTCGTTGATGTTTAAACCCAGTTGTTGATAAAAGTAAAAATGGCTTCTCGAGTAATGGCTACTGACCATCATTTCCAAACTCGGCTGCGCACAATCTGGGCAGCACGGTTTTTGCGCCGCATCGGGAAATTTCATGCCAGGTTTTTGACAGACTGGACAGTTGTCAGAGGGTTTCACCTCGAGCATCTGACCCGTGCGGCACGATGGACAAATCCAAACGTTTGAAATGGGTTTTAAACCATCCTCGAGCAGCATGAGTTTTTGTTTTGCCAGATCAAGGTTTGGCGTACTGAGCGGAACATTGACCGCCACAGGTTTTTGCGCCGTCTTGCGGGGTTTGTTGCCCAGCAAGGCTTCCTGAAATGCCAACGCCGTCTGAGGTCGCGCATCGATCCGAATCTCGAGCGCCCACAAAATCGCTTTTTCGAGCGCCACCGACACGCTGGGTTGCAAGATTCTGGGTGACTCGAGCGTGGCTTTGTTGCCCTTGGAAACACTCAGTGCCGCGCGGTCCAAACTCGAGGCTGGCAAAACCCCCGTCAGGGCGTGGTACAGGGTCGCCCCGAGCGCGTAAACATCGGTGTACGGTCCAAAACGTCCTTGGCTTTGGTATTGCTCGAGGGGCGCATAACCTGGCGTGACCAATCGCGTGTGTTGGACTTGCTGCCCGAGGCTAAAATCGCGTGCCGAACCAAAATCGATCAAGATCACGCGTCCGTCGTTGCGCAGCAAAATGTTGTCGGGTTTGATGTCGCGGTGCAGCAAATTCGCGCTGTGAACAATCGCCAAGCCCTCACTCACGGCAATGCCGATCCGTTCGACTTCGGCAGGCTCGAGGGTTTTGCTGCGGATCAAACGATCCCCCAGGCTTTCGCCCTCAACAAATTCCATGACCATGTACGCCGTGTTGTTCTCTTCAAACGTGTCCAGCACACCCACGATGCTCGAGTGCGAGAATCTTGCCATCGTGCGGGCTTCGTTCAAAAACGAAACCCGAGCTGCATCAAAGTCCGTTGGTTTGAGGCTACCGGGTGGAATCACCTTGGTTTCACGGCGCACCGAACCGTCCAGGAAGAGTTCTTTGATGGCGACCACACGGTTTTGTTGACGGTCAAAGCCCCTGTAGGTCAGACCAAAACCGCCGCGTCCAAGGGCGGCGTCCAAACGGTAACGCCCAGCCCCGACCGTCGTTCCTGCTTTCAAATGCAGTCCGCCAGCGACGGGCATTCCGCACGACCCGCAACTGCTGGCGTGAGGTGGAATTGGGGTCAAGCAGTACGCGCAGGTGTTCATTGGTTCATCTTTTTCGGCATTTTCTCTCG
Organism: uncultured Deinococcales bacterium; assembly: GCA_964247135.1. Taxonomy (GTDB): domain Bacteria; phylum Deinococcota; class Deinococci; order Deinococcales; family JAAFIG01; genus JANXTZ01. Next base: position 2,912 of record CAXTTL010000094.1, on the reverse strand, counting down.
CCTCGAGATTCTACCGATTCTCGAGCGCAAGAATAGCAACTCAAGTCAGATACGAGGTTCTCGAGTCTAACGTTTCAAACTTGAGTTTGGCTCGAGCTTCCAGAATTCTATGGGGTTTGAGGTGTTCGCTGGCTTGCGGTGTAATACGAGAAAGTGTTCTTGGAGACCCGAATCACGCAACCCATTCGCAAAGCTTTGGTGCTAAATCTTGGATGGTTGAGCACCTGGCGCAACAAATCTGGAACAAGCAAAACTTGCGAATCTGGCAGAGCAAAACACACCACACAAAAATCGTTGGTGATATCCACCACCTCCCAGAAATCAGATTCGTTGATGGTCACAAAAGTTGCCTCGCGCTCGAGGCGCAAAATACCAGGAATCGCATCGTCTTTGATGACCGTACCCGCCCGAAGTTCGGTGATAAACCGCACCGCGCCTGGATACCACGCCCCAATCAGACGCTCGAGGTTGCGTCCAAGCAACTGCTCATCGAGAACAATCACGCGGCTTGTAGTTTTGGCAGATGGCTCAGGAATTCTCGAGCCATGATTTCACTGGCTTCAAGCACCGCTTCACGGGTCACACGTCCTGCATAACCCGAAACCACAGCCTCGAGCGTTTCACCACTGGCAAGACGCGCCAACGCCCCCGTGATTTCGATGCGGGTGTGTTTGAAAGTGGGTCTGCCGCCGCATATGCCAGGAGCACGCACGACGTATTCGCCCATTGGGTAATATGAGTACGGCTCATTACCATGATTTTCTGTGACCAGATCAGACATGCCTTTAATGCTAGCGCGAAAGCTCGAGCACCACAACCAGGGAAGCTGAGCACAAAACCCCACCCTCGAGAATGCTCATCAAAGCGCTTTAAGCTGGCTTGTGGCACGATTTTTTCAATCTTTACGCGAACCGATCAACGCCCTGACCCACGGTGCGGGGTTTTTCATGGCGTTCGCTTTTACCCTGATCTTGGCGTGGAAAACCGGTTTGCACTGGGCGTTTCTGGTTTTCGGCTCGAGCATGATGCTGGTGTACCTGGCAAGTGCACTTCATCACGGCGTCAAAGGCAGCCCAAAACTCGAGGAGGGCTTACGACGTTTTGACCATGCCGCGATTTACGTGATGATTGCGGGAACCTACACGCCAATTGTTTGGACTGGACTCGAGCAACCCTGGCGCGACATTGTGCTGGTTGCCATTTGGTCGCTGTCACTGGTTGGCGTGTTGATCAAAAGCCTGACCTTGCCGCCAGAGTGGTTGTCGGTCACGTTTTACGTTTTAATGGGCTGGTTTGGCGTGGTCTTGCTGCCACAGTTTCTCTCGAGATTCCCGATGACCGCGATTGTGGCTATGGTCATCGGCGGTCTGATGTACACCTTTGGCGTGCCGTTTTACGCGTCACGAAAACCGAAAAGAGGTTTGGTTGGTGCGCACGAAATCTGGCACGGTTTTGTGATCGCGGGCAGCATCTCGCATTTTGTGATGATGATGAACTTGCGCGTGTTTTAAAGCTTTTTATGGGTTGCACGTTTTTGCAGGCGTTCAATCTCGGCAAGCACGTCCTCGGGTTTGGTTTCCATCTCGAGGTCGGCAAGTTCGCTGTCAGAATCGTTGTCGATGCCAAGCTTATCCTGAATCGCGTCGAGCATCTGCAAAATTCGGGTGGTTTCGTGTTCGGTCAGCAATCCAATATGCAAATGCAGGTTGGCGCGGCGTTCGGCGTCGTCGCTCATGCGATTTTGTGAGATCATCACAAAGGTCGATAGAAAAATCGCCTCAAGCGAGACGATCATGGTTAATAAGCCATACGGAAACGGGTCAAAGGGTTTGAAACCCAACTTTCCAGTATTGATCAAAATCCAGGCACCAAACCAGATGACGTGGATGTAAACGAATTTGAGATGCCCCGCAAAATCGGTGATGCCATCCGCGATGCGGTCTTGCATGGTGCGCTCGGAGGCGGTTTTGATTCGCAAGCCAATCATGGTGCGAATGTTTTTTTCGATCACATTGGCAAGCGCGGGATTGTCTTGGGATTCGTCAATCATCGGTTCGTTTCTTTGCACGTTCAACTCCTTTTGCCACTCGAGATTAGATTCACGCTATTGGCTGGATATGAAATCAAGGTGGAGTCGCCTCCTCGAGTTCCTTCCAGGCATCTCGAGCACCCTTCAGGTAGACGCGTTCAAAGGCGTAATTGGGGTCTTTGCCCAAAATCGCATCGCCGATAGGATTTAAGACCGCGCGTTTGGCGGTCAGCAGGGTTTGGTTCACCCCCAGTTGCAATGCCACCGCCGTTCCGTACTTGTGGGCAATCTGTACGGCTTGCCTCCCAGCCGAATAGGCTTTTTCAGAATTTGGCACTCGGGTTCCGTCGTGATATGCGCCCGCATCCGCCAAAGCTTTAAACTTCAGTCCGTGCCGCTCGAGCCTCAGACCAAACTCGAGGTCTTCGCCGCCGTAACCGCCGAGGCTTTCGTCGAACAATCCCACCTCGAGCGCGGCAAGTCTTGGCAGGCTGGCGTTGCAACCCGAGAAATTCATCCAACCTGGGCGCGTCGGAAAGCGCGTCACGCCGTCTGGGAAGCGCACGGCGGCAATCGCAACATTGTTTTTGAAAACTTCATGGAAGGCATGGTGTCGCGCCAGGGTTTCGGGATCGAGTTGCAAATCGTCATCGCAGAGCAGCAATATCTCGCCGCTTGCGGCTTTCATGGCGGCATTGCGGGCGGCGGAACGTCCGGCTTGGGTTTGCGAGAGCACCGTCAAGGCAAAAGGCTTTCTGTGCTTGACCGCCTCGAGCAGCGCCAATGTGCCGTCCGTGCTGCCATCGACGGCAACAATCACCTCAAACTCGTGCCAGGTTTGAAGCTCGAGTGCGTGCAAGCATTTCTCGAGCAGCCTCATGCG
>CAXTTL010000093.1:0-17233 GCA_964247135.1 uncultured Deinococcales bacterium | reverse complement strand
GGTGGCCACTTGGGCTTCGCGCTCACCCTGAGCATATGAACAACACTGAATTTGCTGCCTGGTGCGAAGCCCGCAGAAACACGTTTGACATGGGTAAAGACTATGTTGAGTTGACTCGAGCTGAAACACTCGTCAGAACAAAGCCAGAGCAAAACAGCAAACCAAATGATTGAACGCAAGCCCGAACGTCGCGAATCGAACACGGCACTGCGCCAACGGAATTGATTTATATTCAACGGGGAGTCGGTTCGCATGCCCATCCGTTGTTGTTCCGATCAAGTTTGGGACGGTATGAAGCGTGCCAGTTGCCCACACCATCTGGGAATTTTTCATTCAAATCCTCACAGTTTGCAAAAAAGAATGGAGGCTTTTTTGGGTAACTTGCTTGCATTGCCGAAACTGGCTTGTCCCCGAGTGCGATCATCAGCCGAGTCAACCCTTTTAAGTCTGCAAAATTGTTGTACTGAAAATGCAACTTGCCCAGGCTGGCACTCGAGTAATTGAAAACAACATTGCTTTTCTTCTCGTTTTTAACTTGCGTGGTGGCTTTGGCATCGCGTGGCAAAAAGCTTTTGATGCTCGAGATGGCTTCTTGGGCTGGAAGTTCCGTGTCGGCGAGCAACATGATTTGCTGCACTCGATTTTTGGCGAACAGCACCTCAACGTCCCCGTATTGCACGCCGAGATTCCCAAATCCGGTTTTCTTGTGGTTTGCTTCCCATTGCGTGCGGGTCAAACCCAAACCGCGCGAAGGTGTTGAGACGGCAAGTGACGTGGCGAACAGGCCAACCACCACCAACATTAAGCGTTTCATCTTTCGAGTATAGCGTTCCAAGATCCAAGAAACTCCAAGCTGTACGGCAAAAAAATCAGAACTTGTTGCAACTTCGGTTGTGCCATGCCGAGTCGAGGTTCCCACCTGCACCAGCACATCAAACCCCTTGTTTAGAGCGACACGCGAAGCGAGAGACGATTGGCATTGCCGTACTCACCACTCGAGATCAGCATCGATAAGTACATCTTCTTGACGGATTTCCCAATCTGAATTCGCACTTCACCCTTGGATCGCCCGGCTCGCGCTTCAAGTTGAACCAGTTGTTCGTCTGAGACTCGAGTGTCGGTCAACGACTCAATGAAACGCTTCACAAAATTGTTACCGCCATAGCCGAACATGCTGTCTTGTACGCCGAATTCCATGCCACCGCTGACGATGATTCCGTTTTCACGCAGCACCCAAACGGTCTTGCCCGGTTCGGGAATGGCATTGGGTTCGGTGGGGGTCGGGTTCGCGGTGGTGTAACGGAATTCCTCGAGCGTCGAAGTCATCAATTGTTTGGAGGTCAAATCGCAGAGGTAAAACTTACAAAACGTTGACTCGTAAAAAGAGTTTTTCGAGCCAAGCAACGGCGCGGCCAGCACGCCACTCACGGCAAACACAATGCAGAAAACAACGATTGAAAATGATTTCATGCCAAACTCCTGTGATTGAAAACCCAATTTTTCGTCGCTGGGTTTAATGTGGAAATAAACTTCGCCGCCACTTGCAAACAACCTTCAGCATCGCCTCCAGTAGCCTGCCACCTGAGTCCCGTTTTTCTTGGTGTATCCATTGACCCAACACCAACCTGAACTCGGTGTGGTCGTCGGCGTGGACGGCGCTGGTGGACTGGGTTGGGTTGCCGGCGTTGAGGGAACTGATGGTGTGATTAACGGCGCGGGCGTGCTTGCCGTTCTACCCGGACGGGGTTCATTGGGTTTGATCGTCCAGTCCTCGTTTCGTTCACATGGAATCCCATCATGATCGCGGTCCAAATCGTAAGGATCGTGCCCCACCCCACCCAAACCATCGAAGAACGCTTGAGCGCTCGCCTGCGATGGGAAATCACGACAATCCAAATCACCGACCGTTGTGGTTGCACTCGGGGTTTGGCTGCCCTGGAAGTTGTGCCCATTGGACTCTGGACTGAGCGGTTGATCGAAGTTGAAAAGCGCCCAACTTGGCGAGATCACCAACGAGAGTGCGACCACCACCGTTGAGGACACGATGGCAGTCCGTGGGTTCACGCCAACGCGCCCGCCTAATTTGGGCGTCGTCAACTCGAGGTTGACGTCCGCCTCCAAACGCACCGTGACGAGGCTCAATTTGTAAGGTTCAAACCTCGATTGGTAGACCACCGTGTACTCACCAGGTTTCAAACGCGAAATGTCCGGCACAAAAACGCGATCCTGAATCACAAAGACGGCATACTCGAGGTTGCTTCCCACCCAAGTAAGGCTCGTTGGGCTGGCACTTGGATTGGCTTGAAGTTCATCGACTGCCACCACGACTTGCTTGGTGTCGTCGCTAATCGTGACCTGTTCTCGAATGGGAACAAAGCCAGGATTGCTAAGGGTCAAGTAATACGTTCCTGTCGTTAAAGCACCGGTCATGACCCTGCCGTTGGCGTCTTGAATGCTCAACAGCGCGTTGACCTGCATTGGCTCAAAGGCAATCAAACTTTGGTTTGAGTTGTGAAGCGGGCGCGTGGTGACTGTGGCTCGCTTGGCGAAGGCGCTGATGTCCAAACTCGGGTTGACACGCAAATTGCGATTGATTTCAATTTCGCGGCTTTTGACAGAGTATAAACCCGAAGGTGAGACGCTGAAGCTGATCCGCCCCTCGAGATCGGTGCGCCAAACCCTAGCCCTGACACTGTTGTAAAGTGCGATAGCCTCAATCGAGGGATGTCCATAGGCGTTGCCCTTTCCGACGCTGATCACCACATCCTGGGGTTTGAGCGCCTCGAGCCAGATCTGGGTGTCGTTGCTTTTTGAACCGTGATGGCTGGACTTGTACACGTCCACATGAGCGAGTTTGCTGGCAAATTTGGAAAGCCAATAGCGCTGTGTGGCGGGTTCGCTGTCGCCTGCGAGCACCAAGCGAAAATCGTAGAATTCCAGCAAAATGCCTACCGAATTCTCGTTTTGATCGGTGTTGCGGTGTTCTGGCGGCAAGACTTGTAGTTGAACCTGGTCGCCCAGCCCAATGATGCGGTCTGTGGCTTTCAACCCTTGAGCACCGACTCGTGCGAGGCTCTCGAGTGTTTTCGTGTACGTTCCGGTGGCACTCGGCAGGTCGTTACTTAAAAAGGCTTGGGGAGAAAATTTCTCAACCACTTCCGCCATCCCGCCGATGTGATCGGCATCGGCATGACTCATCACGACCAGGTCAAGATGCGTTACCCCGAGTTGCGTCAATTGGTTGGCGACCTCGAGCGCGTTCCGTCCAGCGTCATACAGCGCCGCGTGTCCATCGGGGGTTCGGATCAACACCGCATCCCCCTGACCAACATCCAAAAAATCAATTTGCAACTTTTGGGCGAACGCTTGGGCAAATCCCACCACCAGCAGACAGGTCAGCAACAATCGTTTCACAGTTGTAGGTCCTTTCCATCGTCGCTCGCGGTGAGTGACTCGAGGCTCTCTCGAGCCGCCTCGAACGCAGCCTGGGTCGCCTGGTGATCGATGGTGATTTGGATCAAACCCGCTTGGTCGGCATCGATTTGGAGGTGATCGCCAGGGCGGGCGTCACTGGGCAGCCAGGCTCGAGGGATGATAAGTTGTTCGAGTTCGGCTGTCTCGAGCCGAGCGACTTGGTTCTCAAAGTCATCGATCACCACTTGCATGGTTTAGGCTAGCATGGACTTTAAGAAGTTGGACTCTTTGGTCGGTGAGCTTTAAACAACCTTGAAACATCTGATGAAGCGTGCATAAAACTAAGTGGTATGGCAACAATCACCTGTACATCGCAGGAAAAACATCGTCGTAAAACGGAGTTGCACCCCTGTGGTTGACACCTGAGCCAATGCCAAGCTCAAAACCAGCGAAATCGACAACACCGTCAAGCGTTTCCAATTCATACCAACCCCATATTCTCAAAAGACGCGGGCAATCAAAATCCATGGTTTAAAGCAACAAAATTACGCATCGTGAGTAACCAAAACACAAATATTGCCACGGGCTTTTACATTTGCCATCAAGTATGACACAAAACGCACCACCCCTTGAAAACGTGTCACAAATTGCCCAATGTTGTAGAATCAGACCGCAAAACAACTTCAAAATACCATTTCAGAGTTTGCTGGTCAGGAGTCTTTCGATGGGTCATCTCCAAATCTCGAGCCGGCTTAAGGTTAATTTGATTGGGCATGTCGTCAACGACCCTGACCTCCATGCAAAAAGTATTGAATACATCGCTGATCTTGAACGCGCCTCCGACAAAATTGAGGTTTTTAACCGTGCAGAGCAGCAGCTAACAACCTCAATAGATCGGCACATCCAAAAAATCGATGCGTACCTTGAGGTCAGCGATCTGGACAAGGCACTCAAATGCTTTCGTTACCTCAATCAAATTTACCGACAGCGCGACAAACTTCTTATCGCCCAGCAAAAACTCAAAGCTCAACTTCTCAACATAGCCGAGCTGCAAGACCATCCTGATCCGCCGCCACAAGTGGTGCGCGTAACCAAGCGCAAACGCCAAAAACGCCCAAGCAAACCGTCATCGGTACGGGTTTGGAAAGCCGTGCCGTCAACCAACAAAACCACGTTTATAGCGATTGCGCCAACCGCAAACTCCGTAGTGCCCGAAAAGTCATTCACCAATGCCCCAGCCGTGCTCCAAACGCAAACCGAAGCCATCAGTGCCATAAATTTTGAAGACCTGGATCACAAGTTGCTCGAACTGCTTTGGAAACTCTTCGAACGAGAATTTCAGCAAACCCCATTGCATGGCTGGTGGCTCGAGCTTCAAAACACCCAAAATTCAATCGAGGCATTTGAGCACGTCAGACTCGAAATTCGCGCCGTTGGTTACTGTGTACAATGCGCCGCTCGAGCTGAAATTACATCCTCGAAACTACATCAGCTTGTTGCCGAATTCGTCCAAATCGGGGCGGCGAAGATCAATCGCCGAATCGCTGCCAGCAAACTTGGTCGTCGAATTCGACCCTGATTCAATCGTTGACCTGATGGATCACGGCTGGCATTTGATCATCCTCAGCATCAGGATTCCAATTGACTGGGATCGGTGGAAACCATCGCAGCGAAAGCTGGCGTTTGCTCAGATCGGAACGAGGTCCAGTCCAAACCCCGTGCCAGTGCGCCCGACGCATGTGCGGGCGGATCGGTTCGTGAACGCCGCTCAATCCAGAAGTATTTTCAGCCGTTGGTGTTTCTAGCCCGCCACGCAGCGCCGCCCCAAAACGCACGCCCACCTCCCAAACTCGAGGTTCGCTTTTGGGTTTCTCAAGGTTTGAAGCGGTCTTTGAGACTGGAATCGGATTTAGTTCTAAAACATCGGGCTGGTCGCTGGTCAGGTACATCAGCATTGAAATCAATGGTGAAAGTTCTGCGACCGCGTTGACCTCGAGTGGCAAGAAATCAAGGTCTGGCTCGAGAAATGCACCCTCCTCGATGGTGACTCCGAGTGGAACAAAGCGTGGTTTGAGAATGTCGCCGTACATATTCAGGTTGGTATCCAGCAAGAACACAACCCAACGTTGACCGCTGGTGTCAATATCGAGATAGGCAAAAAATCCGTGCAGCGGTATCTCTTCAAAAACCATGTTTGGCGTTTCGATGTACACGCAGTAATCGGGCAGACGTTCCATGAGTTGGATCGGTAGCTGCCCACGAATTTCGGTTTTTTGCAGCTCGAGCGCCAAGGTTTCATCAAAGCGGTAGATACCTTTGGTCCATCGCCACGCCGCCAGTCCAACCAAGGCTGCCGCCTCATCCTGAACCTCAATATCAACCTTGTCGGCTCGTCGAAGCCAAGGTGTGCCCCTCAGCGACAACGAATTCGTTAGTCTCTCATCCTGAGTTGGTAGGCGCAAGGTATCGCCGTATTTGGGTACTGAGCGCAATTGTTGCAACAAATTGATTCCAGAGTCGGCTGGCAAAAACACAACCCGAGCCAACTCTGGAAATTTAGCGCTGTATTCGTTCCGTAGAGTTTGGGCTTTGCTCCAAATGGTTGAGAACAGTGTGCTCGCACGGCGAAAGTGTCCAAGTGCTCGAGGAATCTCACCTGGCAGCAGGTTGGTTTCGTGACCAAGTTCAACTTTGGTTTTCGATAGACCTGCAATCTTCTCGCTGTATTCAACGTACTTCTTTTGAGATTCTGTCGGCAACAAGTGAAAATAAGGTGTTCCTCGAGAGGATTCGAGAACCTCTTCAAAGCTCAGGTGGTTGTTATCCAAAAGCTCAAGCATGGCGATAAAATACTGCACCCTTTGAATCACAAAATCACCCATCATTGGGCGTGATCGCAAAAAACTTTGACGGTCAATTTCACTTTCAGGCGGTGGAATCACACCGAAATATCCATCACCGAAGGGTTCACCTTCCGCGTCAAAAAGCAAAAGCCCAACGCCGAATTCTGCTCCAGCCGGATCAAAGGTTTTGTCTTGAAGTCTTTTTTCACCAAAGACTTTGAAAACCAACGCATCAGTCGCTTGATTTGGAATACCCGGTATTCTGTAACGTTGTCGCCAGGATTGCTCTAAAGTCTCTCGCAGGGCAAGGTTCTCGAGGTCATAATATTGTCCCATGACGCCAGTGCCACCAGACATTCCAGGCAAAAGGCGTTGACGTTCGTGTTCAGCAAACGATTTACGGAACTCAATCCAAACAAAGTCATAATCAAAAAAGACCGTTGGGAGTTCAGGAAACCGCGTGGTGGTCGCTTTTTTCTCAGCCAAAGGAATTAGCGTCTCATCGGCAATGAGCACCAATGTCTCCTCTTGCAACATCTCGAATGGCACGTCTGGGGCGTGTTTGGTGAGTGCTGCGTCAAAAAAAAGATTGACCTTATTCATTTAAGCCTCCTTTTACTGGCTTTGACCGTTCAAGCTTAATGCACAAACGATCACCAGCATTGAGTCAAAAAGCTTTGAACCCGCTCTAAGGCTTTTACAACATCAGTCGTGCCCAATCCCAGTTCCTCCGCCGTCACACGGTATGGTTCACGCCAAGACTCAGGAGGCGGATCAACCTGATTTGCTTTTGGCAATGGGTGAGTGTTGTAGCGTTCAAACACCATTTCAATCACCATCGCCAGGGCAGGGCTGGGTTTCAACTCAAGGTCTTCGATGATCAGTGTTAAATCGACCAGGTCTTTGACTCGGGTTCGCTCACTGCGCGGTCTGGTATAGGCATGAAATTTTTCGGCAAAATGCTCAGGTAAGGGATAACTCGGGAATGGTGGCGTAGCCAGTTCCGCAAACTCGAGGTTCACTCGAGCAGGGATGTTTTCGACAGGATTGTACAACACGTCCCCTTGTCCAACATCAATTAAAAAAGTCGCATAAACGCGGGTGCTGTCAAGGCGTGTCTCGACCCGAAAACGGTGTCCACCTTCGGGTGGACCAAGCAACTCACCTCGCGGTGGTTTGAGGATTGAAAAGCGAAAGAAATCGCCCAAGTCAAGCTCGCTCACGTCTCGCAACTCCTCAAGCAATTCCTCAGCCGATCCTGATGGCGCGTTAAAATCCATGTCCTTGGTGGCTCTCGCCCGTCCTCCGAGTCGCAACTCGAGCGCATATCCGCCTTTGAGCACCCATCGGTCGGTGTGATGATGAAACAGTCGGGCCAAAAAACGTTCAAACGCGAGCCGTCGTTGTAAACGAACCCGATCAATGCCCTCTTCGCTGGCTTGGCGGGTCAATCTGGCATCAATCGCTTGGCGAAACGCCCCAGCCGTGTTGTATTTCATAAGCTCCTCAAAACCCGCTCAAGGCGGTTCGAAGTACCGAACTTGGTTATGGCAGCCTCGAGTCGTTTGCGCCGCACCAAACCACGTTCAAGGGCTTGCTGGGTGGCTGTTTTAAGGTGTTCGGGACTGATGTGCATATCGGCGACATCAATCAAGGTTCGCATCGGTGAGGTGACTCGAAATCCAGATCGAGCTTCGACATCGTTTGGCTCGACAGCAGTTTTATGCAAGACAACCCCTTCTGGTGGTGTTTTCCTAAAGTTCTTGGGGACGCTCAGGTGAATCTTTGAAGGCATCAAATCGCTTAAGTCATAAAGTCTTAAAGCCGTTTCATGTGAAATCACCGCTTGCGGTTGACCTTTGAGATCACGACTCCAGAGGCTTAATTTCACCAATTCTTCGTCTGGCGTGACGGGATAATCGCGCAGTCTGAACAGACCGCGATTCACCTCGAGCCAGTGACCTTGCTGCCGATGGTAATGATGCAAACGCCGCGAATAGCCGAGGGCAAGCGCTTGACCTGCACTGAAATAGCCGCCCTGCCGATCGGCAACTTGGAACAATTCGGCGGCTCGGGTTTTGGTTGTGTTATTGGTTTCTCGAGCCTTCATTTGCATAGATTGTACATTAAATGTAACATCTATGCAATATTGAAATTCAAAACTCATTGCCAAACGGCTGGCACCGACTTCAAAGCTTGGCCCAGAAAGTGGGAGCGCCAGACTTGAATTGGCTACAGTAGAAACGAATTCTGCATTTAGGACGTTTTCAACCACTTATGCACGCGTTTCGCAGAATTCATACGTCCCACACCAGACAAAACTATTCCCCTCATGGATTGCATCAACATCGTCCTTCGTCGCAAAAATCGATCTTGTCGTGGTGTCGGATGGTAAACTTACACCTAACAGACTTACAACCGAATCAACTTTCGTATTCTTCGAGACAAACAGGGGGTTCAGGATGCCAGACAATATCGACTCGCAATTTTTCCAAGACGCGATATTTGTGATGGACCGATTTACCTTCATGCAAATCGATGATGAAATTCCAAAGGGCGAACTGGCGTTTGATTTCTTGTCCAAGCCTCGAGCCATTCAAATTGAAGATGACAGCGAACGCCATTATGGTCTGATACGTTGCGAACCGCTTGCGGCGTCCAGTCCTGAACTCGAGTCACAATTGAGAGCAATGGAACTAAATCAAACCTTTGAATCACCAGACAAAGACAGAGATTGGGCAAGCTGCGAAATTGAGGTTCGTCACGAGACTCAAAGCCTCAGAATCACGATACTGATATGTCGAGATGAACCGCGCAAACTGTTGTACGGACGTGACATTCAGCATGATCATCCTCTTTTTCTCTGGACCCTTAAAGTGCCGATGGTTTTGATTCACTTGCAAGTCGCAGCCAAACGCGGTTCGTTGCGCACTGCACCAACAGCAGAAACGATCCCGCGTCGAGTGTTGCGCATCAAACGAGCAGTGCCAAAAGCATTTCTAAACAACACCCCACGCGCTTTGGCGCACTTTCGTCAATGGAGTGCGGCGTATTCGGATGTCTGGACATTCTTTGATGAGGTGAGAGCAGAGCGGGGCGAATCACTCCCGCTGTGGCACGAATCTTGTTTTGTACCAAGCGCCGCAGGCGGCGAATTCCTATGGGGCAAAGTTGATCCCAAACAACCGCCCGAGGGCTACCAAATGTATGTCGGTATGCACGCTGAAGTCCTGGCTGGACTTGCCGCCTGGCGCTGGTCAAAGTACATTTTTGAATTTGACGAGACGCTGCTCGAGGCACTGCTCAACACTGAAGTTACAGACAATCTTCCAATTGATACCCTCAACACTTTACCCGCCTGGTGTATCTACGTTGCGACACCAAACCAATACGCAGAAACTCAGCGTCGAAATCCCCTGCATGGATTTTTTGCCTTTCTTGACCATAACATCGAAACCGATGAGCGCAACATCTGTTTGTTGCTTGACATCGATGACTGGGAATATGGACCAAAACTCGAACCGAACACATTTCCGCTGGGACAAACCATTTTTGAGACGTTGGTCGAACACGAACAGCGCTTTGGCGACGAGTTTGAACCCGATTTTTTGCAAAAAATTGCCGACGAAGAGCTAGAGGATTTGGCGCAATTTGTCTCGGTGTTGTTGTATTTGCGAACCGAAAAACCAGACTTAACCCGTAAAACACCAACACCAAAGTCCCCAATTCGCCATGATAAACCACCCGCAGAACCGACAACCTGGTACACAGGATTCCGTTTCGGTGCAGCCCTGCGAAAAGCCAAAGAAAACCTTGATGACCCAGGTGCTAATGGGCTTAAAGCCTCAAGTGGTCACACGGTCATCCCCCACGTGAGGCGAGCACATTACCATCATTTCTACCGTGGACCTCGAGATACCCAAGTGCGTGAGGCAGTGCTCCACTGGCTTCCACCAATCCTGGTCAATTGGGACGGCGAACCTGACATGCTCCCTGCTGTTATACGTCCAGTACGTAGTTAACTTTAAAACCTCAAAAGCGTGCGAAAGAAGTCCATAGTATTGGGGGTAGTGCTAACGATTTTACAACTTGCTCACATTTTATACTTCAGTTCAAAACTCAGTTTAAAACATCGAACTAACACTGATTCGATTTGCCAAAAACGGTTTGCACAACCACAACAATTCCCCCACAGCCACACCAGGCTCGAGCCACACTTCCACGTCTCGAGGTTTGAGGATCACTGGCATTCGGTCGTGATAGCTCGAGACGGTGCTGTTGGCGTGCGTCGTGATCAGCGAGAAATGCCCGTCCTGCCAGAGTCCCGCCACCATGAAGGCTCGGGCGTGACTGGGTTGGAAGGCATGACGCACTTTTGCCCCTTTGACTCCTGAAAACTCATGAAATTCACTCATCGGAACAACGCAGCGCCTCGAGCGAAACGCCTCGCGCCAGGTTGGGGACGAAACCAGCTTGTCATCTCGAGCATTAAACAAAGCCAGCTTTTTGCCGGCGTTCGGCGGTTGCGAAAAGCCCCAACGGGCAAGGCGCAACTCGAGTCCCGTTTGATTGGTGATGATCGGTGCAACATCCGTGGGTCTAAACAGCGTTCGTTCTGGCAGGTCTGGGATAACCTTCAGACCAAACAAATCCCTGTACGCCTGAACCTCGAGCTGATTGCCGTAACTGCCGCACATGGGTTTAGGCTCGAGGCAAGCCCGAGCGTCCCCCTTTCAAGCCGACCTCGAGCGCTCGAGCGTCCCGAATCATCAAGCCGCGCCACTGCCCGCGCCGTTGAATTTGTCCCGCCAAGATAATGGCAGGGGCGCGTAGCGCAGATTGAAGTTGCTCCCAGACCTGGGGGCTTGCCACGCACTGCATTCGCCCAGTCTCATCCTCAAGATACAAGAACACCAAACCTTTCGCCGCCGGTGGTCGTTGTCTGGCGATCACCAAACCCGCGATGGTCACGTTGGCTCGATTCGCCTCGCGGATTGTCGTGACCCCACCCAGCTCGAGTCGTGGTCTTACCCTCGAGATCGGATGCTCGAGCGAGGCACTGTAAGTTCGCGCGTCCCAGTTTCCAAGCTCTAAACTGGTCAGCAACTCGAGGTCGGGCAAGTCCGTCGCGGCGGGCGTGGGCAGCAACGGCGTTTCACCGCCCGGAGGTCCAAATTGTGTCTCGAGCACCCCGAGCGACCAGAGCGCCTCCCGCCTTAACCCAAAGCCCTCGAGCGCTCCCGCTTGGGCGAGGCTGGCCAGCACGGCTTTTGGCACGCGAACCCGGCGATACAAGTCTTCCAAGCTCGAAAATGGTCTGGCGCTGCGCTCGAGCACGATGGCTCGAGCCTGCTCCACACCGATCCCTTTGATGCCCTCGAGCGGCAGCCGAATCGCCAATTGTTGATCGTGACGCTCGAGTGTGAATCCCAGGCTGGAACGCTCGAGGATTGGCTGGAGCACCGTCACCCCGCAGCGCTGCGCCTCGAGCACAAAACTCTGCCTGGGGTACATCCCAGGGTGGTATTCCATCACCGAGGCGAGAAATGCCGCCGGGTGGTACAGCTTTAAAAAGGCGGTTTGATAGACCGTTTTGGCAAAACTCGCCGCGTGGCTTCTGGGAAAACCGTAGCCAGCAAAGTGGCTGACCTGCCGGAAGACCTCCTCAGCCACCTCGAGCGAACAGTCGGGGTGCGTCTCGAGCGCTTTGCTGACAAAGCGTTCGCGCATCGCCAGCATTTGATCGCCGTCGCGCCATTTGCTCATCAGTCGGCGGTAATCGTCCGATTCGCCGTAGCTCATGCCCGCAAAGAGGTGTGTGACTTGCAAGACCTGTTCTTGGTACAGAATCACCCCGTAAGTGTCGCTCAGAATCGGCTCTAAACTCGGGTGGGCGAACCGTACCGCCTCGAGTCCACAGGCGCGATTGACGAAGGTGTTGACCATCCCGCCCTCAATCGGACCAGGACGCAGGAGCGCGATCTGGGCGATCAGGGCGTGAAATGTCCTGGGTTGGTGTTTGGCGATCAGGTGCATCTGCCCAGGACTCTCGATCTGAAACAATGCCAGTGTTTCGCCCGAGCAAATCAAAGCAAAAACCCGAGGATCGTCGAGCGCGATATCATCAATCTCGAGCCGTTCACCGGTGGCAGCCAGGTGCTTCTCTACACTGCCTTGCACCACGTCCAGGCTTCTCAACCCCAACACGTCAAATTTCACCAGTCCCATCGCCTCCACATCGTCTTTAGCGAAAACCGCCTGTTTGACCCCGTTGGCACTGGTTTGAATCGGCGTGTGGTTGGTCAGGGCATCTCGGGTCAAGAGCATTCCGCCCGAATGCTGTCCCAGCGTCCTCGGCACGTCCGCCATCCGTTCGACCAAACCGAGCAGGCTTTCAAACAGTGGACTCGAGCCAAAAATATCCTCGAGCGCCTCACGGTGTTGGCGCACGTGTTTGGCACTCGAGCCGTGCGGCAAACGCTTGTTGGCTCGGTTAATGACCTCAAGCGGAAACCCCAGCACTTTGGCGGCATCTCGCACGGCGGAACGCAATCGGTAGGTCATGACGTTGGCGGTCATCGCGGTCTGTCCGGCAAAGCGCTGCTCGAGCCAGTGGATCACCTCGAGACGGCGAGACGATTGAAAATCAACGTCGATGTCGGGCGTGCCCGCCCTGCCGGTGTGTAAAAAACGTTCAAACAACAGATTGTGCTCGAGCGGATCAACCCCGGTCACGCCACACAAGTATGCGACGATGGAGTTCGCGGCGCTGCCCCGTCCTGCCAGCCGCACCTCCAAATCCCTTGCCGCCTGCACCACTTCCGCGACCACCAAAAAAAACTCGCTCAACTCGAGTGCCCCGATCACCTCGAGTTCGTGGGTTAATTGCGCCCTGGCGCGACGGCGGTACTCGAGTGTGAACCTGGCACTCGGGTAGCGTTTGGGTAGGGCGGCGCGACACATCGCCTCGAGCGCCTCATCGGGACGGACGCCCAAGGGCAGGTTCGCCCCTGGAGGGGTGATCGCCCCGGGGAGCAAGTCCATCTGACAGGACTGAGCCAGATTCAGCGGGGTCGTAAAGGCTTGGGGTGAACGGATCAGCGATCTCAACTCACTTTCTGTCTTCAAATAGGCTTCGCTGTTGTCTGGACGCTCAGGGTGTGCCTCTGCCACGCTGATGCCGAGCCGAGCGCAGGTCAGCAGGTCGTGAAGAATCCAATCTTCCCGAACCGCATAGCGAGCCGCGTTGGTCGCCGCGACGGGCAACCTCGCGGTTCGTGCCAGGTTGCTGAGTTTCGAGAGCATTCTCGAGTCCCCAGGCAATCGGTGTGAGGACAGTTCAACCACCACCCGATCCACCATCAAGGCACTGCACCGCCCGAGCCACTCGAGCGCGGTCTGCGGTTGGTGCTGCTCGAGGCAAGAGCGAATAAAACTGTCCGGACCTCCAGCCAACATCAACAAATCACCATGATCTGCCTCGAGGTCAACAAACTCGAGGTGAGGGTGTTCATGGCTGAACGCTTTTGAGAGCAAGCGGCAGAGCGCGGCATAACCGGCATTGCTCTGGCACAACAGCACCACCGGATGCTGCTCGAGCAGCACCTCTGCCCCGATGACCGCGTGAATCCCAGCCGCCCGAGCCGCGAGTTGAAACTGCACCGCCCCAGCCAGACTCATCCAATCGGTGATCGCCAGGGCGGGTTGATCCAGTTCAACCGCCCGCGCCACCAATGCCTCGGGGCTGCTCGCCCCGCGCCTGAAACTGAAATAACTGCGCGAGTGCAAATGGACAAAGCCGCTCAATCAAACCACCTCGAGACAAACCAAGCCGTCTGACCGGGACGCTCGAGCAAAAAGACTTCGATCTCACCGCGTTTGGTGGCGAGCAGGTGGTACTCGCGGCGTTCACCAGCAAAGTCGGGGGTCGTCCACCACTCGCCGTGCCAGACGTAGACCTCGAGCGTCGCCATCACCGACCACGGACGGTTGCGCCACCGAACCATCGTGAGCCTTGAATGCTCGAGCAGCACCAGGCATTTTTCTGGGATGTGCAGCACCTTCACTTGCGTCGCCCCTTGCGTTTGGGCTGACCGACTTCCTCGCCCGTCAACGCCCGAAAGCGAAACCGACGTTCGGGCAGCAAGGATCGTGGTTGAACGATCTCGAGCCTGCCCAGACGCTCCGGAAATCCCTGGTAAATGCGGCGCACCACCTCGCGCACGGCGGGACGCTCGAGCACCGCAAACAATGAATCTTGCACCAGCACTGGACGCATCAAACCCGAGGCGGTCACGGTCAACGCCAGCACCTCGAGTCCAGTCATCGCCCGTTCGAGCGCCGCGAGTGCCACATGGCGCAAGGTTCGGGGATCGTTTGAAGGGGCTTTCAATGATCGACGCACACTCGAGACACCAAGGGTGGTTTTTAAGGCAAGCGTCACACTCGAGGCGAGGCGATCTTGCAGCCTCAACACCAGACGCTCGAGCACAAAATCCAAAGCCGGATACAGCACGTTCGGTTCAATCGCGGGCAATTCAAACTCAAAGCCGGCACTGACCTCGAGCGCGGGCGTGAAAACTGGAACGCTGCGCCGGTCCAAACCCGTGCAGAGCGCCAGCAAACGCGGGGCAAACGCACCAAACTGGGCTTGAAGGTAGCGTGCCTCGAGCGCCGCGATTGAACCCAGGGTGTGCAAGCCAAACAGCCGCAACCGTTCGATGATCTCACCGGGCAAACCCGCACCCCGCAACAAATAGGTCGGTGCAGCCCCAAGAAACTCAGCCTCATGCTGCACCAAGCGCACCTCGGAATCTCGAGCACTGAAGGCAGCCATCAACGCAGACCCCCGAGACGGCGCAAGTCCAACCCGCGCCTGCAACTCGAGTGCCAGCGCTTCAACCTCGAGCCGGTTCAAACCCGCCAAAAACGCCAAGCCGACCTGACCCGACTCGAGCCAAGGCGTGAAGGCGTTCATGGTGTGCAACGCGGCATCCCAAGCCGTTTGCACCACCGAGGCTTCAAACGGCACAAACACCGCGTTCGGAGCTAAACCTCGGGCACGCTCGAGCGAATCGCCCACCCGCACCTTGAAGCTTCGGGCGCTGGCATCCGACCCGACCACCCGCCGACCAGCCGTGATGACCAGCGTTTGACCCTCTAAAGTCGGATCGGTACGGTGCGCCGCCCAACTCGGAACATCCGCAATCCACACGACCGCGAAGCTCGAGTTGGAAGAACCTCGAGCTTGATTTTTGGGTTGGAATTGGGTTGTTGGTTGCATGACACCACCTCAGCCCCATCAGGCGCTAAGATGATGAAGCCACACGGCATAAACTCGAGCTTTCGAGTTTGCTTGAGGAACGCTAGGGGCTGCCAAGCACGGCGTTCCTCTTGATTTTTGTCTCGAGATGCTGTTAATCCAAACGGACTCCTTGGTTTTAATGTGATCGTATTCCCTTTTAACAATACGTGATAAACATAACATCAGTCAAACCAAAGCCTGGTTCAGAACAAGACTTCAAACAACAACCTCGAGCAAAGATGAGCCGCAAGAAACAACACACGTTCAACCGCGCACAGCCAATACAAACAGGCTTTGCGGTGACATGCCGATTTGAACCCTCGCTCGGCGTTGGAACAATCCTCAAACTCGAGCCAGGCAAGAAACCTGTCTTGGTTGAATGGGCATCTGGTCTGCAAGCCTTTCACGCCGAGGTGGAATTGAAAGTCCATACGCGACAGGAAACCTCTACAAGCTCAACCAATTCACGGAGTTTGAATTCGATTGTCTTGATCGAACAAATTCAACATCACCGTGTTGGTATTTCAAACTGAATATCAACACAGCTTGAAATACCAGCCCGCCATCAAAACCATAAGTCTCTTGCTGACGCCCACTTTATCGTGATCGAAACACTTTTTTGAACCAGCGGCTGATTTTCGAGAATCGACCCTTTTTTGCATTTTGGGAGCGTTCAAAATACAACACCCGACGTTCGTGTTCCATTTGACGACCGGCAGCAATCTCCTCGCTTGTCCATTGAGTTGACCAGCGAATCTCACCATTTCTGATCCAGTAATGTGATTGACATGCCTCCTGCCAGTTTCCGATGGAGGGGCGCAAGGTTGGTCCATTTCTACTTTCCTCGAGCAACCACTCGGTTGGACCGAGTGGTGTTCTGATTTTCGCCCCGCAACCGCAAGCGCAAAGATGCGCGGCTGTTCGGAATTCTGTTGAAACGTACAGCACACCTGGCTGTAACGTTGCTGGCATGAAGTGTACGTGCTCCACCTCAATTTTCATCGGTGTTCCCCATCAAGCTTTGATCGCGCAAGTTAAAAATCGAGTGGTACTGTGGTTCTGAATCGCTGTAAAACCCGCGCAGCTTCTTGAATTTGATCATCGCCAGACTGGCGTTTAGGGCGTTGAGTTCACTGATTTGGATGTTGGTTTGGTACAGGTCGTCTTCACTGTCCTGCAATTGTGCATAGCCCTTATCACGGATATTTGCCCCGTCCTCAATCGAAAAATAGGTGACACGCAACTGCCCTTTCAGTCCTTCGTTTTTGTGATCCAAACCCATGCCCACATCAATAAAGGGGATGCCTTGTGCCAGCAGGAGTTTAAAAATCTCGCTTCGAGCCGAACCCTGATCGACGCAGACAAAAGCAAAAGTGACACCGTTCAAATGTTCAGCACTTGAGCTGTCAATGAATTCTGGCACAATGCTCAAGCCGTGACGAAAGTTTTCATAGCGGGTTTGGTAGACTTCCGCCTTGGTTTTACAGAATTCGGCTTCCTCGAGCCTGCCTGGCGAGCGGAAGGCATTGTGAACGTGATACGCGTCCGAATCGAAGGCGCGAATCGCTCGAACTGGCGTTTTGACCAAGAAATCCAAAAGGTATGAACCCGTGCCACCGAGTCCGATCACCGCAACCACATCATTCTCAAACCGAGCCGAGAGATTAGTAAT
>CAXTTL010000092.1:0-17308 GCA_964247135.1 uncultured Deinococcales bacterium | reverse complement strand
TAAATTTGGGGCGTAACAGTTGGCGTAACAGTTTCTGATTTGAATTCGCACCATTGTTGTACTTATGTTTATTGCACTAAGCACGAGTATGATATACTGATCGAGCCATGAATAAAATTCCTTGGATTTGGGTTATCCCTGAGATCATTTTGCTACTGATCCTGGTGGCATTGATGCTATCAAATGTCATCGACATAACCGTGTTTGTCATTGGTGTTCTCATTGTCTCAAGCATCAGCGCCATAGGGTTACTGTTGCAATTCAGGAAAACCAGATTGTGAGCGGCAAATTCGAGCTTCAACTGGTTTCTAAGTTTCAAAATTCCGAAAACCGCAAACGCGAAGCGGTACGTGCCGCGCACGACCAAGACGAAAAAACCTTGCTCGAGCTTCTCAACCATTATCTGACGCTGAAAAGCTCGCGCAAAGCCGACACCTCGCCAGACACCAGACGGCTGTACGAACTGGCAGTACGGCGTTTCCTCGAATTCGCCAACACGGACGGCGCAAGGCTCGAATTGACGCGGCTCGAGGCTGAAGACATCGAATTCTGGATGGTGGGTTTGCAGCAGGAAGGTTTGACGCCAGGTTCAATCGCCGCTTATTTGTATGGCTTACGCGCCATGTACCGTGCCCTCATTTGGGCGAAAGCCGCCAGCGGCAATCCGGCGGGGGAGGTCAGACCGCCCAAAGACCCAACGCCCGCCCACTCGAGAAAAAATGCGCTCTCCCCTGCCTTGTACCGCGATTTGCTTGAGGCTCCAGCCCTGAAGTACGGCGTGGATGATGCCCGCCACGCTCGAGATGTGCTGCTGTTGGCTTTGGGTGGTTCGGCGGGTTTACGGGCAATGGAAATTGTCAGTTTAAACGTGAGTGACATTGAAATGGGTGTCAAACGATTGACCGTAAAATCGGGCAAGGGCGGCAAACAACGCTTTATTCCGCTCTCTAAAAACATCGTGGGAATGCTCAAATCCTGGCTCGAGGTTCGTCACGGGATGGTTTTAAGAAATGAAATCGCATCGTCTGAAACGGCGTTGTTGGTTTCAGTCTCGAGAAATGACTCGGGTGGCAAACGATTAACCACCGACGGGGCGAGGTTTATTGCCAAAGGTTATTATCAAAGCATGGGTTTGCCCGCCGCCATGTGGGGATTGCACACGTTGCGCCGCACGGCAGGCACGCACCTGTACCGTGCCACCAGGGATTTGCATGTGGTTGCCGACGTGCTCGGTCATGCCAGTGTGAACACCAGCGCGATTTACGCCAAAATGGACATGGACGTTCGGCGTGAGGCGCTCGAGAAGATGGAATCGATGCGTGATGAAGCAGGGTAACCAAAATTCTGGGGTGTGAGAGGGTGTGAGAACCCTCGAGCCAATCTCGAGGGGGCTTAAAACGGCTTTTAGCGTGAATGATGATTTTTATCGTCTGCCACGGTTTTTTCAGCCAGACGATAAAAAATTGCAATTTTTCTGGTTTTCATTTTTAGAAAAACAATATCAAATGATTTATTTCTTCTCGAGCATTAAGGCGAATCCTCAGCGGGCGTAATCGGTGGGATTCATGCTTCACCTTCGAGCGCAAGGCTGCTCGAGAGTTCACGGTGAGCACCCGCCTGAGCGAGCAAGTCCTTTGCCTTCTGCTCGAAAACGGCTACGGCATCGGCGCCGGCGGCAAAGCGCACAGGCGGCTCATCTCGCGCCGCGAGGTTTACCAGGGCGCGGGCGAGCTTGATGGGATCACCGGTCTGCTGACCGTTCATGCCATTCCAGGCGGTGACGGTTTCCCTGGTCTTCTCGGCGTAGTCCTCCAGATGCGGTTCGGCATAGGTGGTGGAACCGTCGGAGAGGAGTTCTGTTCGGAAAAAACCTGGTTCGACCAGCATCGTTTTGAGACCGAAGGGGGCAATCTCAGGCGTGAGTGATTCCATCCAGCCTTCGATACCAAACTTTGCCGCCGCGTAAGCTGTACAGAATGCCTGCCCCTGGAGTCCAGCGGTCGATGAGATGGTCATCACCAAACCGGAACGCTGTTTTCGCATTTCGGGTAAGGCGGCACGGGTGACATTCATCGGACCAAACAGCAATGTTTCAATCTGGCTCCGAACCTGCTGCGGGCTGAGTTCCTCGAAAAATCCGGCGAAAAAGTTTCCCGCATTGTTCACCAGCACATCCAATCTACCAAAGCGCTCAACCGCAGACCGCACCGCAGCCTGAGCATCGTCCGAGTTGGTCACGTCCAGTTTGACACTGAGCAGATGGTCATGCGCCCCGATGGCTGTAGCGATCTTTTGCGGGTCGCGTCCAGTGGCAACGACGGCATGTCCAGCGGCGAGAGCAGCCTTGGCGATGTCTACGCCCAGACCGCGACCCGCCCCCGTGATCAGCCAGACTTGCTTGTTTTCGCTCATGGCAACCTCCGTTCTTCAAGACGAAAATCTTACACTGAAAACAACCTCATCGCGCAACAGCATATGCTTCAATGGATTCATTTCGGATGCTAAACGTCCTCGAGACGCCGCCCGCATCCGTGGTCACCCCCCAGAGCGCGTCGGCAATTTCCATCGTGGCTTTTTGGTGTGTGACCAAAATAAACTGTGTGCCTTTGTCGGCAAGAAGCCTTAAAAATTGCGTAAAGCGCCGAATGTTGGCTTCGTCGAGCGGTGCGTCAACCTCATCGAGCACCGCCAGCGGCAAGCCTCGAGAATCCTCGGGCGCTTGGGCGAGGGCAAACAAAAATCCGAGTGCCGCCATCGTGCGTTCGCCGGTGGAGAGCAAATGCAGTGATCGTGTGCGTTTGCCTTTAGGCGTCACGCGCAACGCCAGACCCTCGAGCGCCCCCGCCTCGTCGCGCACCAGTTCGACTTCGCCCTCGCCGCCCAGCAGCTCGAGGATATGGGCGCGGAAGGCTTCGGTCACGCGTTTGATGCTTTCGCGGAGTTTGCTGGTGACTTCGCGCTCGAGTTGGTCGAGGGCGCTTTCAAGCTCAATCACGGCGGCGCTGGAATCGGCGATGCCCGCTTCCAACTCGATCAGGCGTTTGGATTCAATTTCAAATTCGTCTTTGGCGAGCGGGTTGACCGCACCCAGCTCACTCAGTCGGCTGCGAATCTGGTTGACTCGAGCCGCCCAAGTTCGCGGCGTGCCTTCGGGGTTGGCTTGCTCGAGCAAGGCTTGAAGTTCGGTTTCAGTTGGGGGTTCAGGTTCAAGATCGCGTCCCAGCAATTCTTGCACCAATGTCTCGAGGTTGGCTTCACGGCGTGCCTTGGCAAGTTTTTGCGCCTCGAGTTTTTCGCGGGTTTCGGATAAAATACGGGTTTGGTTGGCGAGTTCAATTTCGAGCTGTTTGCGCTCGGTCTCGAGGTTGGTCAGTTCGGCTCGGCTCACGTCGAGGTCGAGGGATTTTGCGAGTTCTTCCAAGCGCAAAATCTCTGGGTTGGCTTCAGACAATCGGTGCTCAATCTCGAGTTGTGCCAAATGCAGTTCCTCGAGCCTGGTGCGGATGAGTTCGAGGCGCGATTTGGATTGTTGAAACCGTGCCATCGCCATGTCAAAGGTGCGTTGTTGTTCGGCAAAGACCGCGAGTTTTTGACGCGCCTCACGAAGACTCGCGTCGGCGTTTCGCTCCAATTCTCGAGCGTGCGCCAGGCTATCGCTGGCGGCGACAATCAAGCTTTCGAGCGGCGAGAGGTCAATGCCAGAAATTCCTGGCTCGAGTTCGCTCTCCGCTGTGCTCGGCAGGTTTTTCAACCTCAGCTCGAGTTGCGCCACACGGCTGTTCAGGCTGTCCCGACGGGTTTCGAGCGCCAGAATGCTGTCGCGTGTCGCGTCAAGGTGTTCGCGGTTGTTCTTGAGGCGCTGATCGGCTCGGACCACCGCCTCGCGGCTGCTTTGGGCAGCGTCGCGGTCTTCGAGCAAAATCTGCTCAATCGCGGTTAAATCTTGCTCGAGTCGCTCGAGTTCGGCTTTGGCTTCAAACAAACGCCGATTTTCGGCGAACGTCTCCCCTGCCGTGTCACGTCCTTTACCGCCGGTGACCGCGCCGCCCGCCTCGAGCAATTCACCCTCGAGCGTCACCAGCCTCGGGCGGTTCGGATGTTTTTTGGCGAGTTTGAGGGCGATGTCCAGATTTTCGATCACCAGCGTATCGCCCAGCAAGGTGTCCACCACAATGCGGTATTCGGACCCGATCAAATCGGCGGCATAACCCAGCACGCCCTTTTCGCTCGAGATTGGGCTTTCGCGTCTTGGTCGCGCCCGCAAAATCTCGAGCGGCAAAAATGTGGCGCGTCCACCGATGCGCTTGAGGTGCTCGATCACGGTTTTGGCGACCTCACCATTTTGCACCACAATCTGTTCGATGCGCCGACCCAGGGCTGCGCCCAGCGCCGTCTCGAGGTACTCGGGAACAGCAATCAAATCGGCGACCGGTCCAATGATGCCCTCGACTTTAGAATTGAGGGCTTTGCGCGGACCTTCGGATAAATTGGCTCGAGATTGACGGGTCGCCTCGAGGCGTGCGTATTCTTTTTGAATCGGGGTCCGCGCCGCCCGCAACTCGGCGGCTCGAGTGCCGTTTTCGGAGATGCGACCGGAAACCAGGCTCGATTCGCGCTCGAGTTTGTCGAGCATCTTGTTCGAGGCTTCAAATTCGGCTCGAGCGTCGTCGGCGTGGCTTTGCGCGTTGAGAAGTTCGTTTTGAATGGTTTCCAGTTCGGTTTGGCAGGTGTTGAACTCAACCAGAATCGTTTCGCGCTCGGCGGTCATGGCTGCCATTTTCTCGCGGCGTTGGCTGGATTCTTGCAATTCAGAATCGCGCCGTGTTCGGGCTTCCCCGTAATTTTTTCGCGCTTGCAATTCTTGTCTCTCGGCATCCCGCAAGGCAAAACGGGCATCTTCAAGCGCTTTCTCGAGCTTGGAAAGGTTGTCCTCGGGCGTCGCTGGCGGCATTGGAGGCTCGAGTTTTGCGAGGTTTTGCTGTTCAACCTCGAGGTTTTGTTGTTCGCGCTCTAAACCCTGCAAGTTGGAATCGGCGGCGCTGGCGCGTTCACGGAGCGCCCTCGCCTCGCCTTGAAGTCGCGCGACCTCGGCGCTGCGCTTGGCGAACTCGAGTTGGACGGTTTCGCGCTTGATTCGTGTTTGCTCGAGTCCCTGGCTGGCAGCTTGAATGCTGGTTGAGGCTTGGTTTGAGAGCGTCTGGGTTTCCTGGCTTTCTCTCTCGAGCACCGCAATTTCATCGCGCAACGTCCGAATGCGCTGGCGTTGAATGGCTGCCTCAAGGGTTTTGACTTCCAAATTTAAGCTTGCCGCCTCGAGCGCGGCACCCGCGTCTTTCTCGAGTTTCAACACGCGCTGCTTGACCTCGAGGCTTAAATCCATTGCGCGTTCCAAATGAAGCTTTGCCTGCTCGAGCCGCTCGATGCTTTGGGCGCGGCGGTGCGTGGCGCGCGACAAACCCGCCGCCTCCTCGAGGTAACCGAGCATGGTTTCGGGGTTGGCGCCGATCACCGCGCCGATTTCGCCCTGACCGACGACCGCCAGCCCGCCAGGTCCAAGCCCAGAGCCGCGCAGGACATCGTGCAAATCCCGCACCCGAATGGTTTTGCCCGCCAACTCGAGGTCGCTGTCGCCGTCGCGGTACAAACGCCGCGCAATGCTCAGGTTTGCCCCCTCAAATTGCTCAAGTTCGAGTTCGACCTCCGCCATGCCGAGCGGCGCCTTGCCGAGTGAACCGTGAAAGATCAGTTCGGTGCTTTCACGCACCCGCAATTCCCTGGTTCTGGCGGTGTGTGAAGCCCAGCGAATCCCTTCAATGACGTTCGACTTGCCCGAACCGTTCGGTCCGATCACCGCGTTGACTTTGGGGTGAAACTCGAGCCTGACTTTTTCGCCAAAGGATTTAAAACCGGCAATGGTGACCGACCGCACCCGCACGCTCACAAATCAACCACCACGACATTCTTTGAGGGTCAACGGTTGCAGGGTGCTGAGGTGCCCACCGATGGTTTCAACTCTTTTCCCATCCTCGAGAAACTGCACGTTTTTGACATCCTTGAGGTCGAGTAAACTGTTCGCCAGACCGCAATACAGCAGCAATTCGCCGTTGCTGCCCAGTTGAATTGAGCGCCAGACTTTGGGCACGCTGACGAAGACCGTGTCTTTGCGGGCGAACACGACCGGTTTTTGCACGTCCAAACCGGAGAGATTGCTCGGAAAAGGGCTGAACGATTCTTTGCCGCTCGGTCCAGCAAACCACTCGTTGACGGTGCGGCTGGCTCGGATCGTCAGGGCATCGCTTTCAAGCCTGGCGTTGCGGGTTTCGATCACAAAACGCTTGGCGTCCAAACTCGAGTAATACAATTTCATCTCGAGTTGGACATCGCCCTTTTCTTGCGCTCCGGTGAGCGACGGATCGAGTTGGACGATGACGGGTTGCAATTGCGAGGTGCGAATCAAGAACATCACCACAAACAACATCAGGGCAATGATGTTCCAGGGGGTCACAAGCCAACCAGGGATGCGTTTGAGGTACTTCCAAACGTTCATTTGTTCGCCGCCCGTTTGATTGGCTTTTTGATCGTTGCCAATTGCGGAGCCAAATACGCCATCACGCCGCGCATAACGGTCAATGCCAGTTTTTTGAGTTCGACCTGGTCTTCCAAACGGGCACGGTCTTTGACGTCAGACAAGAACCCCAACTCGATCAAATTCGCGGCTTTGGATGCCCGCTCGAGCACGACTTGAGACTGCCCCGAGAGCACGCTGGCAAAAACATCTGGATTGGTCATGACATTCGAGCTGATGGCTTCTGCCAGCACACCACTGGCATTGCTCGGGGCGACAATCGCCTCGAGGTGACGTTTGTTGGACGGATTGGTCTCTTTTTCCAGCGCCTCTCGAGCGCCTTTGACGATGCCGTCGGGCGCAACCGCGCCAAGGTGGTAAATCTGCACCCCAGAGATGCTCGAGCCAGGCAAGTTGGAGGCGTGAAAACTCAGGAAGACGTCGCTGGTCAGGCTCATTTCGCGGCGCTCGTCCAAACTCGGGTTGCTGTCGTTGGTGCGGGTGTATTTGACGTTGATGCCTTTGCTGGTCAGAAGTTTGCCGACCAGTTGAGCGAACCTCAAGGTCAGGTCTTTTTCTTTTAAGCTCTCATTTCTGACCCCAACATCATCGGCGCCGTGTCCAGGGTCCAAAACCACCGATATCGGATGCGAATCCAAAGCCGTCGTGATGCGCTCATAACGCGTGCCAACGTCGATCACCACCCGAGCCGGAATCGGTTGACCGTCATTGCCTTCACTCGCCGCGATACCGTAAACGTTGTAACCCACGGTTGGCGCGAGTTTGGTACGAACCTCGACTTTATTGCCGACGGTGTTGATGTTTAAGACATCAATGTATTTGCCGCCCACCTCCCAAGGGTTGTTTTCGCCCACAGTATTGCGCAAGTACACCACCAAGGTATCGCCTTCGATCCTTGAGGTAAAACCGACATCTCGAGAAAGTGACAATGCCACCCGGTCCGAGGTCAGTCCAGTCTCTTTGCCCACGCCTTTGAGGATGGCGGGATCAATCAAGACATCAATTTGATTGCCAGAATCCGATACGCTTGCGCCTGCCGCCTCGGCGACGGCTTTGACTGGCACGACAACGGTATTCACACTGCGCCCGGCGGCTTGCCCTTTTGATTTGATGCCGTTGATCTCGAGCGCCTTGGTATAGGTGCTGGCGTCGCTGGCAGATTCAATTAGGGTCAAACCAATGGTCCGACCGCCCTGAATCAAAATCACCGAATCGTTGGTGATATTTAAATCCAGACCCAAAGCCGTGGCAAATTCTGCGACGGAGGTGTAGGCAACGTTGTTTCCGCCAGGGAAAATTGCTTTGAGCTTCGTTGTCCCGACCATCAAAACTTTGCTGGGGGCAACGTTTTGCGCGACCGCAAATGCCAGAAATATTATGACCAGACTGAGCACCAGGCTCGAGATTTTTTTGCCGAGCAACTTCATCGGAAACGCTCCATTTCGCGTTTTGCCTCTTTGGTTTTTTCTGCCTCGCGCTTGTCGTGCAGTTTCTTGCCCCTGGCGAGGGCAATCTCGAGCTTTAAGCGTCCCTCTTTAAAATACATTTTAACTGGAACGATGCTTAAACCTTTGCGGGCAACCGCGACTTTCAGTGTCTCGAGTTCTTTGCGGTGCAAGAGTAATTTGCGGTTGCGGCGCGGGTCGTGGTTGTTGTATGAGGCTTTCTCGAGGGGGGGAATATACAGACTCTCCAAAAAAAGTTCGTTGTTTTGAAACCGAGCGAAGCTGTCCCTGAAGTCCAAACCGTTGACCCGCACGCTTTTGATTTCGGTGCCTTTTAAGACAAGACCTGCCTCAAAACGCTCAAGCAGTTCGTATTCAAATCTGGCACGTCGATTTTCGAACATTGACTTCTCCCCTGCTGAGTAAAACATATTTTTCCAAAACTGTCTCGAGTGCTTGGTTATTGTACCCACACCTGCATGAGCACGTCACTCATTCCTTGAAGATGTGGGCAAAATCAATAAAAAAGCCCTTATTATTGGCGGCAGTGCTTGTGAAATATATCACGATTATTTTATGTTCGTGAAAAATTTATTCTAATTTAGCACCGATGGCATTCGTGACCAGCTCTTCACCATTTGAAAACACCGCATCACGGTTAAGTCACATTGAATACCGTCAAACCGAGACCATTCGACCATCCTCGAGTCGAATCACTTCATCCACCCGCGAGACCAGACTTTCATCGTGCGTCACCACCACCACCGCCGTATTCTCGAGTCGCGCCAATTCGACCAGCATTCCAAAGACCAAATCGGCATTGGCGCGATCCAAACTGCCGGTGGGTTCGTCGGCTAAAATTAAACGGGGTTTTGTCAAAAGCGCCCGCGCGATGGCAGCCCGTTGTCGCTCGCCGCCAGACAAGGCTCGAGGAAAAAAATTGGCGCGGTCTTGCAAGCCGACCCGTTCCAAAAGTTCCATGGCACGGGCATCATTGGGCTTGGAAGCGATCAAACCAGGCAATCCAACATTCTCGAGCGCCGTCAAATCCTCTAATAAATAATGGTGTTGAAAGACAAATCCAACCTCGAGCGCCCGCCTTGAAGCCAAGACCTCCTGAGATGCCCCAGCCAGGCTGACGCCTCCCCAAACCAGTTCGCCTGACGTTGGCGTCTCCAAACCGCCAAGCAAATGCAGCAAAGTCGATTTGCCCGAACCACTTGGACCGACAATCGCTAAAACCCGACCGGCAGCAAGCGAAAAACTCAAACCCTTTAACACCTCGAGCGTTCCCGCATCGGTTTGAAACGAATGCTTTAAGTTTAAAACCTCGAGTGCCAAAATAAAAGAAGCACCCTCGCTGGCTGGATTCACAGCAAAAAGGCTAACATATGCGCCGTATCAATCCAAACCGTCGGGCTAAAACCAGTTCAAAACCAGACTTGATATTGAATTGAAACCAGCCTAAACGTGTAAGCTGTAGCCACGCGTTGTGCCACCCCATTCACCGACCGCATCACACCTTTTGAGGTTTTAACCATGACCAACATCGAAATCAAAGCTGCATTAAGCGCCAGTCCGCTTTTTCACGGTGCACCGGAGGCGGCGCTCAGCATGGCGCTCGAAGCCGCCAGCGTGCGCAAGTTTGCCCAAGGAAACCCTATTTTTCGAGAAGATGACCCAGGCGAAGCCGTCTACGTGCTGGTCGAGGGTAGGGTCAAGGTTTCTCGAGAGAACCTTGAAGGTCGAGAACGGATTTTTACGATTTTGACGCCGCCGGAAGTGGTCGGCGAGATGGCACTGGTTTCTCAGTTGCCACGCAGCGCCACCGCGCACTGCATCGACAACGTGACAACGCTTGCCATTTACCGCGACGAGCTGCGCGGGATTTTGGACCGTCACTCGCAAGTGCTTTGGAATCTGGCACAAATCATGGCAAAACGCCTTGCCGACATGAACCGCGAGGTCGAAATGCTGTCCTTTGCGAGCACCCAAGCCTGCGTGGCTTATGCCCTGCAAGGCTTGTACCTGCGCGGCGCATTCAAAACGGGCAAAGAGGGAAACCCAACCCTGGAGTTCACGCACCAAGACCTGGCAAACCGCACCGGAAATTCCAGGGAAACCATCACCAGGGTTTTAAAAGACCTCGAGAATGACGATATCATTTCGACCCGCCCAGGTTTGATTTCACTGCTTAAACCCAAGGCGCTCGAGGGTGTAATTTACGGTCTGCGCGACAAAGACGAGTAATTAAAGACAAGTCATTAATGCGCCGTAAAACCGATTTCGCGCTTTTCTACTTTGACCACGATGCTCGAGTTGATGTGACGCACCCCTGCAAGCGTGGTCAGGTGTTTGAGGTAAAACCGCTGGTACGCCTCGAGGTCTGAAACCATGACTTTAAGTAGAAAATCGCGTTCGCCAAGCATCAAATAGCACTCGCACACTTCAGGGTGGACAATTATGTTCTGCGCGAAAGTGTCATAGCTGCCTTTGGTTTGACGGTCTAACGTGACCGACACAAAAACCGTCAAGCCAAGCCCCAGGCTCGAGGGATTCACCCGAACGCCATACCCTTCGATCACGCCCAAATCCTCGAGCCGTTTGACCCGACGCAAACACGGCGCAGGGGTTAATCCGACCTCGTCGGCAAGTTCGGTGTTGGGAATTCGGGCATTACGCCCCAAAACCTCGAGAATCTGAAGGTCGATGGGATCAAGGGCTATTTGCGCCATAAAACAATACTAAATCAAAAATTCAAGCAATGATGTTGCGCACAAATGCAAATCTCGAGCTTTAAACGCAATCTTTGCAAGCCGGCTTTCTGGTAGCCTATGCTGAAGCCATGATTGAACACTCGGAACTGCTGCGCACGCCCTTGTATCACAAGCATCTCGAGCTAAAAGCACGAATGGTGCCCTTTGGCGGTTGGGAGATGCCTGTGCAATACGCTGGCGTGATTCAAGAACATTTGGCGGTGCGCGAACGCGCCGGCATGTTTGACGTTTCACACATGGGTGAATTCATCATCAGTGGTGTTCAGGCGCTCGGGTTTTTGCAATACGTGACTGTGAATGACGTGTCCAAGTTAAAACCAGGACGTGCCCAGTACAACATGCTGCCCAACAAAAACGGCGGTTTGGTCGATGATATTTATGTTTACAGATTAAGCGAAAGCCGCTATTTGATGGTGGTCAACGCTTCAAACATCGAAAAAGACTTCAATCACCTCTCGAATTTAACCAGGGCGTTTGAGGTGACCCTCGAGAATCAATCCAACGACTGGGCATTGATCGCCGTACAAGGACCAAAGACCCAAACCATGCTCGAGGACCACTGCACCGAATCACTCTCGAGCCGCAAGAAGAATTCGGTCTTTGACACCACGCTGTTTGGTTACTCGGTTCGCATGGCACGCACGGGTTACACGGGCGAGGACGGTTTCGAGATTTTCTGTGCGCCGATCAACGCACCCGATTTGTGGACCAGATTGCTCGAGCTTCAATTCGAGCCTTGCGGTTTGGGCGCCCGAGACACGCTGCGTTTGGAGGCTGGTTACCCGCTTTACGGTCACGAATGGTCGGAGAGCACCAACCCGCTCGAGACACCCTTCAAGTGGGCAGTTAAGGAATACAAAGAATTTTATGGGCGCGACGCCATGATGACAGCCCCAAAAACCAGAGCTTTGGTCGGCATTCAAGTCTCAGGACGCGGCATTCCGCGCGAAGGTTTCCCGGTTAAATTGGCGGGGCACGTCGTTGGACATTGCACCAGCGGTACGATGTCACCCAGTTTAAAAGTTGGAATTGCACTAGCCTATGTCGATGTTGATCTTGAAATGGGAACAAAAGTTGATCTCGAGATTCGCGGGGCAGACGTGCCAGCTCAGATTGTCGAAGCCGTGTTTATCTCGAGGAACGCTCCAGGGGCAGTAAGGCATTTGCTAAAGTAAAACCATGACCGCATCTTTTGAGCCACGACCAAATTTACCAGAGCCGATGCACCTATTTCGGTTCACGCTTTCACAATTCCGAACCATGCTGGAATCCAATGTGCTGCCAGACGATGCTCGAGTTGAACTTCTTGATGGTTATCTGGTTTCGCTACCAGACATGAAACAAGCCCATGCCAACCGAATCAAACGCATTTATGACCGCATGAACAATCAGTTTGCCGCTCGAGCCGAAGTGTTTGCGCAAAGTCCAATTGAACTGCCCAGCGACGGGCGACCGCTACCAGACATTGCCTTGTTTAAACTTGGCTCAGTGACTGACGAACATTCTCCACAACCTGAAGATATTTACTTGATTATCGAAGTCGCTGAAAGTTCGATTCATCAAGATCGAAATTTCAAGCAATCACTTTATGCTCGAGATGGGATTGAAGAATATTGGATTGTTAATTTGACCAACAACCAACTCGAGGTATACCGCAATCCTGAGCAGGAACGTTATGCCAACAGTTTTACGGTAAAAGCAGGGCAAACCATAACCTGTTTGGCATTCCCAGAAGATACGATTGAATGGTCATGAGATGACCAATGTCTGTAGTGAGCTTCTTAGCATGACTCTAATCAGTGACGCTAAATAAAATGCCAATACGCATTTTGAGGATGGTTAACTTATGCTTGACTCCAACGTGTTTGATAAATTCTTAAGATTGGCAATTTTTATTTTTATATCATTTTTATTGAATATAATTTCAAATCTCAAAGCATATTATAACTCAGATCATAATATCGAATCCAGAAAAGGTTTCTTTAATCAACACATTTTCAAAACTCTATCAGATTCCAAAGAGAGGTAAAATTATGAACATTCCAAGCAACCTGCAATACCTCAAAACCCACGAATACCTGCGTCTCGAGGGTGACATCGCCACCGTTGGCATCACCGATTTTGCCCAGGATCAACTGGGCGATGTGGTGTTTGTCGAACTTCCAGCCGTCGGTAAAATTTTAAAGCAGGGCGACAACGCCGCCGTGGTTGAGAGCGTCAAGACCGCCAGCGACATTTACAGCCCAATCTCGGGCGAGGTGATTGAGGTGAACTCGAGTTTGGTCGAAGAACCCGAAAACATCAACGCCGACCCTTACGGAAATGGGTTTTTGTTTAAGGTCAGAATCTCGAGTCAGCCAACAGGTCTGCTCGATGCCGGCGCGTATCAAGAAGTGGCTGAACTAGAGTCATGAAATATACACCCCATACACCTGAAGACATCTCTCGGGCGCTGGCGGTCATTGGCGTCTCGAGCGTCGATGAATTGTTCACCGATTTACCTGAAGGGATTCGCAACCCAAAGATTGATATTCCCGCTGGTTTGGACGAGTACGGCATCACCCAGCACATGAAGGCGTTGGCGGACAAGAACAATACCAATGGCGCGAATTTCTTGGGCGGTGGAATGGCGCGGCATTTTCAACCGAGCGCGGTCGATGCCCTGACCTTTCAATCGGCGTTCGTCACGGCGTACACGCCGTATCAACCCGAAGTCGCGCAGGGCGAACTGCAAGCGATGTTCGAGTATCAAAGCATGATCGTGGAACTGACTGGTTTGGATGTTTCCAACTCGAGTTTGTACGACGGTGCGACGGCGGTGGCTGAGGCGGCACTTTTGGCGCTCAGGCAAACGAACCGCAATAAAGTCTTGATCTCAAAGGGCGTGCATCCAGAGTCTCGAGAAACCTTGCAAACTTTTCTGGAATGCGTTGACGCCAAGTTATTGACGCTCGAGTTGGACGGCACGCGAACTCCAATCTCGAGTGTTGAATCTGATATTGGCGCGGTGATTGTGCAAAGCCCAAACTTTTTAGGCTCACTGGAGGACATGATGGCGCTGGCGAAGGCGGCGCATGAGGCTGGAGCCTTGTTTATCGCGGTGGTTGACCCCCTAAGTTTGGCGGTGCTGAAATCTCCTGGCGAATACGGTGCGGATATTGCGGTGGGCGACGGTCAAACGATTGGTAACGCCGCCAATTTTGGTGGTCCGAGTTACGGCTTTATTGCCGTGCGTGAAGCCTTGATGCGGCAATTGCCTGGGCGCATTGTCGGGGCAACCAAGGACGTGGACGGCAAACGCGGCTTCGTGCTGACCTTGCAAGCCAGGGAGCAACACATCAGACGGGCAAAAGCCAAATCCAACATTTGCAGCAACCACGCGCTGATGGCGTTGCAAAGCTCAATTTACCTGGCGAGCCTTGGACCAAACGGCTTGCGCGAGGTGGCGATTGCCAGCGCGGTCATGGCGGGCGAACTCGAGCAGGCATTGCGAGAATTTGGACTCGAGGTCTTGACGGTTGGCAAGTTTTTTAATGAGTTTGCGGTCAAGCTTTCCAAGCCTGCAACCGAAGTTCGGGCAGGACTTGCACAATTGGGTGTTCATGCCTGCGTTCCTGTGCCGCTCGAGTACGGTTTTGGAAAGGCTGGATTGTTCAGCGCCACCGAACTCAACACCGTTGAAGACATTGAAAAACTTGTTGCCGCTTTAAAGGAAGTGCTGGCATGACCTTAACGCTCGAGAAACCCAAAGCCAGTCTTGAAGATGCAGATTTTCCGTTGATTTTTGAACGCTCCAAACCAGGACGGCGCGGCGTGATTCCGCCACAAGCCAAGCTTGCCCAAAACGTGAATCTCGAGGATTTGTTCGGCGCAGAGAACTTGCGCTCGAGTCCGCCAAAACTGCCCGAGGTTTCGGAACTCGATCTGGTACGGCATTACACGGGTTTGGCGAACCGTCAGATGAGCGTCGATGCGAATTTTTACCCGCTCGGCAGTTGCACCATGAAATACAATCCCAAAGTGCATGAAACCGTTGCACCTTGGTTCACGGATTTGCACCCGTACCAGGACCCCAGCACGGCGCAGGGGGCGCTCGAGTTGCTCCACAACCTCGCCAGCAGCCTTGGACAGATCACGGGCATGGACGCGGTGACGTTGCAACCCGCCGCAGGGGCGCACGGCGAGTTCACGGGCATTTTGATGATCCGCAAATACTTTGCTTTGAGAGGTGAACTCGAGCAAAGGCGGGTTGTTATCTGCCCAGATGCGGCGCACGGCACGAACCCAGCCACGGCGGCGATGGCGGGTTTTGAAGTGGTCGAGATTCCTGGCAATGAGCGCGGCGAGGTGGATTTTGACGCGCTGAAAGCCGCGCTGGGAAATCACGTTGCCGCGATCATGTTGACCAACCCGAACACCCTGGGTATTTTTGAAACCAGAATTCTCGAGATTGCCAAAGCCGCCCATGAATTTGGGGTGCAACTGTATTACGACGGCGCGAACACCAACGCGATTGTCGGACGCGCCCGTCCAGGCGATATGGGCTTTGACGTGATCCATTTAAATTTGCACAAAACCTTCACCGTGCCGCACGGCGGCGGCGGTCCTGGAACGGGTCCTGTCGGCGTGAAAGCACACCTCGAGCCGTTTTTGCCAACGCCAGTGATTGTCAAAACGGGCGAAACCTTCAACCTCGATTTTGACCGTCCAAACACCATCGGTCGGGTTCGCAGCCATTACGGAAATTTTGGCAACCTGGTGCGGGCTTACACCTACATTCGCAGCCTGGGCGCAGAGGGTTTGCACGATGTCTCGAGCATGGCGGTCTTGAACGCAAATTACTTGCGTAAGAAAGTACAACAGCAAGGCTACACGATTGCCTACGACCGCCTGAACATGCACGAGTTTGTGGCGGTGCCGCCAAAAATAGGTCATGACGGCGAGAAACTCGAGCTTCACACGCTGGATGTTGCCAAGGGTTTGCTCGATTATGGCGTTCATCCGATGACCGTGTACTTTCCGTTGGTTGTACCAGAAGCCATGATGATGGAACCGACCGAAACCGAAAGCCTCGAGACGCTGGACAATTACGCCAACGTTTTGGGCGAGATTTTACGCAGAGCCACTGACAATCCCGACTGGCTCGAGCACGCGCCGTACAACACGCCAGTTCGACGTTTGGATGAGGTGATGGCTGCCAAAAAACCCGTCTTGAGTTTTAAGAAACTCAAGAGTGTATGAATGTTTTTGTTCGGGAAGCCACTGTTGAAGATGCGAACGGCATCATTGACGTTTTAAACCCGATCATCGAAGCTCGAGCGAATTCTGTGTTCACGAAGAAATTTACCGAACAAGAAGAACGTGAATTTATCACCCAGTTTCCCAAACGAGGTGTTTTTAACGTTGCGGTCACAAGCGCAGGCAAGATTGCAGGGTTTCAGACCGTTGAACCTTTTGGTGCTTACACCTCGAGTTTTGACCATGTCGGCATTATTGGTACTTTTGTTGGCATCAATTTCCAGCAGCAAGGCGTGGGGAAAATCCTGTTCCATGCGACATTTCAAGCTGCCAGAAGCAAGGGGTTTGAAAAACTTTTCGCGTATGTTCGCGCCGATAATGTTGCTGGTTTGAAGGCTTATTTCGGGCAGGGATTTACGCAAGTTGGAATTGCCAAAAACCATGCCAAAATCGATGGAAAATACGTTGATGAAGTCATTATCGAGCGAGCCTTATCCGATCAAAATTAAGGCAATGACTTCAAGAAGTTTCAATTTTGGCAACGAACCCAAGCATAGATTCAGGTACACGATGTGATAAACGAATTTCTCGAGTTTCACCCATTTTACGCAAATGCGCTCGAACCCGATTTTGTGGCGCTCGAGGCTAACTCGAGTCTGGATGATTTCTCGAGGTTTGGAACCGCGTTGGGGGCGTTTCACCTCGAGTTTAAGGGCAAATCTTTTGCTGATCTCGAGCTGCGCGATGCGGTATGGTTTTCTCGCGCGACGCCATATGTTTTGGCTGAAGTGGCAAGTCTGGCGGAGCGCGGCGAGTACCAGGTCACAGTCGCTCAAACCGAACTTCTCGAGCAGGCTGGGGTGATGATCGCAGAACTTGCCGAACCGCTGTCAGGGTTGTTCTCGAGCGTGGTGCATGGAAATTGTCGCCTCGAGAATGCGGGTTTTGTCAATGGTCGATGCGCGTTGCGAAATTGGAATTCGGTCTGTGTCGGCTTGCCTTGGCTCGACATTGCCGTGCTGTCCGCCGATGTCGAACGAATCTCGAGCGAGGCGCTGGTGGCTTTGATCTCAAGTTATGCCCAGGCGGCAGATTATGAGGTGGGCGTGGTCGGTGATCTGATCCCGTTTTGTCGGGCTTTAAACGATGTTTTGACGCTGGACCGTTGGAACACCGAACTCTCGAGCGGTGTGCGCAATTCAAAATCGCTGAGGCTTGAATCCTATCCTGTGATTCGGCGCCTTCTCGAGTTATCGGGGGCT
>CAXTTL010000091.1:0-17558 GCA_964247135.1 uncultured Deinococcales bacterium | reverse complement strand
CCAAAAATTTGGTCAACATTTTCTTGGTCAGTTCAAAATCGGCAATCACGCCATCTTTGATCGGACGAACCGCCACGATGTTGCCAGGCGTGCGCCCAATCATGCGATACGCCTCTTCGCCGACCGCCTTGACCTCTTTGGTGTCGCGCACCATCGCAATCACCGAAGGTTCTTGCAAGACAATGCCGCGACCCTTCACATAAACCAAAAAGTTTGCCGTGCCCAAGTCAATCCCGATGTCCTCAACAAATTTCACGTTTTAACTCCTCGAGCCGCGTACATGACGTGGCTGTTTTGCTCGATTTTTTACGCCACACAATCCAAAAAACTGGAAATGGCGGGTCTCAAGGCTCGAGTGTACCATTCTGGAGGTGTGCAAGCGATGAAACCAAAAAGCCGTGAAAAGCCAGGTTTGAGTAAAGAATGAAAAAATTGACGAAAACCTCGAGCAACACAGCCTCTGTTCAATTGCGATGTTTAAAAACCTGCAAAACCCGTACAATACAAACATCACCTGGAGGATCGCATTTGAAACGAATTTTGGTTGTGCTACTCATCTCATTTTGTGGCTCGAGTTTTGGGGAACCCCAAAATGATGCCCCTGTTTTGCCACCCCATGTGCCAGTTGCACCCATTCAACCAGAGCCAATTCAACCCGCATCAATTCAACCCGCATCAATTCAACCCGCACCAGCCACACCGAGCCTACCTTTAGCCCCCGAACCAGTGATCCCAGGCACACCCACCGAGCCGATTCCCGAGGCAGCCCCAACGTTTACACCCATCAGCAACCCTTCCAAGCTCAAACAAATTCGGGTTAAGCCCAAAGTTGCCAAACCGCGCCAAATTCAACTGGGCATTCAAAACAGTGTCACCTTTGAGGAAAAAACCGTGTTTGGATTTCACGTTAAAATCGTGCGCGTCAACCTCGAGAACCCAAGCGTTCAGGTCAAAGCAATCCTGCCCAAACACAATAAAGGCGCCAATTTTGACGCGATGGTTGCGGGTTCCAAAGCCGTCGCCATGATTAACGGCGGATACTTTAATACCGCCACCTTTGCCCCAGCCGGCGATCTGGTCATCAACGGACGTTACGTTGCCAGGGGGAAACTCCGCACCGCCCTCGGCATCACGCCCGACAACCGCGCCTACCTTTGGGTCAAACCAGAATCACTCTCCCGCGCCTCGAGGCTCGACTGGTCGGGATTTGAAACCCTGATCTCGAGCGGACCCTACATTCTGCGCCGAGGTCTGGTGCAAGTTGCTCCCAAAGGCGAAGGTTTCAAAGACGCCGCCGTTTGGGGACGCGCCTCACGTTCGGCGGTGGGCATCTCGAGCGAACGCAAACTCTTTTTTGTCAGCACCCGCGAGAAACTCAATTTATGGCAACTTTCCAAAATCATGAAAGCGTTAAACGCCAAAGAAGCCATCGCGCTCGATGGTGGTTCGAGCGTCGGGATGGCGTGGAAGGGCAAGGTTTTGATTCACCCGAAGCGCAGGATTGCGTTTTCGATTGCGGTGTATCAATAAAGCCCACCCTCATCCCTAACCCTTCTCCCGCCAGCGGGAGAAGGGAATTTAAGCGCTATACACGTGTGGCTCGGAGGGGTTTTGTTATTTGCTAATCGCTGATTGCTATTTGTTTCAATTCAAGACTCGAGCTTCGCCACCCTGCGCTTTTTTCTCCCAAGGCTTGGGCGCACGTTCGTACTTTGCCAGCACTGCATCGCCGTTGATGCCCAGTTTGGGTTGTAACCACGGACACTCGAGTTTCAGGGTTTCTGGGGTGCTGGGCGTGGCTTTGACCTCGAGTTCCCAGACCTCATAACCTGCTTCAGAACGAACCCGAACGCGAATTGGCGTGTTCGGAACACCTTCTTGATTTTGCAAAATTTCATCCAAATGCTCGAGTTGACCATCCCCAACTTCTTCCAAATCCAGTTCGAGCGACAAGATTTTCGGCATGGCTCGAGCCTCATCGAAAGTCAAGACATCTTCGATGCTGACCCGAATACCCTCGCCGTCTGGTTCAACCTCGACGATCACCAGCGCAGGCATGTCTTCCACGAGTTTGGTATTTATTTTCTCGTAAGCCCGAGAGAACGCCACAAGCTCGAGAGAACCCACATTGTCGGTCAGATTGACTCGTGCCATCATGCCGCCCGATTTGGTGGGTTTGCGTTGCACGCCCGAAATCATGCCTGCCAGCACCGCCTTCTTGCGCCCACGGTAGCCCGCAATCGTACCCGAATTGTGAAACCAATACTCGAGGTTTGGGGCTTTGGTGCTGGCAGCCTCGAGCATTCCAGGGTAATGCTCGAGCGGATGCCCAGAAATGTACAAACCCACTGCTTCTTTCTCGAATTGCAATTGTTGAATCGCTCGCGCTCGAGACTCATCTTCGGTTTGAGCCGGCGGAATCACCCGCAACTTGGGTTCTGGCGCAATGGTCGCCATGCCAAACAGCGCATCCATGCCCTGATTTGCCATTTGCGCCTGACCCACCGCGTAATCGAGCGCATCTTCGACCGACTCGAGCAAGGATTGCCGAACGCCGAAGGCATCAAACGCGCCAGCTTTGACCAGGTTTTCCACCCAACGACGGGTCAAACCAACATGCTGCAACCTCGAGCAAAAATTTGCCAAGCCCTTAAACGCACCGTTTTTCTGACGTTCCTCGAGAATCGCCAGCACCGATTCCTCGCCCAAGCCTTTAACGGCAAAAAGTCCGAACAAAATCTTTTCGCCAACCACCTTAAAGTCGCTCGAGCAAAGGTTAATGTCTGGTGGCAAGACCTGCATTTTGTTGCCAGACTCGAGTTTGAGTTGTCTGGCATCGTTAATATATTCTGCAACTTTATCGCTGTCTTTTCGTTCGACGGTCAGCAGCGCCGCCATAAATTCAACAGGATAATGGGCTTTGATATAAGCGGTTTGGAATGAAATAAAGGCGTATGCAGCAGAATGAGATTTATTAAATCCGTAATTGGCAAATTTTTCTAGGATATCAAACAAGCGATTTGACTCTTTTTTAGGAATTTTATTAACACTAAGAGCGCCTTCTTCAAATTTAATACGCTCTTTATTCATTTCCTCTAACTTCTTTTTTCCCATTGCGCGTCTCAAGAGGTCAGATTGACCCAGTGAATACCCCGCAACCGCACTCGCAATCTGCATGATTTGCTCTTGATAGACGGGAATACCGTATGTTTCCTCGAGAATCGGCTTCAAAAACGGTTCGCAAGTCGGAAGATCAAACTCGCCCTGGTCGTAACGCACCTCTTCGCGCCCGTGATGCCGTTCGATGTACGCCGGAATGTTGTCCATCGGACCCGGGCGATACAACGCCGAGAGCGCGTTAACATCCTGAATCCGTCTGGGTTTCAGGCGTTTTGCCGCCTCGGTAATCCCGCCACCCTCGAGTTGAAACACGCCCTTGGTCTCACCCCTCGAGATCAGATCGTAGGTTTTGGAATCGTCGAGCGGGAAATCATCAGGCTCGAGCGAAACGCCTTTGGATTCTTTGACGATACGCATGGCTTCCTCGAGAAACGACAATGTGCGAAGTCCAAGAAAATCCATTTTGATCAGACCAATATCTTCGACGCTGCTCATGTCGAGTTGACAGACCACACCCTCGCCGCTCGAGTCGCGCATTAAGGGCACAAGGTTGTCCAGGCGTTCGCGTCCAATGATGACCCCCGAGGCGTGAACGCTGGCGTGACGGGTCAAACCCTCCAAAGACTGCGCAATGCCAAAAACCTCTTTGGTTTTTTCGTTCTCCTCGAGCATCGCGGCAATGTCAGGCACGGTTTTGGCGGCATCCTCGAGCGAAAGGCTTTTACCGAATTTGACGGGCACGAGTTTGGAGAGTTTGTCCGCTTCGGCAAAGGGCAATTCCAGAACTCGAGCCACGTCTTTAAACACAGCGCGAGATGCCATCGTTCCGAAGGTGGCGATCATGGCAACCTTGTCGTCACCGTATTTGTTGCGCACGTACTCGATCACTTCGTTGCGCCGCGCGTCCGAAAAATCCACGTCAAAATCGGGCATCGAAACGCGGTCGGGGTTTAAAAAACGCTCGAACAGCAAACCGTAAAACAGCGGGTCCAAGTTGGTGATCCGCAGCGCATACGCCACCAGCGAACCCGCACCCGAACCGCGCCCAGGTCCGACGCGAATGTTCTGGTCTTTCGCCCAGTTGATAAAGTCCGCGACGATCAAAAAGTAATCTGGGAAACCCATGCGAATAATCACGCCCGATTCGTACTCGGCGCGGCGCAAGACCACCAAACCTTGCCCCCAAGCATCAGGCTCAAATTCCTCGAGCCAGTCCAGCCCTGGGTATTGCGTGTATTTTTCGTCTTTAAATTGTTCAACCCAGAGTGTTCCCATAAACGCCATCGCCAGAATCAGCGTTTCGAGGCTCGCGGTTTCGGGGTTCAGGTTTGGAATACGCTTTAACAGGGCAGTTTGGCGCTCAATATCAAGTTTCTCGAGGCTGACTTGCACATAACGGCGGTACAAGGCATCGGTCAAATCTTTGGGGTAACGTTTTTGAGAACCCTCAAAGACTTGCACCCGCAACTCTTCCGCCATCGAACGACCTTCGGGAATTGGAAGCGCTGGCATTTGGTAAACGCGCTTGTTGCCAATCGGAAGCTCGAGGTTGCATTGGTCGGCAATGTTGATGCTGTTGTCGTAAATCTCATCGCCCCAGTCAGAACTGGGCAGCATTTTTTCCATCTCGAGTTGGGTTTTGACGTAAAAATCATCGCAGGAAAATTTAAAGCGTTTTTCTTCGCTCATCAGCGCTTTGGTCTGAATGGCGAGCAAAACCTCGTGGGCATAAGCGTCTTCGTGTTTGACGTAATGCCCGTCGTTGGTGGCAACCATGCCGATGCCGTGCTTGATCGCCCAAGCTTTCAAAACGGGGTTGACTTTTTGCTGCTCTGGCAAACCGTGGTTTTGAATCTCGACGAAATAATCTTCTTTAAAAAGCGCTTGATACCACTTTAAACGCTCTTCGGCTTCCTCGAGCCGATCTTGCAAGATCAAATTTGGGACTTCCGCACCCAGGCAACCGCTCATGGCGATCACGCCTTTGTGATGGAGCGCCAGCACCTCACGGTCGATGCGGGGCTTGTAATAATAACCCTCGAGATACGCGATGGAGGATAACTTGCAGAGGTTCTGATAGCCCTCAAAATTCTTTGCCAGCAGCGTCAGATGGTAATACCCACCATCGACACCCTTTTCCATTTTGCGGTCAAACCTCGAGCCTGCCGAAACATACGCCTCATAACCGATGATCGGTTTGACGCCGTACTCGTTGGCATACTTGAAAAATTGCACCGCACCGTGCATGTTGCCGTGATCGGTCATGGCGACGGTCGGGTTTTCTGGGGAGGTTTTCAAAACCCATTTCAATAAATCCTTGATTCGCGCTGCACCGTCCAGAAGCGAATATTGTGTGTGCTGATGCAAGTGTGCGAAGCGTTTCGGGGTTTTGAGTGAAGCCTCGAGGTTGTGGTGGAGGTCGGCGGGGTTGGCGTCCCCAGGTCGTAACGGGTTGCTCGAGTCGGACATGATGCTATGTTACCGCCGTAACGTGAACATAACCAGACCTTGACAAACAAAAATCTCGAGCTTCAAATTGTGACTTCGCAACCGCATTCCAACTCGAATCTTGCTGGACTCGAGAATTGTTTGGGTTCAGTCCATTCTTGCCGGTGATACAAAATGACTTTCGTGCGCGGATCAAAAATCAGAATGTCCTTTACGCCTTTTTCAAGATAAAACCGTGGTTTGAACTCGAGGTCTTTGCGCTCGAAACCCAGTGATGTTACTTCAATCACGGCGGATGGAACGACGCTTAAAGCTTCATAAGTCTCGAGAAGAATTGGTAACTCGGCTAAAAAAGCAATATCGGGTTGGACGAACGTATCATCCTCAAAAGCGAACAAAACATTCGCCACATGAATACCAGAAACGTTAGGATTGGTAACGCGAACACTCGCCCGAATCCGATCAATTTCCATTTGGTGAAATGGCGTGGGATTGGCTTCGCACACGGCAATCCCTCGAAGTTTCTCAAAGCGCAAGTTCATTTCTTGTGAAACACGAATCCATTGCTCGAGTGGGAAAATCATTCCTCAAGTTTAAACCTCAACATTTCCAAATAGAATCTCGAGCGACAATGCTATTCAGAGGTGAACCCGATGGCAGTTTCAATCAAACAACTCGGCGCAGGTGATGAAGCAATCCTCGAGTTTCTGGCAACCCACGATGCCGACTTTGACCTTGATGATCGCGGCGCACCAAAACCACCGCTAAAGCCCGAAAACGC
Source organism: uncultured Deinococcales bacterium (assembly GCA_964247135.1). Classification (GTDB taxonomy): domain Bacteria; phylum Deinococcota; class Deinococci; order Deinococcales; family JAAFIG01; genus JANXTZ01. The sequence goes on along the minus strand of CAXTTL010000091.1, from coordinate 11,209 downwards.
AAAACGTTTTCTCGAGCATCCCGACGTGCTTTGTTGGGTTGCATTTGAAGGTGATGCCATTCTTGGGTTTTTACAATGCAACGTCATTTTACTGCGCTCGAATACAGGGCAGGAGCTTGTGTTGTACGAAATTGGTGTGCATCAAGATTGGCGCAGGCAAGGTATTGGTCGAGCGCTTTTGAACCAAATGGAAACTTGGATGCGCGAAAATGATGTTGATGTGGTTTGGGTGCTGGCGGACAACCAAGAAGCCGTAGAATTTTATCGCTCGAGCGGCTTTGAAGCTGAAAACCCGCAACCAACATACATGCTGCGGGAACTATAATTTAGAGGTTGTTGTGAAAGATTTCCTCGAGCCAAGGATTCACCAATGCGTCGATCACCAAATGCACACGGTCTGCCTCACCACGGTTGGCAACCGAATGCGGTTCGCTAAGTTTTAAATACCAGCATTCACCCTCGAGCATGACCACGCGCCGATGATTTAACTGAAAATCGACTGCGGAGTTGGTAGCGACTGGAATGTGCAACCGCGCGTGACCGTCTTCAAACGCCAGGTCATAATCGGTGTGCTCTTTGATGATCGAACCGGCACTGAGTTTCATCAGGCGAACCGCCTCGAGCGGACATTGAAATCCTTGCAGCACTTCCTGAAAATACGGGCTGGATTCCAAAAAAGGCGTGTCTTCAAAGTCCTTGGCGTTTGGATCGCTGTAAATCATCATGATCGGATGCGTCGCGCCCGCCGTGCCTCGGAGCGGAATCACGCTCCAAGAACCCTCGTAATTCTGTTTGACAAAATGATCCGTCCAACCCAAGTGCTCGAGATTCTCGAGGTCGTGTTTTAAACGCATTGGGTCGAACGAAAACGGGAGTTTCAGACGGTCAATCATGGGTGGGTTTCATGTTATCAGCATTTGCTTTGAGTTCACAATGCAAAGCCGTCTGGCATCAAACCAACCACCGTCATGGCATCAAACGGGCGGGTTTTGAGAATCGCGTTGACTTCCTCGAGCGTGATGCTTTGCACGGTTTTGACGACCTCAGCGAGCGGTTTGTACTCAAGGGTGTCGAGGTATTCCATGCTCATGGAAAACAACCTCGAGTAAGGCGTTTCGGCGCGGAGTACAATAGACACGGCGACTTTGCGTTTGGCTCGCTCGAGTTCCTCCAGCGTCACACCGTTTTTTTGGGCATCCTCGAGCACGTTTTTGAAGGTTGCCAAGGCTTCTTTGGCGCGTTCTGGATCGGTGCTGATGTAGCCGCCAAAATGCCCGAGTCCGTCCTCGCTGGTGTGGTCAAAACTGGCTTCGTCGCACAAACCGTTGTCCACCAACGCCCAGTACAACCTCGAGTTTTCACCGTCGCCCAAAATCCAGCCGAGCACGCCAGCCGCGTAACGTTGTGGGTCCAAGCTCGAGAATCCTGGGGTCATTAACGCAATATGGGCGCGGTTGATTTTGCTCGAGTTGATGGTTTTGATCGTGCTGGTCGGGGCAAAGGTGGGTTGATTGCGTCCGGTGGTGGCTGGCGTCCAACTCGAGGTCATCTCGCCAACTTGGGTTAAAAGTGCATCCCAGTCGTAATTTCCCGCCACGCCGAGCACCAAATTGTTCGGCGCGTAACGGCGCGAAAAATACTCGAACATGGCATCTCGAGACAGCGCCAGAATGCTTCCGCTCGTGCCGAGCACGCTGTTGCCGAGTGGATGCTGACCAAAGTAGGTTGGGCGCAATTCGTCAAAGACCATGAAATTTGGGCGGTCTTTGTACATCTCAATTTCCTCGAGAATCACTTTTTTCTCGACATCAAAGTCCGTGTTTCGCAACGCTGGGCGCATCATGGTCGTCAGGAGTTTTACCAGTCGTGGTTGAAATTCGGGCAGCACCGCACCGTGATAGGCGGTCAGTTCTTCGTTGGTGAAGGCATTGTATTTTGCGCCGACCTCATCGAATTCGGTGTTGATTTCATCGCCCGAAATCGTGTCTGAACCTTTGAACATCATGTGCTCGAGAAAATGACTGACGCCCGAAATTTCTGGGCTTTCGTCCCTCGAGCCTGTTTTGACGAAATACCCAACAGCCACGCTTTTGGCTTGAGGGTTGTGTTCGCCGATGACGGTCAATCCGTTTGACAATGTTGTTTGTTGAAATTCCATTGATTGCACTCCTGTTATGCCCAATATTTGGGGTTTCGTAGGGGCGCCGCTTGCTGCGCCCAAGGCATAAATTTCATTTCTCGAGATTTACAAATTCAGCGCTTTTGGTCCAAGCGTCATCACGCCAGGATTCTCGAACGGGTTGGCGGCAAGCCACGTGTTCACACCCTCGAGCGTGACGGCTTTGACCTTGGCTTTCAAATCCTCGAGTTCTCGGGCATGACCCAGCAAATGCCAGTCGCGCACCAAACCTCCCGCTCGAGCGCCGCTGGATTCTTCGCTCATGACCAGGCTGGTCAGCAAGCCAATTCTGGCGCGTTCAAGTTCCTCGAGCGTGACGCCGAGCCGCATTTTTTGCATTTCTTCTTGGATCACATTCAGGGTTTCCTGGGCGCGGTCTGGGCTGGTTCCCGCGTAAACGCTGATCGTGCTGGCGGCTTTAATCGGTGATCCCGAAGCCCGAACGCTGTAGACCAGCCCGCGTTTTTCTCGGACTTCCTGCATCAATCGACTCGAGAATCCCGCGCCTGAAAGCACCAGAAGCGCGAGGCGCGACTCGAGCCAGTGCGGATCGGTGGGCGCAAGGCTGGGGTAAAGCATTCCAATTTGAACTTGGGCGGTGTCTTGCACGATGTGGTCGTAAAATCCGCCTTGCATTTTGGGGGCTGGATTGCTGGCAGGTTTTCCAGTCCAAGAACCGAACAGGCGCGTGACCAACTCGAGCAATTCATCCCATTTGACGCCGCCAGAGACACCCAGAATTGCGCCGTTTGGGGTGAAACGGTTTTGGTAATCGGCTCGAGCGGCAGCGCCCGTAATGGCTGCCAGACCCTCGAGCGTGCCCATGCCCGAGCGCCCGTGGTTGCTTACAAAAAAGCGTTCGCGGAGTTTGACGAACAGTTTTTGCGCGGGACTGTCGTCAAGCGATTCGATGTCTTGCCGCGCCAATTCCAGGCAAGGCTCGAGTTCGGTGTCGGGCAGGATTGGGCGCTGAATCACATCGGCGAACAGTTCAAACGCCGCGCTCAAATCCGTCTCGAGCATCGCACCTGAAAAGCTGGTGCCTTCGAGTCCAGCCCCGCCGCCGCGCCGCACGCCGAGGTTATCGAAGGCGTCCGAAAGCGCTCGAGAGTCACGGTTTCCCGCGCCGCGATCCATCCAATCCTCGAGCACGCTGGTCACGCCGCGCATGGTTTCGGGTTCGTTGACCGCACCGGCTGGAATCAGCAAGTCAAAGCTGACGCTGGGTTGCCACGGTTGAGGTTCGCTGATGACGGTAAAACCGTTTTCAAGTGTGGTTGAGTGAATCAAAAAAGCTCCTGGCTGCCAGTTTTGCAGACTGGCGATGAACGTTCTTCAGTCTAACCGTTTTGAGGCGTGCTTAACCCTGAGCGAGAATGCTTTTACCGCACCACTTCACAAATACCCAAATCTCGAGCAAACTATTGATTATGAAATTATTGTCTGAACCAGTGGCGCTCGAGGATGAAGGTATCGCCATTCATTACGCCCAACCAAGGGCGCTGGATGCACTCGAGCACGAGCATCCTTTGGCGGAACGCGGTTGGCTGGCGCTTGCCCACACCACGCTCGAGGGGACGCCCGATGTTTTGCTGCTCGAGAAGCACGGCAAGTTTCGCTTGATCGAGTTGTTCGAGGATTACGCCTGGGTCAAGAACAAACGCTGTCTGGCTTGGGATGATTTTGTCCGTGAAGAAACCGAACGCGGTGATCGCAAGGGTTGGATCGATTCGATTTACGAGAAGTTGAATGTTTTGGTCACAGCGTGCCAAAACCCGATGTTTGGGTGGGTTTTAACGATGATTACGGCGCGGATTGGTTGTTGGGTCTCGAGTTTTGAGAACCAAATTTCCTCATAAAACCCTCTAAAATGAATTCAATATGAAGAAAACGGCTCGAGAGATCGATTCTTCTCATAAAAATTCCAGTGCCCCTCTCAGAATTAAACGCCATACTGACTTCAGCAGAGAAGCACCGCTCGACGCAGTACCGCTCGACCCCCTCGAGCTTTCGTTTCAACCCCGACGTTGCGGAACGTCGGGGTTTTGATTTGCGTGGTTTTGATTTGAGCCATAACGCTTAGTCAAACCACGCCGTTTCCATCAGGCGACTCGAGCTTTAAGCCCTTACACTGACAAGGTTGAAACTCGAGCATCTTCGAGTTGGTGAGGGAAATTATGAAACTTCGTTCCAGTGAAATCATTTACAATCAAATCTGTTACGATTCGCGCTTTGACCCGTCCGAATTTGTGATTGGTTACCAGACCCGTTTTAACGGCATGAAAGAAATCAGGCTGACCAGTTTCAAACCAGGTTTGGAAATTCCGTGGCACCGAATTTGGTATTTCAAAACCGAAGCCGGCATTCAGTGGGATCGCAAAGAAGGCATCGATAAGCTGCTCGAGGTTAAAGAAAACACAGGAACTGACATCATGAAAGCAAAAGACATTTTGGCACTCGGAATTCCAGAGGGACGACTGGTCGGCGTGGTGCTTGCTGCCATCAAAAACCATCCCGACCGATTTGAACCAGCAAAAATCGAAGCTCAAATCCGTGCGATTCTCGAGCAACCAGAAGCACACCTCGAGGATGAGCACTTTGGGGTTTTGGCAAGTGAATTAAGCAAACCAAAACCACTCGAGCGACGCTTGGAGGCTGCGCCGTACAAGATTTTTGGAACTGGGCTGGAGGACGGCGCGATCAAGCAAATGCACAACGCCGCGATGCTGCCTGTGGCGTTCGCTGGCGCGTTGATGCCAGACGCGCACCAAGGGTACGGCTTGCCAATTGGCGGTGTGCTCGCCACCGAAAACGCCGTGATTCCTTACGCGGGTGGGGACGATATTGCTTGCCGCCTGAAACTCTCGATTCTGGATATGCCCGTCACCACCGCCTTCAAACGTCGTTTTGAAGACTTGAAACGTGCCATCGAAACCGAGACCAAATTCGGCACAGGCGCAAGCTGGCAGCGACCACTCGAGCATGACGTGCTCGATGAGGATTGGACGGTGACTCGAGTCACCGAAAAGCTGTTTGATAAAGCCCGAGCGCAGCTTGGCACTTCGGGCAGCGGCAATCACTTCGTCGAATTTGGCATTGTGACGCTTGACAAGAGTGAGATGAACCTTTCGCCAGGAGAATACTTGGCGCTGTTGTCGCACAGTGGTTCTCGAGGCTCTGGCGCGACGGTGGCAAAGCATTACTCGGACTTGGCAATGGATTTTCACCGCGAACTGCCAGCAGAATTAAAACACCTGGCATGGCTGGGCATGGATTCTGAAGCTGGACAAGAATACTGGGCTGCCATGAACTTGATGGGTTTGTATGCCAGCGCCAACCACGCGTTGATTCACAAAAAAGTGATCAAAGCCATCGGCGCGAAAGTGCTGGCGGGCGTCGAAAACCATCACAATTTCGCTTGGAAAGAAAGCCACTTTGGACAGGAGGTCATCGTTCACCGCAAAGGCGCAACCCCAGCCGGCATGGGCGTGCTCGGCATGATTCCAGGCAGCATGGCAACCCCAGGTTTTGTGGTGCGCGGCAAAGGCAACAAAGACAGTCTCGAGAGTGCCAGCCACGGTGCGGGACGCGCCATGAGCCGCACCAAAGCCAAAGAGCAATTCACCTGGAAGATGATCCGACCAAAACTCGAGGAAGCGGGCGTGACGCTGCTCTCGGCGGGCATTGACGAGAACCCACTGGCGTACAAAGACATCGATAAAGTCATGGCGGCGCAAACCGAACTGGTGCATGTGATCGCACGATTTGACCCGAAAATCGTCAAAATGGCGGACGCGGGCGAGATTCCAGAAGATTAAGAATCGGTATCTCGAGGCGACAACCTCGAGATATTTTATTTGCGTTTGCGGATGCGAGATTCAGCGGCAGGGCAGGATACAACCCAATACGGATTCCGTGATGAACGCAATATTTACGCAAGCGTATGAAGTAATGAAACCCAACCCGTATCAAAAGACCATCAAAGGATCACCATGCTGGTTCGAGCAAAGCACGAAGCCATCACCACGTTTTAAAGATTGATAAATCTCGAGCAGGTTTAGCCTTTGACCGAACCCGCCAATACGCCTTGCACAAAATACCTTCCCAGCACGATGTAAATCAGCAAGGTCGGCAGGGCGGCGACAATCGCGCCCGCCATTTGAACCTCGTAATGGCTGATCTGTCCCGCGCCCAAACCTTGCAAAACCACGGTCACGGGCTGCGTGGCTGGACTGGTCAGCGTCACGGCGAACAGAAAGTCATTCCAGATGTTGGTGAACTGCCAGATCAGCACGACCACGAACGAACTGGTGCTGAGCGGAAACAGCACGTGGCGGTAAATGCCAAAAAAACTTGCCCCGTCGAGCTTGGCAGCCTCGAGCAAGGAGCTTGGAATGGTGGCGTAAAAATTGCGAAAGATCAAACTGGTGATTGGAATGCCGTACACGACATGAACCAGCACCAACGCCCAGATGCTGCCCGCCAGTTTGATGTCGCTCATGAATTGAAACAGTGGAATCAAGATCGATTGATACGGGATGAACATGCCGAACAGCACGGCTGGGAAGATGGTGTCCGCCCATTTGAACTTCCACTTGGCGAGCACATAACCATTCATTGAACCCAGCAGGCTGCTGATGAGCGTGGCTGGTATTGCCATTGCCAAGCTGTTCAGCAAACCCTGTTTTAGCCCCGCGAACGCCTCGAGGTACGCCGCCAGGTTGGGGTGAAGCACCAAGGCGAAAGCACTGGTTTTTGAGACTTCCTCGAAGCTTTTGAGGCTGGTGTTGATCGCCACAAAAACCGGAACCAGGTAAAACGCGGCGAGGGTCAAAAGCAGCAGGTACAAGCCAACTCGAGCCGGTGAGAGCGTGCGTTTCTTGACGGCTGGACTCGAGATGGGTTGGCTCACACGGGTCATTCCTCCACCGACTTTCGGTTGCTGGCGACCAGGTACGGAATGATGATGACCGCCGCCACGATCAGCATAAACGTCGCTATCGCCGCGCCCCTCGAGTACAAATCTTGCTTGAAGGTTGCCTGAAACATGTAGAGCGCAGGCATGTCGCTGGAAAATCCGGGTCCGCCAGGGTTGCCCGTCATGACAAACACCAGGTCAAAAATTTTCAGTGAAATATGAATCAACAGCACGGCGGCGCTGACCGTGATCGGACCAAGCAAGGGAAAGGTGATGCGCCAAAAAATTTGCGCCTCGGTTGCGCCATCCACCCGAGCCGCCTCGTGCAATTCGCCTGGAATACCGCGCAAACCCGCCAGGTACAGTGCCATGACATAACCGCTCATCTGCCAGGTGGCGGCGATGATGATGGTCAAAATGGCGGTGTTTGGGTTGGTGATCCAGTCCAGCCCAAGGCTGCTGGTGCTGGCACTGTTGAAGACCCAACGCCAAACTGTGCCAGTCACGACCAACGAAAGCGCCAAGGGGAAGAAAAAAATGTTGCGCCACAAATCCTCGAGTTTCGCCTTGGCATTGATGAGCACCGCTAAGAGCAAGCCAAGCGAGAGCGAACAGGCAACGAACAGAATGCTAAAGACCAGCATGTTGACGACATCGGCTCGGAAGCGGTCGTTGCTGGCAAGGTCAAAATAATTTTTCAAGCCGACAAAGGCTGCCTGCGGAAAACCCAACCAGGTCTTTGGTCCAGCCATCACGAACAAGTCATTGACCGCCAGCAACGAAAGTCCTGCCGTGCGTAAAATGAACATGTACACAAAAATGGCAATCGCAATCAAAGACGGCACAATCATCAAAACGGCGGTGATCTGATCGGTGTTTGGAGGGCGGCGTTTGCGAAGGCTGATACTGGTCATTGGAGTCCTTGGGGAACGGTTCAAAGAGATTTTATCTCGAGAAATTTGTACGTCTGATTTTGTGGGTGTTGCGGTTGGTTTCCCAGTTCAAGAAACCAACCGCGAAGAAACTGTGTGATAAAGCAGGCTCAGTGAAGTGTGATGATTAGCGAATACCGAGGTCTTTGGCTTGCTTCTCGAGATTCGCGGCGGTTTTTTGCACGTCACCATTCAGCGCAAAGATACCCATCTCATCGTGCAGTGCCGAGACAAAAGAACCTTTCATGGCGCTGCCGTGTGCGATGGTGGCGACAATGGCATTGCTCGAGAAATCTTTCATGGTGCGTTGACCGATTGGGTCAAAGAGTTTGGCATCGCAATCGGTGCGGGCGCAGATCGAACCTTTTCTGATGTTGAATTGCTCTTGTCCCTCTTTGCTGCCCAGCAGTTTCAACCATTCGCTGACAGCAGCTTGGTTTGGTGCGCCTTTGGGTTGACCGAAAGCATCGTTGGTGGCAATGAACGTGCCTTTCGTGCCAGGGGCGGGAACACTCGAGAATTCTTTGTCGGCAGTCCATTTGTTCGATAAAAAATAACCTTTTGCCCAGTCGCCCATGATGTTAAACGCGGCTTTGCCGTTCAAAACCAGCCCAGCGCCCTGATCCCACGAGAGCGCCGCGTGGTCTTTGTTGACGTAACCCAACATGCGCTTGAGGTTGGTCAAGGCTTTGATCACTCGAGCGTCCGTCCAGGCGATTTTGCCTGTGGTCAGGTCGTTGTAAAATTTTGCGCCACCCACCTCAACCACCATGTTTTCGAGCAGCATGGTGATTTCCCAGTTGCCTTGGCTGCCGAGCGCCAGTGGCGTGATGCCAGCTTTTTTGAGTTTTTCAGCCGCCACCCAGAATTGCGCCAGCGTGGTCGGTACTTTGACGCCAGCGCTGGCGAGCAACGCATTGTTAAAATACAAATTGTTGTTGCGGTGAATGTTGACTGGCATTCCGTAATATTTGCCGTCTGCCATAAACTGCGCCTGAATGCTTTTTGGGATCACCTTGTCATAGCCGTTTTTGATCCAGACCGCAGAGATGTCGTCCATCTTGCCGGCTTTAACCCAATTGTCAAGGACATCAGAACCACCATGAACCTGGAACGAATCTGGTGGATTGCCACCCAAAACGCGGGTTCGCAGTACCGCTTGCGCGTTCGTGCCGCCACCGCCAGCCACGGTCGCATTGATGATCTCGAGGTCTGGGTTTTGGGCTTTCATGATCTTAAACAGCGCGTCCAGACCTTCGGATTCGCCGCCAGCCGTCCACCAGGAAAAAATCTCGAGTTTGCCAGTTGCGCCAGCCGCCTGGGCGACGAATGCACCCGCTGCCAGTGCGAGTACGCCAGTCACGATGATGTGTTTGTATTTCATGTTCCCTCCTCGGGGATTGGGGTTGAGTTGGTGCGGTTCAGGGCTTGGGGTTGATAAATCGCCATTTCGTGTTTTTGGGCTTCACCTCCTGGAATTCAGGTTTTGGGCAATAGCAACAAGACCACCCGATTGGGTCGGTCAAATGGCGCTCGAGCTGAGCGTTTTGGGCGTAAAGGAAGAGACTCGAGTGAGAACCTCGAGATGGGGTTCAGTGCGGTTGAGAACGTTATGTTTGGTGAATTATGACAAGGCGTTGCGGAACACGATGCTCTTGATTTGCGTCATCTCCTCGAGTCCGGTCAGCGTTCCTTCGCGTCCCAGCCCGCTCTGTTTGAAACCGCCAAACGCGGCGGCATCGGGGTGATACAAACCCGCGCCATTGACGCAGACCGTGCCAGATTCGATCTGGTAGCCCGCTTGAATCGCACGGTTGACGTTGTTGGTGAACACACCAGCGTTCAGACCGTAAATCGAGGCGTTCGCAATCGAGATGGCTTCTTGGTCTGTTTTAAAACTGATGATCGGGAAGACAGGGGCAAAGATTTCCATGTCCCTGGCAACGTCCATTTCTGGCGTGACATTCTCGAGCACGGTTGGCGCGATAAAACTACGGTCGTATCGTTCGCCGCCCGAAAGCACCTTTGCCCCCTGCGAGACGGTCAACGCGATTTGCTCCTCGGCGCGTTTGGCGGCTGCCTCATGAATCAGTGGTCCAACTTTTGTGCCCGTCAGCAACGGGTTGCCGACCGTGTAAGACTTTAAAGACTCGAGCAACCTTGCCGTAAATTCCTCGCGCTTGGATTGATGGACAATAAAGCGCTTGCTGGCAACGCAGCACTGCCCGTTGCAGTAGGTTCGAGCAAACGCCGCGTGTTCCATGACGACATCCATGTCGGCATCTTCAAAAACAATGAACGGATCATTGCCGCCAAGCTCGAGGTACACCCGCGAGATGTGCTTTGCGCCGTTTGCCATCACGCGGCTGCCCGTGGCGGTGCTGCCGGTAAAACTGATCGCGTTGACTTTGGGCGTGTCGGTCATCATCGCGCCGACCTCACCCTTGCCTGTAAGGACCTGAATCACATTCTCGGGCACACCCGCCTCGTGCATCAGGCGCACGGCGTGCAAGACCGCGAGCGGTGCGTCCTCGCCAGGTTTGACGATCACGGCGTTGCCCGTCACCAGCGCCGCGCCGGTCTTGTGGCTGAAGGTGTCTATCGGAAAATTGAACGGCAAGATCGCCGCCAGCACCCCGAGCGGTTGATGGTGTGTCATGAGGACATCGCGCTCGAGTCCTTCTTGCGAATCGAGCGGAATGGTCGTGCCGTGCAGCCCAATCACGCGGTTGATGTACTCGCGGAACATCCGAATCCCACCAGAAACCTCATCTATCGCCTGCTCGAGCGGTTTGCCCGTCTCGAGACAGAGCGTGTGTGCCACCTCGAGCTTTTGTGCGGTCAGCAGATCAAGGTAACGGCTGAGAATCTCGCGGCGTTTCCACATCGGGGTTGCCGCCCAAACTTTTTTGCCGTCCTGCGCGGCGTTCAACGCCTTTTCGACATCCTGGGCGCTCGAGATTGGCACGCTGCCGATCACGTCGAAAGTAGCGGGATTGATGATTTCCATTGTCGTCAGTGTGGCTGTCATGTTGATCTCCTGGTAGGGTGCGCCCCGCGCACCGTTTCGCGTCAAGTGGTGCGCACGGCGCACCCTACGGTTGTTTGAGTTTGGTCACGAGTTGGTCTGCCGCCCAGGTGGTGAGCGCCCAGATCGCCAATGTGGGGTTGATACCTGGA